>NZ_CP054043.1:306902-613804 GCF_013282725.1 Yersinia mollaretii ATCC 43969 | reverse complement strand
ATCCGGCAGGGGAAAATGGATTGGCTTGACCGGCAACTGAGCCAGATTCTGACTCAATTACCTTTGTTAGGGCAAACAGAGAGTAGTGCTGAATATTGGCAAAAAGTGCTGGCTTTTGAACATCAGGTCGCGATGGATAGCGAGCAGCGCAATGTGCTGTTACAGAGCGGCGATTATTCAATGGAAAGCTTTAATCGCTGGGCGCTAACCGTTCCATCAATGCAGCTTTCTGATGTGATGGATGTGCTGGGGCATTGCCTGATTGAATTGATCAAATTGACGCAATGTTATGTGGACTTGCAGACGCACACCGACAGCCAGCCTTTTAATACAACCTATCAGACGATCGATGAGCTCGACGAGTTTCTAAAACGTATCGGTGACCGCATCATGCCTAACTATGAAGAAATTATGTCATTAAACGTACTGAATCAAGGGACTGAAAAGCCTGAACTTTCTGCTGAACATTTGTTGAGTGATGCAAAAAAGCAGGAAATGTCGCGGGATTTAGCTATCAGCCAAATGCTAACGATCGCGCATTTTTTTCGTCAAAGTGAGCCTTCCAGCCCGGTGCCTTTTTTGATGGAACGTGCGGCTCGCTGGGCAGGAATGACCTTAACGGAGTGGTTGGAGGAGATGCTACGTGACGACAGCAGCTTACAAGAGATCAATAAAATCTTAAAGGGGCCGGGGTTACCATGAAAGCTTTTTGGCCATTCGCCATGTTGGTGTTCATGTTAACGGGGTGCAGTCATCAGGATCCCAAACAGCGCCAACAAGCCATTGATACAGTGGCGCAACCATTTGCAAAAAGTGCCATTACAATCCAGTTGACCGCACAACCGGGTTTAAACACGTGGAATGGTTTGGCAAATAGCAGTTCCATTCTGGTTATTCAAGCCGGTAACGCTGCCGCGTTGGATAAATTACTCAAAAACCCGGTGCAACTAAAATCAATGTTTGCGGGTACCGGCAGTGAAGCTGACATTTTACAGTTAGATCGGTATGTCGTGATGCCTGGACAGCAAAACACCTTGCATATTGATCGGGCAGAGAATACTCGCTATCTCGCTCTGGTTGCGGGTTATTTCCCGTTTCCCGACAGTCGGCACATTGCCCGCTTTACCATTCCAATGACGCTTACAGCCCAAGGTTGGCCGAATAAAATATGGGTGGCACAACTGGTACCACTTAATGCTTATGTCACGCTCGGCAGTGAAAGTATCGTTGCCCAGAAACACGATCAGCCAACCTTAAAGGAAGTGCAATAATATGTACTTAGAGCAGCAGCAGATCCATTGGTATTCCGGGCTTTATTTACAGCCGCAACATTTACAATCTCTGGATCTACACCATGAATGGTTGCAGACTCAACAGCTCAGTATGGCGCAGCCCTACAATTATGGTGTGTTGACGTGGGAGTTGAACCAAGAGGCGCTGACGGATTTTATCGTCAATATTGAGACAATGCGTTTCGTTATGCCTGGCGGAAATTATCTGGTTTTTCCCGGAAATTGCCAGATTGAAAAACGCAACTTTCGCGATGCGTGGAAACAGCGCGACCAACCCTTCACTCTGTGGTTAGCGCTGCGTAGACTCGATCCCGGTCATAATAATGTCTCTGTATTAGCCCGCGATAACGATCGTGTCACCACGCGTTGGATTACCGCCGGTGATGAAGTGATTATGAAGGATATCTATGACAATGGCCCGGAGGCCGCTGTTCCTCATATTTGCTACAACGTGCGTGTTTTATGGGATATTGAGCGTGATGATGCTGTTGATTGCGAATGCATTCCTCTGGCGCGTTTACGCTTTGAAAATGACGGTGTGGTGCTGGACAACCGTTACTCCCCTCCTGCGCTGACACTCTACAGCACGCCAATGCTTGGGCGCGTAGTTGACGCGATCTATTTCGAGTTAAGTAATAGAGCCAGCAAGCTGGAAGAATATAAACGCCCGGAACGACTGGTCAGCGATAATGAACGCAGTGATCAAATGATGCAGTTATTGGTCATGCGTTCGCTAAATCGTACGCTGCCACTGTTACATAGTTATTGTCAGGCGCGTCAGATCCACCCTTGGCAAATGTATTGCGTACTACGCCAATTGGTCGGCGACCTATCTTCATTTAATGATGAATGTTCATTTTTAGGAGAATGGCGTCATGGTGGCAACACGGTACTTGATTACGACCACCAGCAGTTGATCCCGTGTTTTGAAAGTTTACGCCAAACATTGGTAGCACTACTTAATAGCCTAGTACTAGAGGACAATATTTATATTACTCTAGAAAATGATCAGAGCGGTATATTTTCTACCGAATTTGATGTCAACCAAAGCCGTCAGTCTGACTCGATATTATTGTTGCTACGTTCGCGAGAGTTCGTTGAGAGCAAGTTGCTAGCGGAAAACAGCCATAATATTAAGCTGGCCTCACGCCAAAATATAGAATCATTAATTCAACACGCATTACCCGGCGTTGGTACAAATCTCTGTGCTCAGGTTCCCCGTGGTGTGCCTAATCGCAGTGATTCGTATTATTTCAGTGTCAAACGTGACGGTGAACTGTGGCAGAAAATAGAGCAGCATAAAAGTGTGGCATTTTATTGGGCCGATGCTCCTGAGGATCTTCAGGTACAAATCATATTTATGGTGGCTTCATGATGAGGCTGGTTGAATGCTATTTACCTATTTGGCGGTTTGCGACCGAGTTTTATCTTTACCCTCAGCAATACAGTGATTATGAAAGTTTTCGTCAGCAAAGCATGAGTTTATTTGAGCAGGCTGCCTTGGCGGCTGAACAGTACAATGATATTGATGATTGTGATAATGCCTTATTCGCTGTTGTGGTGTGGTTTGATGAGCGAGTCCTTTGTTCATCGTTACCTTGGGTTAAGCAATGGCGTAGTGCATTACTGCAAGGTCAATTATTCCAAACAGCTATCGGCGGTGAAGTTTTTTTTAGTCGATTAGACAGCATTGATAAAGATAATTATCCGTTGCGTTTGGTTTATTTATTCTGCCTGTTAATGGGGTTCAATGGTAAATATACCCAGCCCGATAATATATTATTAGCAGAACGCGTGACGCAAGAAAGGCAGAATCTACCAGTTGAATGGCAGGTTTGGCCAAATCAGGCATTGTTAACACCGATAGATTCAGGCAATAAAATCGTTGAATCTTCTTATCTACGACGGTTTTTTGAGAATAAATGGGCTGCGGCCTTAGGTGTCGTTGCTCTTTATGCCGTTATGTTTATCGCAGGGATGGTCTTTCTGACCTGATTTATTTTATGTTGAAAAAATTACTCGTTTTTGCCCTTTGGTCAATTTTACTGTGCCTGCTATTGGTTATTTGTTTGATAATAACCACATGGCAAAACTGGCCAGCTCCAATTGCATTTCTACTGTTGTTGATCATTGCTATTGTTATTATCGCATTAAGGCTGTTCGGATTATATTTATTCCAAAGCTACCATAATGGTGCAATAACACGACTGTTTGGCCGTTTTCGTTTATCCAGAATGGAATATGTATTATTCCAACATTGGAAGGCCGGTGCAGTGGTTATTCGGCGTATCCACCGACGGAAAAAACCATTACCGTGGTATATCATTACAGGCAAGCGATGCGGAAAGAGTACGCTGCTGGCAGGTGCTGGGCTGCCCATGTTTTCCCATGAACCGGAAAATACACTGGTAGTACCGACCAGAACCTTACGCTGGTGGTTTTATCGTTCTCTGGCTGTTCTCGATATTTCAAGTCATTTTCTTGATAAATCGCCGATTTTTGGCCGTGGGTGGCTGAGATTAACCCGTTGGTGTAAACGCTTGCCACCCCCTTCTGGGATCATCATCTGTGTTTCTGTCCGCGACCTGTTGCAGCAAGACAGTGTGGCCCTACATCTGGATGCCCGCAGGATCCGTACGCAAATCGAACCGCTGATCAATGAGGTGAAACAACGATTGCCATTGTATGTGATGATCACCTGTTGTGATGAAATACCGGGTTTTAGCCAATGGGCACAAGCACTTTCCCCACAGCAGCGGCAGCAGGCCTTAGGTCATTACTGGCCCATACCTCCGGTGATTGATGGCAGCGATCCCGCGTTGCTGGACCCGATGTTTGCTCTGCTGAATGAGGGGCTGGGGCTAGCTCGAATGAGTATGTTAGCGAGAAATGCCCCGACGGCAGCATTACTGCCACTGTTGGATTTCCCGGAACAGATTGCCGCATTACAGCCTGCATTGCAGGGCTATTTGGCCGCATTGTGCGAGCCGGATGCTTATTTTGAGCAAGGTAGCTTGGGAGCGGTGTGGTTTACTGCCAGTGAGCCGATAAGCAAAAACAGTATTAAGCGTCAATCGTTGTTTCTGCATGACTTAATCACTCAGCACTTGCCAGCCATGAGCCATAATCGCCAGATTGAAGCCGTTGGTGTGTGGCGCCGTTATTATCAGCATTGGGGCAGGACCTGTTTTTATGCAACCTGCGTACTGTTGCTGGGGATTAGCGGTTGGAAAAGCGCGACACTGGTTGGTGTACCCTCTGCTGAAATCACCCCAGCGCAATGGGTTAGTGCTTTGCAACGTAATGAACAACATTATGAAAAAAAATGGGTTTACCTTCCGTTTATTCCATTGCTGAACGTCCGACATAAACAACTCAATGCCCAATTACTTGAGCATATTCCACGACAGCCCATCGATATAGACGCAATATTGTCAGGCTTCCGCGAGCATTTTTATCAATCTGATCCGATAGAGCAACGTCAGCTAATCCGTCATCTCGCGCAAAGTATCAAACAGAAACAAGCGATGTTGGAGGGGCAACCGCTAGTCGCTTTATTCGCTTATCCGCCCGGATTGCCGTTATTAAACATGAACGGTGCTAAATCGCCATTGCCCTACGAGCAGGAGATTGCGTTACAACGGGCGCTGATCCAGCAGCCGTCTGGTGCCAGTCAAATAGCGGCGCAGCAGGCATTATTGGTGCAATTGATTAATAGTACTCAGTGGCATTGGTTGCTGGCACCTGATGAACGTCTGACCGCAGTCACCATGGAGGATTTTGGGGTAAATAGCGGTAAGAGCAAGGCAAGAATTGAGGGGATATGGACACTCGCGGGGAATAGTGTAATCAATGCGGATATCGCTATGATTACGCAAGTTATTGATAAAGAAAAAATAAAATCTTCATTGGCAAGTTTCTATTCGTATTGGATAAGCCAACGGCAGAGCGTTTGGCTGGCTCTGGTGCTCGCGGGTGGAAAAGAGGATTTTTCAGATCTGACCAGTGATAGCTGGCAAAAATTATTGTTGGCTACTGATCAGGGCAACAGCCCGGCAATGCGTTTGGCACAACGAGTACATGATGAACTGACTAATATTGATACTCAACATGCTCAGCCCTGGTTGCAAGAACTACGTCGTTTGATCGAACTGGGCGAATTAGCGAATGCCGCGACGCTCATTCAACAAGTCAGCCAGCTAAACCAGAATTTGCAGGACAAACTTGATGCGTTGCTGGGGGTGGACAAACAGGTACGGAGCCAGAAGGCGACAGATACTCAGATTGCCAATTGGTTGACATGGCGAGATAGCCTGAGCGCCGCTGTGGCTGATGCTATGGCAGCGCCAGATAGCAGTAATATTTTGACCCGCGGTTTATTTACTCAGGAAGATAAAGGCGGGAATAATCCTTTACTGCAGATTGATAGCAATTTTGCATTATTGCAAAAAAGTATGAGCTCACCGGGTGACGACTTTGCCATCAATGCAGTTTGGGCTTTGTATCAAACTGACGGGCGTCTCTTGGTCAGGCACGCATTAGCCTATTCCAGTTGTTGGCTTCAGGATCGCTGGCAGTCTCAAGTGCTGTGGCCGATGGATAAAAATAGCCAGCAAAGCTACAACCAACAACAGGTGCTAACTAGCCAATATCTAGCTGATTTCGTGAAAAATGATGCGCAAAGCCTACTGTTAATTGATGGCAAAGGAGCCAGAGCCGGTGAGTTTCAGGGGCAATCAGTGGCTCTGACTCCGGCGTTTTTACGACTGGTTAATCATGAACTGCGACCAGATGATGTGCTGGTGATGCCGGAACGTAAAACCACACTTGTGCAGGATCAATTAGATCAACTGGATGCCCAACAGAAGATAGTTAACCAGCAACGTGAGGCGCTTGGTAGCCAGCCCCTGAATATTCATTTATCCAGTCAGCCAGCCACCATTCCAGGCGGTGCGCGTTTAATGCCGATCGGCAGTAGCGTAACGTTAACATGCAACGGGAACAGTAAAACACTGGACAGCATGAATTTCAGTGATAGCGATGAATTTAGCTGGCAACCGGCGCAGTGCCGTCAGGTTACTCTGGTGATAAAGTTTCCTGGTTTCGACATCCGCTATAACTACTCAGGAGAAGGTGCCTGGCCTGATTTCCTTGATGATTTTTCTCAAGGTGAACACATTTTCCAACCGAATGACTTCCCGACAGATTTATCAACGCTTGCCGACTTAGGGATAAAAAGCATCATGGTGCGCTATAAAATCGGCGACCAAAGCGCGATCCAACACAATTGGCAACAATGGAATGCATTAATTCATCAGCAAAATGAACTGGATCAACAACGCCGCCAGTTGCAGGCAAAACAGTCTGAACAGCAGCTTCCGACCCCGTTGAAAGGCAAAATCTCACAGTTACCTGCGAAGGTGGCTGCATGTTATTAGCCCGAACGATTTTGCCCAATCTGAGATCAATGCTGGAGAGTGTGAAATGAAAAATACTATTAATCTGGCAGCATTAAAAATGAACTGTCATGACCCTCGATACAGCAAAAACTTTTTGTTATTGAGTAGCGAGTTGAACAAACTTAATAGCAGCCATAACGTCAATCTGGATTGGCCAGCATTGGAGAATCGCTGCCATCAGCTATTTCAGCAATATGGTTATGATTTGCAAAGTGGCGTGTGGTTTTGCCTGATAAATACCAAACAGCATGGCTGGCAGGGGCTGGCACAAGCCATCGACTTATTGGCCGAGGCGTTAGGCCCAACAGGTGCTCGTTGCTGGCCGCCAATCAACGCGGTACATCAACGGCAGGGGATACTGGAATGGTTTAATACGCATGTGGGCAGCCTAATCTACATTCTGCCCGAAGGCATTGAGTATATCCCGTTGATACAGCGAGTGGAGGGAGCGATGGCATTGTTGTGCCAACAGGCCCATCTTCTACAGGCTCGGACGCAGGATCCGTTAAACAATCTGCGCTATTTCTTACAGGTTCGGGGCCGCAGTATGAACCATGGTTCGGTGATGGCCCCGCGTTTGCCGGAAACGCCACGAACCCAAAGTGAGAACCTCACAGCTTCGGTGCGCACGGCACCTGACACGACAGAGGTGTTGCTACCGAGTGTGGGGTTGAAAACACCGGCGGGATGGTGGTGGCAATACATACCATCGGCACTGGTGGGCATATTAATCGGAATTTTTCTGACCCTTGCAACCGCTGGGGGCTACTACTATTACCATTCGCAGTCCCTGACGAACCAACTGACGGCACCAATCAATGCGTTACGTCAATATCACTCATTTACCGCGACAGCCTGGCCTGCCGCCACTTCGTCACAGTGGCAAAAAGAGCAGTCATCTATTGTTAACGATATAAAACAACAGCTTAACTGGTTGTCCGAATTGCCACCCCAATTTCCCTGGATACAGGGAGAGCAAATGGCTCGGCAATTAAATCGCATCTACCCTGATAATTCGGCATCGGAACTTTGGCAGCGCAGGATGCAGGAAAAAGCGGGGGGGGCATTGCCGCTGGATCGCTGGCTAAAACTGAATAGTGACATTGATCGCCTTGAGCAACGATTACTGATGTCAGAGAAAAACCGCAATCAGTTTATGACGATTTCTGAGTTGAAAACGACGGTTTATCAATTACGCCAAGATTTGCACAATGGCGGCTTACCGGCGGAAGCCATGTTGGGTAAGTTGGAACAACACATTGTTGCGGGAGAGGCTATCAGCCCAGCGTTGATAAAGCAGACCGAACAAAGCCTGAGCGCATTAATTGCCAAATATGTGGCACTGCAATTCTGCATTAGTCCTGATGTCTTAGATCCTGCCTGCTCGGTACAGGCAACGGAACAGAAACTGAAAAATTGATTTTTTTAGCATCACCTGAAAATACAATCATATTATAAATAAAATCATGCCTTCACCAGAGGATATAAACTGTGAGAAAAAAAACGAATCAGTATACACGTGTCTATAATGATATAGAGACAATAAGAAGGAAGATTAATAATAACAATAATATTGTGGCAGCCTCAAAAAACCCAAAAGACCAATGTTATTCAGCATGTACCTATATATATCAGTTGTTTAAAAAAGAGAATGTCAAGCTGACATTTCTATTGTTACTCTATTGGGAAAAAAAAGGCAATGATGATGTGCCAATGGATCATTATGTTGCCGTATTTGATATTGATGGCTATCAATTAGTTGTCGACCCAACAATAAAGCAGATGGTAGATAAAAGTAAGCATGTAAAGAATATCCTTAATGCTTTAAATATTACTAAGCCCAATGATAAAAATATTTTTTATGGTGAAATTGAGCAGTGGAAAAAAAAGATGCGCCATGCCATTGGCTCCAGTAAGCACACTATTCGTTACAGGGAGTTCGAGACACTGAGACTAGCAAAAATAACACTGGATAATCATGATCATTTATCGCCAGAAAAATTTTCTGGTAAATCCCTTAAAAGGAACCCCCTTCTAAGTGAAAGATCATGGTTTAATTCTCGAACGGATAAAGTCACCGGTGTTTAATTCTATATTTATGTCATGTTTCAATGTTTTTTGATTTGATGCTTTAAATATCTTCTTGTAGATGTTGGCATTTATTCTGTGAATTATGGAGCTTTTATATCAAAGATAACGAATTTTACTACATCCAATAAATAATTATCTGACAGTATTCATTAGTAAATATCCATACTCTAATGGGGACTGTCATTTTTATTCAGAGGATCTGGCGCTGTTATGCGAATGGCTAAGAAATATTATACAGCATTATGGCCGTATTATATCAGCACACTGCTGGTCGCTTGTTTATTGTTGTTCGGTATGTCTGTCGTGCATGCGGAGATAACTGGCACGACAGATAAAATTTATGGTCATGCGCCCAGTGTTTCGGGTGAGATTTCGGTGCTATTACCTGATGGTCAAACCCGTTTACTGAATGAGCAGAAACTGAACCAGCAATTAGCGCCTGATATGTTCACTCTCTCACCAGAAACGGATGGGTTGAACTATCACGATGATGATGGCGATGAAATGTCGGCGCTGGTATTGAAAAATCCACACCTGCAATGGCTGGATGACAGTGGCATGCCGTTGACTGAACAACAATTAGCACAGCCTTTGGCGACAACCTTTAGCGAAAAAGAGTTATTGCTGGTGGCCAGTGCAGACATCAATGTGTCATCAGCATCGGGCCTGCCAAAGAGTAATACCGTGAGATTGCAAAATCAGTATCGGGTCAAAGTGACTGCCATGGAACTGCAGGAATTACTGATGATTCGGGATGGCATGCCTGCTGATGGTAAACAGACTAATCAGTTGCTGGCGAAAGTGATCAACCCTAACAATGGTGAACCCATAGCGGGACAATCGGTAATATTCAATGTTAGCGGCGGGCAGATCACTTCACCATTAATGACGGATGAATACGGTTCTATTACCGCCAGTTTTAGCAATTTAAAAGCCGGCCAGACGCGTGTTACGGCGCGTTTCAACGAACAAGAGCGCCAGCTTTGGGCTTCCTTTATCGCCGATCGAAGTACGGCAACCATTCTGTTTAACACCACCCATAACTATGTCATTGCCAATGGCAAAGCTGAAAATACGGTTGAGGTCAAGGTAACGGACAGTCAGGCAAATGTTCTAGCCAATGAGCCGGTCGAATTTGAAGTAAGCAATGGTGTGACGCTTGTCGCGCCGCCGCAAACCGATGCTAATGGGGAGCTTATTGTGAAATTGACCAGTACCCGAGCCGGTGAGATTACCCTCAAGGGCAGGGTGCCATATTCCGGTTCCACGGATTCCACAGAACTGGAATTTAAAGCGGATGGCAATAAAAAACTGGCGAAAATAACTATCAAAGCACTGGTCAATGGTGCCGTTGCTGATAATAAGAGCATTAATAGCATCAGAGCAACAGTGACTGATATTAACAATAATCCGTTGTCGAAACGTGAAGTAACATTCACTATTTTGTCAGGCTCGGCTGTTTTTGATTCAACTAAACAAATAATTACCACTAATACTTTGGGTCAGGCCGATATACAGTTAAAAAGTGATAAAGCTGGGCAAGTATCAGTACAGGCAAGTATAGGAAGTGATCTCGATGCAAGTTACAAGGCTGCGTTTACTGACGTGATGTTTAGTCAGACAATTAACGGGGCCGGGTCATGATACAAGGTGGTATTTTGACTCGAATTAAATCTTCGACAATCACAACCTTAATTATCGGGTTCAGCTTCTCGTTTATTGGATTGACATCAATACACGTATTGGCGATGGAAAATGAAATCGGCGGTACACTCATAAATAAACCGGGTCATGATATGCCCAAGCTACCAGACATGGCAATAATGGCCGAAACATCTGGGGCAAAACCTATATCAGATCAACAATTTGCCGACTGGGGGAAAAATCTAGGGGGACAGGATTGGAATACGTTAAATCGAGATAAAGCACAATCAAAAACGACTCAGTGGGCCAAAGAAAAAATTATTTCTCCGCTGCAACAACAGGCGCAGGATTTATTAGGCCGTTTTGGTCAGGCGCAAGTCAATCTGTCGATGGATAATAAAGGTAATCTGAATCGTAGCACGGCCTCATTATTTACGCCGTGGTATGACAGTGAACAATATCTGCTATTTTCGCAAATAAATATTCACCATCAGGATAATCGTAAAATTGGTAATTTCGGGCTGGGGCATCGAATTGAATTACCCTCTCTGAACGGATTATTGGGTTACAACGTTTTTATCGATCATGATTTTAGTCGCGGCCATAATCGCGCCGGTATTGGAGCTGAAGCCCGTGCTGATTATCTGAAATTTTCCGCCAATTATTATCATCCATTATCCCATTGGAAAGACTCCCCAGATTTTGATGACTATTTAGAGCGCCCGGCCAAGGGCTACGATCTGCGCAGTCAGGGATATTTACCTGCTTATCCACAATTAGGCGTGTCTGCTGTTTATGAACACTATTTTGGCGATGAAGTCGCGTTATTTGGCAAAAGTCATCGGCAAAAAGATCCACGAGCGCTGACACTCGGCATTGATTACACCCCGGTACCTCTGGTTACTCTGGGCGCGAAACATAAATATGGGCAGCAAGGTAAAAAAGATACCCAAATTGATGTGGCATTTCGCTATCAATTTGGTAGCCCACTCAGCGCTCAACTCGACCCGGACAATGTGAACCAACTGCGTAGCCTAAAAGGCAGTAGATACGATCTGGTCGATCGCAATAATGACATCGTTCTGGAATATAAAGAAAAACAGGTTTTATTTGCCGATCTTGCCGCCGTTCCCGATAGCTTGATGGAAGGAGAGAGCTATATTTTGCGGCCATTGGTTAAATCCAAATATCCGATTATAGACTTGATCTGGCTAGGTGATCTGTTGCCCCTACAACTATTGGCGACCGCCGGAAGCCATAATCCACAGGGCTGGCAAATCACCTTGCCCGCTTGGAGTTCGGTTGCTGGTGCCAGCAACCGCTATCAATTAGCCCTCAGTCTGGAAGACCAGAAAAACCATCGAGTTACCACCAATACGATTGAAATCCAAGTTGGACAACGTCGGCAGGGGCGTTTGCAGGTTGAGGGGAGCAATGCTGTGACTGCCAGCGGACATGACTCTGATGTTATCCGTCTGGTCAGTTATCTGGAGGATCACAATGGGTTGGCGATTAATGATCATGACACCAAACCCCTGTGGCTGGTGAAGAGTCTCGCCCGCACCCCCATTGAACTGGTGAATGCCAACCAGTGTCCGCTCAATGCTGCCGGGAAGGTTGAGCCCTGTTTGCGCATTAAGGATGATCGCACTGAAGTACGTGATGGGGTGAATTATCACATTCTTGAATTGGTTAGTACGCTAGCGGGTAACTTTACTATTAGTAGCGATATGGGGGTTTATGGGGTGAGTAATAGCCAGACTTTCGTTTTTAATTCAACTATTTCCAGCATAGAAAACCTTACCGGCGGTATTTTCCTGGCAAAGGATAACCCAACCGCAGGTACTGGCGCGACAGACTACGCGGCAACTGGCACTCCGCTCAAAGTGGGAGAAACCTACCGTTTTATTGCTTGGTCAGACAGGCAAGGCAACGGCAAATGGAGTGAGGGTGATGAAGAGGTGACTTCGAGCTTGCAGAGTATCCAATGGTACCTCGATGGCACCAATAGCTCAGCTACCGGCGGGTCAAGCGGCATAACACTGGTTGATCATGAAATCGCCGGGGCAACGACCGATCATTACACCGTTGCAGTGAACCACGCCTCAAGTTCAGGGCAAACTGCAGGAGATCAGGGGTTTAAATTGAAAGTTGGATTTCATTAACCATCTGAAATTATATAAGAATTTTAATAAAACTTACCTTGGGTTCTTAAATTAAAGAAACACGGACTTATTACCTACAATGGAAGCTATGAATGATGAAACAGAGATTTGCCTTGAAGAAAATCGCATTGGCCCTGCTGCTGGCAGGCTGTACCCTTAACGGTGCCCACGCATTAATGACGCAACCGACGGGGTCAATTCAGGGGTCAGCCCCCGTATTAAGTTCACCTCAAACTAGCAAGCCACATACAGTACAACTGAGCAGTAATCATACTGCCAACAATCTGTCTACTGGTGATAAAATCACTGCGACTTATCGATATACCGATAACGATGGTGATGAAGATAATTCCACCACCACGGTGAGATGGTATTACGTCAAAGCCGGCGTTGAAACGGAGGTGACGTCGGTGACCAATGTGGCCGCTACTGCGACCTCTGAAGGCTCTAGTACCATGGTTATTCCTGGGGCCGCTTATGATACCGTCACTTTTAAAATGGTTATTCAGGAGCTTTCTCTCACGGGTGACCCTATTACCGGGCAAACTATCACGATTAACGATGTAACCGACAATATTGATGGCGGCACTGTCGTTCCTCCAGGGCCAGTGACATTGGCGGGCGGTATGGTTCCTGCTATCTATGCCAGCTCGGATACCGCGTTTACCACTAACTTAATTGGTGGGGATACCAAGCTGAATGTTGGCGAAACGTATGTGTTTAAATTGTGGAATGACAACAGTAATGGCGTGGCTAACCCAAGTGCCGAAGATATGACCAATAGAGTGAGCTATGAATGGCGCTTGCTGGGTAGCAGCGCGACCGATGGTATTGCTGCACCAGCGGATACTGGCTTCAAAACCAATATCTCTGATGGCAACTTTACCGTACCTAAAAATGCTGAAGGTAAGGTTATTACCAATTCGGCTGACGGTGTTCAGGGCTTTAATCTGGCCGTTGATTATACCGTCAAATAAAAGTCATTGGATCCACTCTAAACCCACCTTCGCGGTGGGTTTTTTTATTATGGTAGTGACCTCGAATCACGAATAACTATTGCCAGCCCTAACCGTGGTTTAGACTACGGCGGTATTTCCGACAAAATAATCTCTTAATAGACTTTGATATTGCTCTGGACTCAGGCTATCGGTACGTAAATCCATAAATATCTTTCCTTCTTTAATCACAATGACCCTGCTGGCGCTATAGATGGTTTCCGGGCGATGTGCGATAAATATTTTGGTAATATTCAAACTCTTAACTGCTGCGCTGACCTGCCGTTCAATATGGACATCCAAACTGCTAGTGGCTTCATCCATAAACAGGATTTCCGGGCGGCGGTATAACGCTCTTGCCAGCAAGATCCTTTGTTGTTGCCCGCCAGATAGCGCGGAACCCATATCGCCGACCAGAGTTTCGTATTGCATCGGCATTTTTATAATATCCTGATGCACTGCCGCGACATTGGCGCAATTCATTGCATGAAGGCGGTCACACTCTGTCGCAAAGAATGAGATATTATCCAAAATCGAGCCGGTAAATAGATGGTCATTCTGGGTAACGACACCACTACGTTTACGCATTTGAATTAATGCCTGATTGTTGGCAGGTTGATTATTGATGGTAATTTCACCGGAATTGATAGGTAAAATACCTAATAAAATATTAAACAATGTGGTTTTACCGCAGCCGGATGCTCCGACGATGGCAATGGATTCTCCAGCGGTAATATCCAGGTTAAGCTGTTGCAATACCCATGGCTCGCCCTCGGCGTAACGGTAATCCACATTTCTTAATGAAATAGAGGTCAGCGGTTGCTGGTTTTCCTGCTGTAGTTCATCTATTTTCTCTTCCGGTTGAGCCAAAACAATGTCTGACAAGCGATCCATTTGGACTCTCATGATTTTCAATTCAAAATAGCAGTCAATCAGTTTGGTAATACGTGAACCAAAGGTGGCTTTATATGACATAAAAGCCATTAATGCACCGACCGAAAATACACCACCCAATACTGCCGATGCACCAAGATAAATAATAATGATATTTTCGACGCTGAAAAAAAGGCCATTAGCGGTTTGATATGAGAGTTGGATCTTTTGTACTTTTAAACCGGCATTGATTTGTTCAACCAATAAAGTCAACCAGTTCCTGCGCCGTATTTCCTGGTGCTGAAATAGCTTGATGGTTTTGGCACCTCGGATACTTTCCAGCAGGTGGCTTTTCTGTTTGGCCTGAAAGACAATCTGCTCTTCTGTCGCGTGTTTTAAGGTGCGGAATAATAAAATTCGGGTTAAGCAATAAATAAGCATGGTGGCGACGGAAACCAGTGCCAACAGCGGACTGTACACATACATGACAACAATGATAACCAGCGTCATCACGCCATCAATCACTGCCGTCATCAAAGAGGACGTGAGTGTTCTTTGTATCTCGTTGACCGAATCAAAGCGGGAAACCACATCACCAACATGGCGGCTTTCAAAATATTGCACCGGCAAATTAATCAAATGGGCAAAAATATTATTTAGCCATTGGATACTGATTGAGGTGTTCATGTAGATCAACGCATAGGAGCGGGCAGCGGTGAGCGCTGATTGCAATATTGCCAGCATGGCAAAGCCGAGCGCCAGCGTCAGTAATAAATTCCTATCCCCAGAAACAATGACATTGTCTATAGTCCATTGCAAATAGAACGGTGATAACAACACCAGCACTTCAATGCACATTGCCACCACGATTATTTTGCTGGAAAACGAAAAGAAGCCGTTCAACTTACCCAGCAATAAACCAAAGGTCACTTTCCGACTTTCATCTTTGACGGTGAAATTATTATCTGGCCATAATTCAACGGCGACGCCGGTAAATTTATTATTCACGTCCTTAAAGCTTAATACTCGTTCACCCACGGCGGGATCATGGATGGTTATGGTGTTGTTTTTAACCGACTTAAGCACGACAAAATGATTCATTTCCCAATGTAGAATACAGGGTGTTTTCAATTCACCTAACTCTTCCAGTTCCAGACGAACCGGACGGGAAGAGAAATTCAGCTTTTTTGCAATATTGAGCAGACTGGCTAATGTCATTCCTTTGAGAGATGCTGGATAGCGCTGGCGCAAACTATTAAGATCGATCACATGACGATGATAATTGGCCACCATTGCCAGGCAGGCCAGTGCACATTCAGAATGTTCATTTTGCAGTATTACCGGCAACTTGTGAGAAAACTTAAAATTCAACAGTGAAGAGGGGTTCATTAAATTTTACCTGTAATACTGTAAAGAGGGTCTAGCACCCATTCATATAGTTTTCTGGTTTCCAGATACACATCGGCGTCAATTTCCATACCGGATACCAGCGGGGTTTTATTGCCATAGGTATTAACATATTGTTGGTCCAGAGAGACGGTGACTTTATATAAACCTTCTGAAGCACTACTGGCCGGGATGTTGAAATCGACAGCATCACTGAGTGACATCGCGGTTTTCGAAATATGGGTCACGGTGCCGGTATATTGGCCAAACTTCTCGTAAGGGAATGATTTATACCTGATGCGCACACTGTCATTTTGTTTGATAAACCCCACGCTTTTGCTGGTGGCATATAAAAATGCCACTAAGGGCTCATGTTCTGGGATGACCACTAACAGCGGTTTGCTGGCATCAGCATACTGGCCTGGTTGGGATAAGATACTGGTTGCGGTACCGGATATCGGGGCGTAAATATAGCTATTTTCGTTAGATTCATTTCTAACCAACTGATTTTTGACATCCGAAATAGTATTTTCCAGTTGGTTAATCCGGTCTTTATAGGATGCGGTTTGTTCATTTTTATAGGAAATGGCATCCAGTCGCTGTTTATCCAGCACTTTTTGTTCTAAATAGAGCGTGTCCAGATTCGTCTGCTCAGAAAGCACCATCAATTGGATATCATCCAGCTCCTGATTTGAGACATAACCCGATTTATGCATTTCTTTAAAGCGAGCTTGTTTTTCCGTCAATAATGCAATTTTCTTTTTTTGTATAATGATTTTTTTATTGACAATAAATTTGGTTTTATCTGATTCTTCAATCTGATTTTTAAGGTTATTTTCTACCGTCAACAATTGGTTTGTCAGATTAATATGGTTATCCGTCATCCGGCTGTGTTGATTTTCCAACTCAGTACGCACCAAAATATCTGTTTGGCCTAACTGGGAGCTACTTTCCCGGTTAAGAATATACAGCAGGTCGCCTTTGTTAACTTGTGCCCCTTCGGTGGTTAACAGCTTAATGACGCGAGAAGGTTGTGGGGCATAGACTTTGACAATGCCATCTTTAGGAAAAATAAAACCGGGCAACGTGGATTTCTTGGTATAGCTGGCGAAATAGGCGAACGAAATGATGGTAATGAATACGATAAATGCTGTTATGGCAACTAATTGCAAAGGAATCGGGCTGATCACTACTACCGGCCCAATATCGCGGGCGTTTTTTGCGGCCAGAACCTCTTTTCTAAATAACACGTTATTTTCTCAGTATCTATAAATAAAAAACAGCACAACCCATAACAGGTTGTGCCGTACTTTTAATATTTTATTAAGATTTGGCTAGGGTGCCGTTGATACCCAAATTCAAACCCTGACCCAAGGTGATACCCACGTTGGTCAAAGTATTAGTCAGGTTCAATGTCGGCAGATTGAAAGCTTCTAACAGGCCTGAAGTAATCACGCCAACTCCCAAGCCAAGGTTGCCAAACAGTGATTCAAAGTTAACACCACCGGAAACCATTTCTACTTCTTGGATATCTAATGTACGCATTTTGCTACTCCTGGTTTTAAAATAAAATTTCAAATTACTACAATGTTTGTCGGCTACTCACCGCCAACACAGACTATTAAAATCCGCAGGAAACAACAATAGCAAAAATCAAATACACTATTTTCTCGTTATTATAGTGAATATTCCTACGTTATTTGTGGATTTTAAGTGTGAATATAACGGCCTGTTTTTTTGTGATAATATTTATTCAATTTTTATTGAATAGACTGATATTAAATTATCTTATTGTTTTAAATGGCTTTTAGCGGGTGTTGGTGCTGTAGGTTATTACCCACTCTGCACTTTGTGATTAATAATATTATGAAGGTAAATAGTGTCTAGCAATCCATCAGTATTTTAAGGTCTTAATTAGAATGCGCAGTGGTGTTATTTGTTAATTGGTTTTATGATCTACTTAACAATAAATTTACATAATGAAAATTCCCACGAATAACGGTGAGTTTAACTACATATATTAATTTCACCCTATGCTTTAATCCAGTTGCTCTTTGTATATTATTGCTTTCATTCAGAATAAAAATTCTGATGATTGAGTAAAATTCTCTGTAGCTTTAAAATTTTATTTTACCTCGTGTACCTACATAGGAATAATTAACAAATGAAAAAATTATCAATGAAAAAAAATGCAGTTGCAGCAATGGTTGTTATGTCGATCTTCGCAGCAACTAACGTGGCACATGCTGCTACATTAACTCAAACAGATACCTCAAGCTGGCACGTTACCGCTAATAAAGTAAGCTCTGCATCATTGGCAGTAAACCCTACTGGTAGCCTTCCAGTGATTACTTTTACAACAGAGAATGTGGGTACGACACCAACGTCAACCTTCAGCACCGCTGATGCACCTTTTGAAGTTGTATTGGGCGGTGATGCTTCAGCTACAGCATTTACTCTGACTGCAAATACAATCACTGGGCAGACTCGTCTGGCAAGCACTTTGAATAGCTCTTACCTGGAAATTGGGGTTGCGTATAATTCTACCCCTCTGACAACAGCTTCGCAAACTACGATCTTTAGCAATGGTACAACATCGGGTGCATTTGCTGGTCTGGCTTCTACTGCGCTGAATAATGGTGTTACCGCTGCGGGCGATAAGTTTGTATTCAGCGTTGCAAGTTTTTCAGCTGATGGCACGAATGTAATTGCAAACCCTAATGCTTTACCAAATACAACGTGGAGCGGTAATATTGGTGTTCAGTTCACCGCTACCTGGACTGTTCCAGCATAAAATAACGTAAATTAAATCGGTAATTTTTCCGGTTTCCTATTGTTCAGTATTCGGTTGGTTAGAAAATGCTAATCACCCGAATGCTGGACTTTTATAGAATTAATATTTAATTATCAAATTTTAATCTCTGATTTTAAATGTTAAGGCGCAATTGGGCGATAATTTAAATTAGCCTGTCAGTAAAGTTATTTTCATTTCATCATTATATTTCAGGTGGTTGTAATGAGGTTATCAACAGTATTATCTGGTTTGACTCTTATTCATTCTTGTGGGGCTTATGCTCTTGATGTTGGTGAAATCAATGTATTTATTCCCACTAATATAAATAAAGTCACTAAAGAAATTAAAAATAAAAGTGATGAAGGTAGATTTGTTCATGTCGCTGTTGAACGAATCTCCAGTCCATTACCTTCTGGGTTACCCATTGATATGGAAAGTAAAAATGAAATACTTTTTACTCCAGCCAATTTAGTGTTACCAGCCGGGACGGAAAAAATAGTTTCTTTTATATATAACGGCCCACAAGATGATATTGAACGTTATTATCGATTGATTTGGACTGAAGACTCATTAAAAAATGATAACTCCTATTCTGCTGATAAAAGTGCCACGTTAACTACATCTATTACTCTAGGTACCCTTCTTATTGTGTCACCACGTAAAGAGAAATTTTCTCATCAATTTGCTAACGGAAAAATAACTAATAATGGAAATGCATCATATCAAGTTGATGCATACGGGACTTGTCTGGATAAAAGTAAAACTGAACCCTGTAAAGAAACCTATTTTGTGCTACCAGGCAATAGCCAAAGTTTCAAATTTGTGGATGTCAACAATGATAAAAGTTATGTGACTATTTGGCACAACCAAGTAATGACAGCAGCTAAGTAGCCACAAAGTAGTGTTGGTGACCATTATTGGCTATAACTTATGGTGGGTATGTGACATTTAAATTTTACCAGAAATATACTGCCATCGTTGTCGCTTCTCTTTTTTTCGTGACATTTAATGCTGCATCTTCGGCTAAGCAAGGTATGGTAAGTATTGATGGTGTGGTTATTCCACAAGCCTTTGCACATGCCTTAAGCGAGGGGATGAATGTACCTCTGTTATTACATTTTGAAAAGAATATAGGGCAAAGTGCCGATCAACCTATTGGTACCGCATTGCTTCAATTGGATAATGATAAATTAAAGGTCAAGCAGATATATTTTGAGCAACCTGAAAAGGGAGCCAAATTATCAGTTGAAACCTTGGCATTGCTGGAGAAAATTAGCGATCAGGTTTTTACTGATCATAAAACTATCATTCTTTCAGAGGACGTCCAGTTAACCCTACAATTAAAACAATTAGTGCTACAACTTACAGTGAAACAAAGTGCTCTGGGTGTGGTTACAACACAGCGAAGTAAGGATATTGGTCGTTCTACCGTTGAGACTATAAGCAGCACATTAGGTTACAGTGGCAGCATAACCAATGGCTTAGGTAGCAATAGCCTTAGCTATTTGTCCCTCAACAGCATTACTGGTTACCGTGAGCACCACTTGGATATCAATGGTGCAGTCTATGGACTGATGGATGACGACAACCGGCAAGCTAAGTTATACAAAGCGATGTATGTAAAGGATGTTAACGGACGTCGTTTTGCAGCAGGTATGCTTGATAGTTGGAATCTGCAATCCCTAGCACCGGTTACTGGCCTCAATTATAGCCAGATTTACGGTTTTTCTTACGGTAGCCGCGCCAATTCGACCTTATTCGATAATACCCAGTCACTTACCCCCATTATTGCTTTTTTACCTTCCGCTGGAGAAGTGCGGTTGCTCCGGAGTGGGCGTTTACTGACAGTACAAAGCTTTGATATGGGCAATCACGAGATTAACACCTCGGCTTTGCCTAATGGTATTTATAACGTTGATATGGAAGTAGTGGTTAATGGAGAAGTGATCGAAAGAAGAACCCAGTCTGTCAATAAACTTCTGACCCCGGGAATGGCTAATGGTGGCGCATCACTGTGGCAACTGTGGGGGGGAGTGCTTCATCTGGATGACTGGCGGCGTGACGAAACCCACCATTTTAGCGCACAGCAAACCGCGGTATTGGGCGCATCGGCGACCGGTAATTTTAATACGGTGAGTTTAGGGGTTTCTGGCTATTCATTTGATAAAAATCCTGTCGTAGAAACCAACCTGGCTTGGCCAATCAGTGAATCAATTAATATCAATCACCAGAATATGCTGTCAGCGGACAACTCTTGGGGGGTGGCTAACACGATCAATACTAACTTATCCGACGTATTAAACTCAGTGTGGTTGAGTCAACAGAAAAGTTATATTGGTAATACGCTACGGCAAACACCCAGAGATAATTACAGTGTTGGAGTGAACATTAATTTCAAGCCATTAATATCTAATATGGATAGTCTGTCAGTCAGCTATAATAATGACAGATATAATAATAGCCGATTTTTCAATTTCAATTATAGCCACAATCTAATGGCTAATCGTTACGGTAACCTAGGGCTACGACTTGGTTTACAACAAAATAATAGTGCTTCAGGTGAAGGAAGCAATTCCGATAAATTTATCGCATTAGACTTTACTATGCCAATGGGGCATTGGTTTAGTGCCGGACTTTCCCACCAAAATGGTGGTGCTACCCTTAATCTCGCCGCTCGCCAAAATGTTGATTTCGGTATTGTTCGCAACGTTAGTGGCAATGTATCTCAGATAGTTAATGATAACAATGATGGTGGGCGTGCGCTCAATGGTGGGGTGGCAAGTAATTATGAAAGCAAATTTATTTCCGGCAATGCTGCTGCCAATAGTCGGAGCGATGGAGGAGTTAATACCACTATCAATGGGAGGGGCAGTATTGGCTGGCAAGGTAAAAATATTGCCTCTAGTGGCCGTGCAGATGGCAATGCGGGTGTGATTATCAAAACTGATCTCGGGAAAGATGGGTTACTGACAGCAAAAGTAAATAACCGTAATATAGATCTTTCAGGAGCGAAAAATTATATTGCATTGCCACCTTATGCACAGTACGACGTGCAGATTATTAACCATAAAGATTCTGCGGTGAATTTTGATATTGTCAGCAAAAGCAAAAATAAGTTGATTCTCTATCCGGGTAATGTGGCTGTTATTGAGCCACAAATAAAACAGATGATCACGGTCTCCGGTGTGATTAAAGCTGAAGATGGTAGCATATTAAGTAGCAGCATTATCACCAATAATATCAGCCATACTACAACCGACAAGAATGGAGAATTTGTGATGGATGTGGATACACAATTCCCGACAATAAAATATAAAGATGATAATAATCGTAGTTGCTCAGCTGAACTGGATATTGCTTCAGCTCAAGGTGCTGCATGGGTTGGTGATATCGTATGCAAGGGATTGAAAACCCATGGCGTAAAACAAGCTATCGAGGTACCACGTCATGTTAGTTAATAAAACCACTCCCCTTATCCTATTTGCTTTACTGTCTAATTGCCCATCGGCCTTTGCTGCGACAGTGACACAATTACCGCCTGCAGAACAGACGCAATATATCTTGATTGAAAGTAGCGTAGATAATAATTACTTTGTTACTCCCGTAGGCACGGTATCATCTCATATGGCTGGGGTGAAATCATCAAATGCGCGTGGTAATAATAGGCTGGATTTGGGTTATATTGATAACGGTAATATGGCCGATTTCCCTGCCAATTTCGCTTTGGATATGTGGTTGGAAAATAGTCAGATTCAGCGCCCACTTGACGGTTTTCGTTGTGGTAACGGTACGGCTTGTAGCACTGTGCCTCAGTTAATAGATGACAAAGGATTTTATGGTGTAAGGCTCTCTTCTGGAGGCAGTAAGGGGGCTCAAGGAATAATGTCAGATAGTTTTTATTACTATTTGGCTCAATTACCGATCGGTGATGTATTACGAATGGAAATTAACCTGTGTTCTACATCAGAGTTTTATGATGCTAATAGTGGAGAACGCTGCAAAGATAGGGCTCAGGCCAGTTGGAATAAGCGCAATGTATCCCATAAAAAAATAGCACATTTACGTTTACTCGATATTGATTTCGTTTCTCAGATTTTAATCAATACTGATGGTATTCCAGTAGTCGGGGAGGGGAGTGCTGATTGTAAAAACCATTCGATAGGCGGCCAACCGGGTATTGTGTGCAAAATGCTGAGTTACGATTTGCAAGCCACAAGCGATATTAACTATTCATCACTTTATATATACCCAGTAATTAATAATCCGTTATTAGTCTCAGCTACTGGTACCAATGATGTAAAATTTAGTCTGGATGGAAATAACTGGAAGAATGCTTCTGGTAGTGGAGAAAATTTTACTTTTAGTGCAATGAAAGACAGTAAAGGAATTTATGTTTTTTTCTCCAGCCGATTTTTTAAACAAATGTTGAAGCAAGGAAATTTACGGGCTAAAAATTTAGTCAGTTTTCGTCTCGCGAATCCCACTTCAGGTCGTCTCAGCCAATATGATATTCCCACCTCGAATGAGTTAATGATTAAACCGCGAGATTTTGAACTGGGGATCAGTTCAACAGATGGCAGTGCCAGTCCACACCGACAGGGTACTGTGGGTGTGGGTAACCCGCCATTGATCTTTGAATATAATGTGACTACCAGTGGTATGACACAGGCCGATAGCGTGAAAATCATGGTGAGCGGCCCACACCAAAAAGTTAATGGAATTGACTATTGTCGATTTTCTTCTGCTGATAGTCGTATTCAGGTTCCTTTCCCTGCACAGCTAAGCATAAGTAGTGATCGTGGCACAACCCGCACTTTTGCTGCAGGTTGTAATCATCAATGGTTTGATATTACGGATATTAGCTGGAGCCGTATGCGTACTCTGGAGGATCCAGCTGTAATAGGCATTCAGAATAGTGCCAACGTCAGTTTTATTATCCCCATGGATGATCCTATTTCGCAGAAAACCTTTGATGGGCAAAGCTGGCTCGGTGCCGTCAGTGCTTCCGGGGAAATTCACGTGCAAGCCACTTGGAATGACCGCTATTAAATAGGTAACATTCGAATGAGTATCAAGTTGCAATCGTGGATATTTCTGGCGCTGCTATGCCCTGTTTTTGCTCAGGCTATTTCTGTGGGGCCGCTGACTTTTACGATGAATCAGGATCAGGACTTTATTGCTAAGCGAGTTTATAACAATAACCCGACAACGCGCATTTATCAGGTCAGTATATCAGCACTGGATCGGCCTGGCGGTAATGAAGTGACCAGCCGCCCAGCAGGGGGGGAAATATTGTTCTCACCGAAACAACGGATAATACCCGCGGGGCAGTCTGAATATTACAAGTTTTTCTATCATGGGCCGAAAGATCAGCGAGAGCGCTACTATCGCGTATCATTTCGTGAAGTCCCTACTGTTGATTTGGAAAAAAAAAGGCAAGATGTTGATCTGGAGCCGATCATTATTCTCGATACCATTTTGGTGGTCAGGCCGCGCGAGATTCACTTTGATTACCGGTTGGATTGGGAACAGGGCACGATTACCAATAGTGGCAACACCTTCTTTAAATACCTGATTAAACCCGGCTGCGGTGCCAGTGATGAGCAGGGAACTTCGGTTTATCTCCGACCGGGAGAGGTATTTAGTGATGTGCGCATAAAAAAAGAGAATGAACAGTTTATTATTTTTGATAATAAATTTATTAATCTTAGCCACAATTGCTGAATGACTCCCCGCCGACTAACGAATTCAATATATAAACCTGTCAGTTGATCTAAATAGATTCAGGCCCTTAAAGCAGGGCCTGAATGAAATAAGTTTAATGGTGGGAAGCGAGTATCTCCGTCAATTTCTTCATGGCTTGTTGTAACCGCTGACCTGCGGCTAATATCGGGTCTATATCAGGCTGGGTACACGCCGTTTCCAGTTGTTCGCAGGCAATTATCAGGAACTGCGCATGGATCATGCGCCCGCCGCCTTTGATTTTGTGGGCAAGCTGCGCCAGTCCTTGTCGGTCTTTGTTCTCCAGAAGCGCAGCAATCAGCACCAGATCGCTGGTTGTACTGCTCGCCAAATACCCCAACAATTTTTGTACCGCAGCATTATTACCTTTGGCTGATTGCAATAACTCGCTGATATCAATATCGTCATGTTCAGACGTGGTTGGGGTTACAGTTTCCTCAGGCTCGATGCCGGTTAAGCGGGTATTAAGCTCCTTCAGACTGATCGGTTTGAACAGGCAGTCATCCATACCTGCGGCCAGACAATTTGCGCGTTCTTCCGGCTGTACATTGGCGGTAAAACCAAATATCAAACAAGGTTTTAGCCCTTGCTCACTCTCAGCCTGACGAATTCCTTTGGCTAACTGGTAGCCATCCATTACCGGCATGTTGCAATCGGTGATGACCACGTCAAAATGTTCACTGCGCCACAGTTTCAATCCCACTGCGCCATTTTCAGCATCCATAACTTCATGGCCCAAATAGTTTAATTGCTGCAACATCAACATGCGATTGGGTAAATAATCATCCACAATCAAAATACTGAGCGTTTTTGGCTCTGCCGCGACAGTTTCAAAAACTTCCGGTAAATTCAATGGTTGCAGAATTTGCATCTCAAAAGTGGCTTCAACTTGAGTCCCTTTGCCTAATTGGCTGTGCAATTCCAGTTTGCCTCCCATCATTTCACACAGTACTTTGCAGATACTCAATCCAAGTCCCGTGCTGTTACGGGCCGATTGGCCGTGATTAAGTGCTTGATGGAACGGAGTAAATAGCTCCGCTTGATCTTGTTCGGAGATGCCAATACCGGAATCTTCAACCTGCAACCAAATTGTCAGCCGCTGATCGTTTTTTTGCGGTAGCGATTTAAGGCTGACGCGCACTTCACCTTCGGTCGTAAACTTAATGGCGTTGCTCAAGAGATTAGACATCACCTGCTTAAAGCGTACCGGGTCAATCAGTACATCATTATTGGTATTGAAGTTAAAATCGATATCCAGCACAAAGCGAAGGCCTTTTTGCCGTGCGGGTTGCTCAAATAAACTCACGACCGATTCGACCAGAACGCGCAGATTAGCCCGTTCGGGTTGCAAAGAGAGACGGCCGGATTCGATGCGCGCAATATCAAGAATATCGCCAAGCAGCCCGAGTAAATTATTGGCCGCCCCTGAAGCCACTTCGATCGCCAGGCGATCCAGCAAGCCTTGCTCCGCTTTTTTCAGCGCCAATTCTAACATTCCGATAATGGCGTTAATTGGTGTGCGGATCTCATGGCTCATGGTCGCTAGGAAGGTCGTTTTAGCCCGGTTAGCCTCATCAGCCAGCGACTTGGCCAGTGCTAATTCATGGTATTGCTGTTGTCGTTGGCTGACATCAATCAAGCCACCCATAACACCAATTATCTGCTCCTGCGCATCATAAAATGGCATCATCCAATGACAGAAGGTGGCTTGCTCATCGGTTGCTAATGTCAAGGTGCGGTCTGCCATGGCACCTTGCCCGGTAGCGATGACCTGCCGGCATTTGTCATCGAAATTTGTACCACCAATGAACTCATTTTGTTCGTCTTGGCCAAGAGAGGTGCTCAGCGCCTGATAAGCCCGATTTGTAGCGAGCAGTTGCCCCTGACTATTGAACAGATAAATAGGATAAGGGAGTGTGTCGATCAGATGACGCCAGAAACTGACCTGCTCTTGCAATAAGGTGTTAGACCGCAATTGGATACGGTGGCGGCGATATAAGTAGCTCACCCAGACCAAGGTAAATACCAGCAGCAAAACGGTGATGGCAAAGCTATTGGTAATAAAAGTCCTATTCTTGAACCAATAGCTGTCATCAACAAATACTTTGGTATGCCAACGTGTATTTAGCCGGTGCATTTCCTCCGGCGTAATACTAAGCAATGCTTTATTCATTATCGATTGCAGTTCAACTGCACTGCGGCTCATGGCAAAAGCAATTTGCTCCATTCCAGTGCCGACGGTGGCCACAACCTGCAAATTATTGCGGTATTGGTTAGAAATAAGATAACTGCCGGTCAGCAGCAGATTCAGGGTTGCGTCGTTTTGGCCATTCACCACCGAATCCATGCCGGCTTTCAAGCTATCGACTTTCACGATAATGATTTTCGGATAATTAGTCTGAATATATTCAATCCATGGATAGCTACGAGCAATCGCCAGACGTTTACCGTCCATGTCTGCCAGTGTTGTTATCTCTTTATTATTGATTGAACTGATGAGCACTATGGGGCTGTTGATATAGGGACGCGTCGAACTTAACTCGCTATTTTGTGCGGTGCTTGAGAGTATTGCGCCGCTCATATCGGCATCACCCTTTTTGATCTGCTCGACCATGCCAAGCGAGTTTTCCGCTTGTGAAATATCAAATTTAAGCCCGGTACGGGCACTGATTTCGGTGAGTAGATTGGCGGTAATCCCCCGGAAGCTGCCTTCACTGTCGAAAAAGGTCAGTGGGGCCAGATTGGGCGATACAGTGACCTTAACCTGAGGATGTTTGCTTATCCAGCGTTGCTCTGCCGAGCTGAGATTTAATCTTTCCTTATCGATGATGCTGACGTCCGCTGCCCAATTACGCAGAATATTGTCTTTTTCATGAGGAGGGATCGTTTTCAGCGCGATATTAATCAGGTTTTGTAGATGGGTATTTTCCGGTGCCAGAGCAAAGGCAAAATTATATTCCCCCAACTGAGTGACATAGATCAAATTGACACTATTTAGGTAGATATTATCAGCCATATAATCAGCACCTATCATATCCCCCATATAGGCGTCGGCTTGCCCGAAGGCAACGGCACCCAGCGCACTTTGCGGAGTGGGAAACAATTGAACGTCTGCTTCTGGGTAGACTTTGCGAACAATATCTATTAGCGGGTCATCGTAGAACATGGCAACCACTTGCCCGGCCAAATCCGCTTTAGGTTCTGGTTCTGGGTGCTGGTTATCATCTACCCGGGTGACCAATACCGGTTCACTTTCAACATAAGCCGATGAAAGGATGAGAGAATGTTTACTTGCTTCAAATGTACTGGAGCTGCTGAGCAGATCGATTTTCCCCTCTTTAAGCGCCTGCACGGCTTGCGCCCGTGTGGGGAATTGCAGCACCTCTATCTTGACATGCAATAGATCCGCCAATAGCGCAGCATAATCAGCGGAAATGCCTTCATAAATATGATTATCTAATGGAATATCCAACGGTGGGTAATCTGATAATGCGGTACCCAATCGCAGAACTTTGTGCTCCCGTAGAAAGCGCCAATCATTTTCTGTGAGATCAAGCTTATAGCCGTCAACATGCGAACGCCCTTGCAAATGCAAGGGCTCCGAGCTGGCTGTCGCGTGATGACATATTGCCGTCAGTAAAAGCAACGAAAGCAACAGAATAGCTTTGCGTAGAATCATTGCAATCCCTGTTAAATCAGATTATTACGTTTGGCCAGTTCAGCCAGATGAACCACGGATTTCACATTAAGTTTTTCAATTAGCCGGGTTTTAAATGTGCTGATGGTTTTATTGCTTAATAACATGAGATCGCTGATTTCCTTATTGGTCATCCCCATCGCAAGATATTGCAAAATTGAAATTTCCCGATTGGACAGCAGCTTGATTGCATCACTTTCTTGTATGCCAACATCACTTCTAGTTATGGCATTGATACTCAGGTTAGGGAAGTAGGTATAACCGGACATAATGGCGTTGGCTGCTTTACTTAACTCATTCAGACCTTCAGTCTTGGAAACAAAGCCGGTAGCGCCCAGACGCATGCAACGAACGGCATAGTAATCAGATAACTGAGAGGTTAATACCAGAATGCGCTGTGATAGCCCGATGTCGTGGAGGCGGCTGATAACTTCTAAACCATCCATTTTGGGAATTGCTATGTCTAACACGATAAGGTCTGGATGGTGCTGACGGGCAAGTTTCATGGCAGTCAAGCCACAATCAGCTTCCGCTATCACGCGAAAATTATCCTGCTCCAGAACCATTTTAACGGTTTCGCGAATGAAGGGATGATCGTCTACGACGAGTACTTTATACATTTAAACCTCAGGATAAGACGTAAAATAGATACGAAGCGGGTCTTACACAGATTTACGATTTATTGGCTGAATTGCCAAGGTAAATCTGAGAGTAAGCGTCGATAAAGTTTTTATAATTATAGTATGTTATTTAATACATTAACCTCTAATAGGTCGTAGATTATCAGGTTAATTGTTAATCACGCCATTTTAGAAGGTGCTGCTACGTATCTTGGTGTTCCATAACTCAGCACAGCGAATATTACATCAGATACTGTACTTTTTATGTAGCTGAACTCCTTGTTTTGTGTGGGTTTTTAGTGGTAGTTGTGTAGGAAAATTCCATTGACATCGATATTATCTTTATAAAATAAGTGCCTATAATCGAGTTGGTTATTTGTTTCTATTATGTAATTTACTTTTCCTTTGGTAGTTACATTTTCGTGAAATATTGATCTGTAGCAGATAAATACAGGGTATAGCTTCTTATAATTAGTATGAAATAAGGAGGATGTATGCCAATTAAAGAATTTAGTGACGAATTTAAATACGAAGCCGTTAAACGCATTACCGAGCAGGGTCATCCGGTATCGGGTGTTGCTGCTCAGTTGGGTGTCTCCGCCAATAGCCTATACGTGTGGTTGAAGCGTCATCAAAAATCCCCTTATCAACGTAACCATGATGATGCTATGGAATCTGAAATAAAATGGCTACGTCAGGAACTTAAACGCGTGACTGATGAGCGAGATATTCTAAAAAAGGCCGCCGCATACTTTGCCCAAACATCCGGGTAAGGTATGAGTTCATTTATCGGATGTTAGATCGTTACCCGGTACGTCGTTTGTGCGAGATCCTTAAAGTACATCCAAGTGGCTATTACGCTTGGTTAAAATTTGAATTCAATCCTCAGGAAAAATAAATCTTTGCTAACAAATTCACTTTAAACTGAGTATCACATCGCTGTTCCGGCAGGTTGGATAAGTCGGTTTTATAAGTAGGTTATTTGTACTGTGATATTGCCATCAATCTTTACTTCGTCGCGCAAAGAGAGTTTGGACAATGGGCTAAGTGTGGTCACTGTGTGCATATTGGCATGTAGCTGCGTAAATTTTTGTGCATGTGCCAAATGATTGACCGGAGTGAACCCATGGTCGGGCATTATTTTTCCACTGGACTGGCTGCTTATTGCATCTGGCAGACCGTCCTGACTCACCAATGCAAATGGAGTTGGCTCGCCGTTGATCCTAACCTGGCTTAGATAAGGAACCCATCCACCAATAGTTGAACCTTGGCTGTCATAACCCAAACCAAAAACGTGCTGTTTGCTCAAATTACCCAGTTTGCCTTGTGGCCCATTGTAATCTAGCCCTTCTACGGTGCTGCTTTTTCGATGGTCGATGAACATCACGGCCAGCGCAACTTCGCCACTGCAAGTGACGTTGATCTCCACGGGGTTCGGCGTGTTCAGCGGAGTCCCTGTCGCATTGTTGGTCAGGCTTTGGGGTGAAATATCCCCAAAGTCGGTGTGCTGACTCGACAAATTAACGCTGCAAGCCGCAGGCTGATAATTGACTTTGAGCGTTAACGGCGCGCTATCTGCTGCCATCCCTGGTAGGGCAATTGAAAATGCTGAGGCCATCAATAGGGCATTAGTAAATATGACTCTGAACATGAAATATCTCTTTAGGGTGCTGAGTTCATTGCTATCTAGGGCTTAATGCCAGCTAAAGTTTCCGTTGCCTGACCAGGTTTCACTGCTACGGGGCAGCGTTCGCTTATCATCCGCCCAGATCTGCGCCGTGACTTGTCCGGTTAACTGATGGCCTTTGATTGCGACGCCATTGACCACGGGCTGCAATTTTTTATTATTGGAAAATGCTGCGGCATGGTGGCTGCCGGTTTCATCCGTCGCTTGCAGCGCCACACTTTTCCCATCGAGCGTGACACTATGCAAAGTTAATTGATAGACCCCGACAGTTCCTTCCGAACTGGTGAGGCTGTATAGCTGATCACCTGCAGATATACCGGTAAAGTTGAGGGCTATTTGTTGTGCAGCTTCCGACGGATCGCAATTAACGGTCAGTGTCAGTTGCTGTGATTCATTAATTTTACGATAGCCATTTTGGATGCGATCCGTTTTTTGTGGTGTAAAGTTGGCAAAATTGAGCTCTGATTGTGTGAGCTGAATATCACAACCGGCCAGTGAAGAGCCGCTCCAGGTGGTGAACAGCAGAATTATCATTCCATTGAGTCGCGGTAGTATCGATTTTGTAGATATCATATTTTCGGTATCAGGCACTGACCGGGCGGCACTGGGCTGCGGCGGTGGTAAAATAGCTATGGGTATCCACCGTTTCCGGTGGGGTGAAGTCAAGCTGGCAGCGGTTGTCATCGGCATCGCTGACCATCAGCGGCAATTTTAGTGTGCCGCCGGAGATAAAGATCTGTCCACCGGCGGTCACAAAAGCCAGTAAATCGCCATCACCATTGGTCACTTCGCCGCCTGCGGCTAATGGCAAACCTTGGGTGTCTACTGCATCTAGCAAGAAGCGCTGCACCAGCGATGCTTCCAAAGAAATGTGTTGCACCGTACCAGAGGCAGATTTAACTTCAACGCCATTTTTGACATCAATATTCTTCGGCAAATTTTGTGCATTAATCTGAATATTGCTGCTGCCATAAGCCGCCAGTTGTGGCACTACGGCTTGCCCCCAGGCATCAGTCCATACAGTACCGCTCGGCGTACTGATGGGAATGCCGGATAACGTGCCAACAGAGACAATGCCAAGGGTGTTTTGTACTGAGTAAGGCGAAAACGTGACGCCTTTGTTGTGTACTACAATGCCGCCATTCAGCGATCCTGACATGCTGTTATTGCCTGAACTTTGCGAATAACTGGCACTGGCTCGGGTGTAATACGGCACGCCATTGATGCTGGCTGCATAACTGTTATTGGCACTATTACTCTCTTTAGCCCAAGCTAGACTGTAACTTAGTTGTTCATTAACCTGTTGGCCGTAGCTGACACCTTGTTGTCGCGTGCCATCTTGGCGGCGATTGCTATAACCACGCACACTGGCGCTCTTACCTAAGGGAATACTCACCGAAGCGTAGATCTGGGCTTTGTTGGCGCGGGGTGTACCACTCTCGCTGCTCGATACATTTTGTAGGTTTTTCTGCACATTCAGGTTCAGAGTAGCGAAATCAAAACTGCGCGCCCAACTTGCCGAAACCCCATGGCTGCTATTCCCCGCAAAGCTCTCTGCACGTGAATAAGAAAATGCGCCGCCGCCGATGATTGGTGCCGACCAGCCAAGGCCTGCGGTGTATTGCAGTTTGGTACCTTGATGAGTTGTCATGATATTACTGTTGCTGCCCTCATCGCCAAAGTTACGGTAGCCGGCGTTGCGTTGGGTAACGGAAAGGCTGGAACTCAGGTTACTACTGATAGGGAATCCCATAGATACCCGATTTTCAATACCTTGCTGTGATGGTGCACTGCCAGATGTTTGCGCCAGATTTTGGTTGAAGCTAAGTGACCCACCCGGAATCAACGACGAATTCGCTGCCCAACCGAAAGCGTAATAATCTGAGGCTGCTAATACTCCGGCACTGATCCCCACGTTATTGAATGGCACCCAGTTGCCGGTTGCACTGACCAGCGATGTTGAATTTTTCCCTTTAGTTTGACCCACCGCATAGGCGAACCCTTTGCCAATGGGGGGGGCTATATCGGCAATGCTGGCATTAATCGGCACCACATATTGTTGTTGGCCCTGTGTTTCATCCACCGTGACCTGCAAATCATTACGAGTATCAATGACCGGAATATTGTCCAGAGTAAAAGGGCCGGGCGGCACCAACATGGAATAAATCAATACACCAGATTGGCGAACTTCAACCTTGGCCTGAGTTTGCGCAATACCGGAAACCGAAGCGCCCGTTGATTGATATAATGCCGTTTCAGGGAACCATTGCGCGCCCAAAAATCCCGGGCCGGAAAATACGGAATCACGCAGACTAATATCGCCAAGTTGTAGCACTGCAGCCTGCGAGGCAAAGCTGCGTTGCGCATAGGCTGATAACATCGAAAATTGTTGCTGATTTTTGTTATGTGAATAACTCTGGTGACTGCGAACAATCCAGTTCGCCATATTAAAGCCGATTTCTGTATTAGCTGAGGTATTTTGGTTGCTGCTACCGGATGCATTATTGCTGCGCATGCTATTCACCGAGTAATTGACAACACCGGCCCAGCCGCCCATTGGCGCATTGGCAGCACTTTGATCTACCTGATGAATTAAGGCTTCAGGCGGGACAATAATGTCTATTTTATAGGCTGTTGGATCGGCAGTAACAATCGCAGAGGGATAGATTTTTTTTAATGCCGGACAGTTACCAGTTAAATCCTCTTTATTGGTTTTAATCGCCAGTTTATCCAGTATTTCTGCTGTGAAGCAGCTTTCACCCTCAGCGCCAAATAACATTGCGATTTTAACGGCTTTATTGCCATTAACACTCGCCAGAACATCATGAGTGCCGGGTTGAAAGCGTGAACCATGTTGAAAGAATTCAGCTACCGCCGGGTTATATCCCATTTGCTTAAGTGCATTGGCATCAAATTCCCAACCATCGCTGCTTGCTTGCGATGTACCGCTAAATAAAATTATAGCTAGCGTCAGGGAGTTTATTGCAGAGTGACGGAGTGAATTGAAAAACATGGTATTTAACTGTGGCCTATGTTCTATCTTTAAATTAAATTATGATTTTTATAATATAAATTACCCTCCTTGGTATTTGTGAATATATGAAATTCCGTTTTCTACAGCTTCACGTCATAATGATTGACCATAAAGCCATACACAGTCGCAGGATAAATTCTCAAACTTTGATAGGTTGAATTATTTGAGTTTGCTTTGTTACTCACATTCATGGTGAATTTCTCTCCTGGCAAAACATAGGTTTTTGGTAATGATGCCAAACCGCCTTGAGGGAATAGATCAATTTTTTGCGACATGCGGACAATATAAGGTGAATCATTGGATACGGTCAGTGTATTGCCATTGATTGACCAGCTAAGTTTTTCCCATGGAGATTTTTCTTCTTTCAAACCCGCCGGGTGAATAATAGCGGGAATATTTTGCCCAACATTCATGCCGACACTGTTTTTCTTGGCTTCATTTTTATTACGGCCGGGTACACCAACAAAATTCACACGTACTAACCGCTGTACGGTTAACGGTTTTTTATTGGTTAATACGAAACGAACCACCTGTTTAGCCCCTGCATCAACAAAGGATAACGGGTTGGTCGCCACCAGTAATGGCTCTTTATCTTCTGGGATACTCTCAATGCTGGTGGTGAGAATAGTAGGTACCGCATCTGAATTGGTCACATTCATTGTCGCAGACCCTTCGGATTCTTTTACCAATAATACGGTGGTTTCAGGAACGACACCGGTAGCCAGTGCGGGGTTACTAATCAATAATGAACTTAACGTAAAGAAAATAGCAGTCGTAGTTTTGGTATAAATAGGCATTGAAATTTTAGCTCTGTAATAAATTAATAGGCATTAATGCCATCATTACGATGATGACATTAAAACTGAATTAGTGGGTGATGAATGAAATTAAAAATATTTGATGGTCATGGTTGCGCTGCCAGAAATATCAATTTCATCAGTAACATGTTCCAGCGATTTTGGCGCAAGTAAAACATTCGTCTTGATGGTGCCTTTCATTTCTTTAAATGCAACAATACCATGCTGCTGGCCTGACCCTGCACGAATAAACGCATAATCATGGTTGGGGTTAAAATATATTGTGTGCATGGCTTCAAAGCCTTGATTTTCCTTTTCACTAGGGCGCCATTGAAGTAAGTTGTCATTTTCAGGTTGACCATCCAATATTATATCGGATATTTTCATTCGCCACGCACCAACCTTATAATCTTTACCCTCTGGGCTTTTTTTATCAATCTTGCCCAAACCGAAGCGGCCGTCGTGCCTGGTTGCGGCCGCAAATGCGGTTCCTTCTTGATTATCCTGCAGGGTAAAACCGACCAGCGCCTTATCATCACACTTAATTTCAAAAGGGTAGTCCAGAGTTTGCTTGGCAGTGATATCTACTTCTATATTAGTTAATGCACCGTGTGCAGTGGCCTCTAAAGTATGAGAGTTTGTCGTCATAGTAACATGACAGGTGGCTGGCAAGACGGTACCGCTGACATCAATACTGGCCTGTTGTGCTCCAAACGCATATGGAGTAAAGATAATAGAACATAGCGCGATAGTTAATAAATTGGTTTTCATAAATGGCACTCTAAAAAAGGTAATATACAAATCGTGATCATAAATTAATTATAAGTAATTTATACTCATAGTTATCTTGCCTGAAATAGGCATTTGTTCTGATAAGGGTAAATTAGCTCGCGGAGCGCCAAAAATTTCACCGGTTAATGTACCACTAAGTTTTTTAATGGTTTTAATGTGTTGATTTGTATTTAACACGGTGCCTTGATTTATGGAGATTTCATGATCTACATAAAGGTAGGCATCTTTACGTATACTAGCCCAATCTCTTTTATCAATAGCATTACGATAAATACGTGAAAGCATTTCATTGGTAATGATGCCATCCTTTGTTGTTTCTGCAGTTAAATCAGTTAATTTCACTTTCCAACTGCCAACGGGTATCTCTTTATTATCTTTCCCGGTCACTTTGCCCAAACCAAACCGATCTGGATCACTGCCAAAAGCCGTTCCGGGTTGGCCGTCTGAAAATGTGATACTGATGGCATTATCTGCTTCGCAATCAACATCAAATTTATATTGAATGTCTTCAGCGATTTTACTTTCAGCTTCTTTAAAGGCATTGGCTGTAATTACGGGTAACTCTATTTTAGGCGTAGTTACTGATATGTCACAGGCGACAGGTTTGATTTTTCCTTTAACACTAAACTCCTGAGACTCCTCTGCTTGAGCGAATGAGGAGGTAATACTGCTGAGTAGCATTATGCTTAAAAGATGTTTCTTCACTATGTAAACCTTATTCTATCTTTCATGGAAACTGCGTGTTCTGAATTAAAAAATCACTAACTCAGCGTGCTGATATGCATTCTTGCCAGCTTTTAAGGGGAGGGTGTTTCCCTGCATCACCTAGTACAACGATCCGGCGTTATTGTGTGGCATTGATGTTATGTGATGATGGTAACAAGAATAATTAATTACCTATGTCGGCCTAATTACTTTGTGGTGTAGGAAATTTCCATTTATCACATGGAAAAATTAGTCTTGAGTGTGATTTTCTCTGCCAGGTAAAGATGGGCTAGGTTGCATTAGGGGCTTACTGTAGTTGGGTTTGTTTTGGTGTTGTTATCTTGGTGTTGGTTGTTTTCTATTCAATAACAATAGCCTCCAAAAGATTTATCCTACCGCCAGCCTTACCTTTACCTACAGACAGTCTGAGTGTCGTCCTGATAAATTGAGGGGGCAGTAATACTAATGTTGTTAGAAATAACAAAAATGATGGTAATGGCGAAAATAATTTTTCCAATGGAATAAGGCATTGTAACAATGACAATACGGTATGCTAGCCCAGCTCCGCTGACCGTGAGATTTAATCAGGTTATGTACATCGTTCATTGCGTGTTTCAACCGATCTATAATCTGGAAGGCAGGTTATTGGCTGTAGAGCTATTATCCCGCTTTCACCGACAAGACAATCCTCAGCAATTATTGGAACCCGATTATTTTTTCCGTCATGCGCATGCTGCACCTAAACGCCGGGTTACGGCATACCAATTTTCCCTGTTGCAATGTTGCCTGCCATGGTTGGCAGAGCACCATATTGTTGCCAGTCTGAATATTGATCGAATGCAGGCGCAGGATATTTTATCTAATCCACCAATCTATCGGTTGTTACAGTCTTTGGCACCCTGGGTTCGGCTAGAAATAAATGAATGTTTCCTGCTGGGGCGCATGAAGGTAAATGATGATCCTTTATTGGTGGCTTTGTCGCTGTGTTCACCGTTATGGCTGGATGATTTTGGTAGTGGGGCGGCAAATTTTTCTACGCTCTTTTCCGGCCTGTTTGAGGTCGTCAAACTTGATCATGAAATTTTCAGCCTATTCATGGCGGCAGAAAGTGGCCGTATATTAATGCCTGCGTTGTTGGCATTAATGCAGGAGCACAGTTTTGGTTTGATAATCGAAGGAGTTGAAACTAGAGAGATACAACAGCAGGTTCAAGATTGGTCGGTGTTGGGCTTGCAGGGTTTTCTTTGGCCGACATCACCTCTGGATGAGTTAGATGGTTTACGCTAATTTGAGCATGATTTTTGTTCTGATTCTTTACCCGTTACAGGTATTTCCTACATCCAAAATTCGATATGACTACATACGAATGTTTTTCATAATGCTAGCTTATAAAAAGTGTTGTAAAAGAAAAAATAAAGCCTGATTAGATCAAGGCCATTCTCATAATTACTAATAGTTTCATATTTTCTCCAGGAAATTTTTTGCAATTTACGCCCGTAAGTCACAGGCGTATGTATGCATGATAACTCTGCTTTTAAGAGAGTTATGTAAACGTGAGTGCAGGTATGTATCTGCACATGCGCGAAAAATATCTATGGAGATGAACATGAAGAAAATACTGCTTAATTCCTTCGCTATGGCGTTCCTGGCTACTACTACTCAAATAAATGCAGCCACACCAATATATGGCGGCACTATTAATTTTACAGGGAACGCCGTTAATGCCGCTTGTGCGGTAAGTGCCAAATCCTCTAACCAAACTATCGATATGGGACAGGTGCGCCTTGCTGAGCTTGATGGTGGAGCAAATAAACTGTCTTCAGCTAAAACCGCATTCACCATCATATTGGACCAATGTGACACCAATGTTGCTTCACAAGTGGGGGTGCTGTTTACCGGGTCAGTCGCTAATGCCAATCAGGAGATACTTGCTGCCGGTATGGGGGCGACGAGTACTGCTGCAACGGGAATAGGTATTCACATCACTGATCCAAATGGCGATGCTGTGAAATTCGATGGGAGTGCGAACAGTAATTTCACTTTGATTGGTGTAACTAATGTTCTGACTTATTTTGCTCAATTTATTAGTACTGCAGCCACGGTAACCGACGGCAATACGAATGCGACTATGACGTTTAGTGTGACCTATACCTAACGAAGAGATCAATGACAGGTAATAAGTATCCTTAACAAGATATCTTATTACTTGTAATGATTTAAATCAGATATATAAAGAAGGTAACTGGAATGTATAAACATTATATTCTGGCAGGGGTTTTTGTCGTTTTATCCCTGCCGGGCGCATTTGCTTCTGGTCATAATAATACCGTAGTGACTTTGCCTGGAGGCGAACTCAACTTTATTGGCGATGTTATTGATGCCGCTTGTCTGGTTGATATTGATAGCCGAAAACAAGAAATTCGCTTAGATCAAGTCAACAATGCTCAATTTACAGCTTCAGGTAGCAGTGTGAGTGCTGCTCCTTTTAGTATTCAGTTAAATAATTGCTCGGTAACGACCAGTCAATCGGTGGGTATTAGTTTTATCGGTGTCGCCGATGAACGTGATCCTACTATTTTAGCGACAATTACTGAACGAAATATGGCGAATGGCGTCGGTATTGCCTTATTTGATGCTGATAATAATCTGTTGCCCATCAATGCCCCGCCGAAAGATTTTAGTTTATTAAGCCGTGGTACTAATACATTACATTTCTTTGCTAAATACCGTTCAACCCTGCCTGTGGTGACGAGTGGCTCAAGCAATGCCGCCGCAAACTTTATGGTTACCTATCAATAGACAGCCTCTATAGCGACGGTAACCACCAAGTTTACGTATTTATTTTAAGGAGTCTTTTTTGGTTACTCAATTATTAAAAAAATGTGCCATCCTGTCTTTGCTTTCTTCACTATTTTTGCCGTTAGTAGCTTATGCGGGGGGGGTAGGATTGGGGGCAACACGTGTAATTTATCCTTCTGAAAATAAACAGGTTTCTTTATCTGTTAGAAACAGTGATGAAAAGGGTTTTTTCCTTATCCAATCTTGGGTTGAAGATAATCAGGGTAAAAAAGTAAATGATTTTGTTATCACACCACCGCTGTTTATGATTAAACCCATGAGTGAGAATTCATTACGTATTACCTATACTGGTAAGGCTCTACCCACTGATAAAGAGAGTGCCTATAGGATCGTGGTTAAAGCTATACCATCCAAAGATAAAAAAGCCGACAACGTCAATGAAAACAGTTTGCAAATTGCTGTTGCCAGTCGTATTAAACTATTTTATCGCCCTTCAAATTTGACAATGAATGTTGATGATGCTCAACAAAAACTGTTGGTTGAGCAAAGGGGAAAAGAGCTGGTAGTGAACAACCCAACACCTTATTTCATCACCTTAAGTAAAGTTTCTGTCGGCGGTAAATTATTGCCTAATGTTATGGTTGAGCCGGGGAGTGAAATGAAAATGCCAATTCCTGCCGGTGCTGTAGGAAATATTGCCTATTCTACTATTAATGACTTTGGCGGATTAACTGTTGGTCGTAAATAATACTTAATACTATTAACGTGGTGGCTATAAATAAAAAATTCTTTGCTGATCCGTTTGCGTTTTAGGTGAGGGATTAATAATTATTCCGTGAAATAATGGAAGGGAATATGTTGAATTATACTCCGGCACCAATTTATTTATTGTTTGGTGATCTTTTGAAAAAAACACGAAAGTGTTTTCGTCCAACGCCAATAGCTTTGTTATTAGTCACCGCATTGCATACGACTGAGGCTAATGCAGGTGTCTATTTCGATCCGGCATTTTTGGCTGATGACCCCAGTAAAGTGGCGGATCTATCTCACTTCGAGCGGGGTGATACATCACTACCAGGTATTTATCGGGTAGATATTTTTGTTAATGATAAGTCAATTGGTACTGATGATATTGATTTTCAACCACGCAATGCCGCTACCACCAAAACAACAAATAGCGCATCACTCTCGGCCTGCATTCCTGTTGAGAAAATTAGCCAATTAAATATTAATCTGGCTGCAGTTCCGGCATTAGCCAATCTAGATGCTGGGCGCTGCGTACAACTGGAGAACTATATCCCAGATGCCATCAGCAATTTGAATCTAGAAAAACTACGGCTGGATATTAGTATTCCTCAGGCGATGCTAAATAAGAGTGCTCGTGGTGAAGTGCCGATTGAAAGTTGGGATAATGGTATAACCGCCGCATTGATTAATTATAATTTTGTAGGCTCTAACTCCAGAGGTGATTTCAATCAGGATAACTATTTCCTGAATCTGGACAGTGGCATTAATCTGGATGCTTGGCGCTTACGCAATTTCTCTACTTGGAATAAAAGTGGTAAAAATGCTAAGGGTAATTGGCAGAATATTAACAGCTATGCCCAACGCAATATTGTGTCACTGAAAAGTAATCTGACGATAGGTCAGGCTAATAGCAGCAGCGATGTGTTTGATAGTGTTGGTTATCAGGGGGGCCAATTAAATTCAGACGACAGCATGTTGGCGGATAGCCAGCGTGGTTTTGCGCCAATAGTACGTGGGATTGCACGCAGTAACGCTCAGGTTACCATTCGGCAAAATGGCTATGTCATTTATGAAACGTTTGTCCCCTCAGGTGCTTTTGTTATTGATGATTTATTCCCAACCGGCTCCAGTGGTAATTTGCAAGTCAGCGTGACGGAAGCGGATGGCAGTATTAACAGTTATACCGTGCCTTATGCAACAGTGCCTAAATTGCAGCGAGAAGGGCGAATGAAATACAGCCTGACTGGCGGTAAAATACGTAGCAATCGTGATCAGGAAACGCCACCTTTTGCTCAAGGGAGTTTGCTATGGGGATTACCGCATAATACCACGGTTTATACCGGCACCCAGTGGTCAAATAATTACACTGCCTTCTTGCTGGGGGTGGGTAAAAATATGGGAGATTGGGGGGCTGTTTCCCTCGATGCCACTACAGCTAATAGCACCTTGGTTGACGACAGCAAACATAGCGGGCAATCAGTACGTTTACTGTATGGGAAATCCCTTAGCTCACTAGGAACTAACCTTCAGTTAGCTGGTTATCGCTATTCTACTCAGGGTTTTTATACGCTAGCGGATACCACCAACAGAATGATGGTCGGTAACCATGATGTTGCTATGCAAGATGGTGTGGTATCGGTTAAACCGAGCTTAGCCGGGTATTACAATCTTTACTATACCCCGCGTGGCAATCTACAACTCACCGTCAACCAGCGAGTGGAAGCGGCAGGTACGAACGGCACGGCATTTCTAAGTGCTAACCAAAAGAGTTACTGGAATACCAACAAAACTAATGAGCTTTTTCAGGTGGGTTATAACACCAATATCAATAATATTAATTACTCCCTAGCTTACAACTACAATAAAAACCCGTGGTTGAGCAATGCTGATCAGGCTTTCTCGCTGGGTGTGTCCTTCCCGCTTAATCGGTGGCTCTCCTCTGGTGGTACCCCGCGTCGCAATACCAATAACATGTATGCCAACTACAGAAACACCATGGATAACCATGGCAAAATGCAACAAAGTGCCGGTGTCAGTGGCTCGTTGCTGGATAAGAACAACCTGAGCTATAGCTTGCAGCAAAGCTATGCAAACCGGGGGGGAGATACCAGTAGCAATGCTTCGATGAACTACCGAGGGACTTACGGTACAGCCAATGCCGGATATAACTACAGTGGCGGCGATACGCGGATTAACTACGGATTGCGTGGCGGTGTAGTTGTTCATTCTGAAGGTGTCACGCTTAGCCAGCCACTCAGTGATGCCAATGTCCTGATAAAAGCCCAAGGTGCCAAAGGGGTTTCTGTTGCCAATGGTACTGGTGTGAAAACTGACCTCTGGGGATATGCTGTACTGCCTTCTGCTTCTGCTTACCGTAACAATCGGGTGGCCTTAGATACGAATACTCTGGCGAATAATATTGAGCTGGATAATGCAGCACTGAATGTCGTTCCGACCCGTGGGGCACTAGTGAAAGCTGATTTTAATGCACGAATTGGTGTGCGTAGCTTGATGAGTCTGACTTATCAGGGCAAAGCGGTGCCTTTTGGTGCTTTAGTCACTCAACCGGGTGTTGATAACCCAAGCATTGTTTCTGACGACGGCGTGGTTTATCTGTCTGGTTTACCATTAAGCGGACAATTGCAGGTGCGTTGGGCCGATGGGCCTCAAGGGCAGTGTAGTGCGCAATATCAACTACCAGAAAACAGCGAACATAATGAAATCAGTTACGCAACGGCGGAGTGTGTGTAATGAAAAAAAATGCTTTTTATCTCTCTGCCGGCCTGTTATTTAGCCCTGTATCATTAGCCTATGATGTGATGATCGATATCAGCGGCAGCATTGCGGATAACAGCTGTGATGTGGTGGTGGAGAATATTTCTGTGCCTATCGGCGATGTCGCTTTAAAGACCTTTACCTACCCGGGGCAAGTCACTGGGACAACAGCGTTTACCATTGAATTGACTAATTGCCGAGCAGCGGCAAAAGGCGTAAAGGTTTCTTTCACTGGAAATGCGGATCCAGTCAATACGGATTTATTACAATTAGATAACCCAACGGCTGCTGGCTCGGCGACAGGCATGGCAGTGGGGTTTCTAGCAGAGGATCGCATAACTGCGATTCCTCTGAATACCTCGGTTCCGGCAAGCACGGCTTATAATTTGGATCCTTCATCTCCAGATAACACGATATTGAATTTTTATGCTCAATATCAATCCACCGGTGCGCCATTAAAGGCGGGGATTGCTAATGCAACGGCGACTTTCTATTTGGAGTATCAGTAATGAATTTATTTCGTAGTATATTCATTGGCCTTTTCTTGTCTGCGGCTCCAGTGTTATTTATAAAGTCGTATGCGGAAGTTAATAACTCCAGTTTTTCTGTTGTACCAACAGATTATATAAGCAATTTTGCTTCCGGCGCTGTACCTAGTATAGGAGAGGCTCTCAGTGATTGGCAGGCGACTCCTCAGGATCATGTTGGTGGTCAAAACTCTCTGTGGAACACTATTAGTTACGAGAGCCAACTGCCTTCTACTGGGAGTTTTTATTATGAAGGTAGTAATACATATACAATTTATGAAACAGGTATTCCTGGAATAGGAATAGTATTGCGGATAAGCAATGACAAAACAGATAAGTTTCGCTTTTCTGTAGCTATTCAAGATACTACCGCCAACATATTATATCATAACACTGCTATTGATGGTGCTTATGACAGTTTTGTTAATGTAACTTATTGGGCTAAACTAGTAACAACGGGAGTAACTCCTTCTCCACAGAAATATACAATTTCGCCGCAAAGAGCAGGTACACTAAGTTTTACCAATGGTTTTGGTTATAATCCCACGACAGTTACTCTTAATGATATTAATATGACGGTAGGGAATAAAGGATGTCGGGCCGATTCCGTGGCATCGACAATTATGGCTCCGGCTTCTTTGAATCGCTTTATCGGTGTTGGGACAGTGGTGCCTACAACAGATATTGTTACGATAAATTTATCTTGTGACGCAGATACTGCGGTCTATGGTGTTATGAGTGATGGATCGAATCGGGGTAATATCAGTAATGTGTTAACCGTTCAAAGTCCGGTAGATTTAGGGGTGGGTATCCAATTTTTATATTCAACATCAACAGGTTTTTCATCGGCAGCCCCTATTACTTTTGGACCGGATGCGAGTTGGATCGGTGCTGATGGGAACTTTCCAATAAAAAGTTCAATAGACCCAAATGATGTAACTCTGACCTTAATACCGCAATATTACCAGACCAATCCTAGCGTTGAAGTTGGTAAATTTACCGCTATAGCGACGTTGACGTTGGCTTACGAATAAAAAATAGATATTTTATAATACGTTAGCCTTACTTTATGTTGACGTGTTTATGCTCAACCCCATATCGGTACAAAAATTGATATGGGGTAATTATCTCTCCCTACTACGTTATTCGCCAATTTAACGCAGTATCTATCTATTACATATTTGTCTTTTCCATTTATGTATTTTTCCTACAGTACAATAGAGATTGGACTACATTCTATTTTTTTCATCAATGATATAGTAATGCATTCTTCTATTAATTAACGTGTTTGTTTTATATTTAATAAATGTTGCTAACTAACTTTTAGCCTGGGAAGTATGGTTTATTAAATATAAAAATGGGCTATTTTAATTAAAGGCAATGTATGATTTTATTTCTTAATGAAATTACCACGGATTTATACCCACATGTTGGTGAAAAAGCCAGAAGTTTGGCAATTTTATATCAACAGTATCGTTATTATATTCCCGCCAGTTTTGTTATTGATTATGGTGTAGATATCACCTCTGTATTGGTACAGAAACGCATACTGGCCGCATTTGACTTATTTCAGGTTGATGCTGTTGCTGTTCGAGCCAGTTCGGTCGCCGAGGATGAGAAAACACATTCTTTGTCAGGCAAATGTCTAACGGTGTTGAACACTTCAAGAGATCAATTATTAACGGTAGTCCAATCAGTTATGGCCTCAGGTCCGGCAGGATACTCGGTCAATGTAATCGTTCAACCCATGCTGCATGGGGCATTTTCCGGTATTTGTCATAGTTGGGGAACGCAGGGAGATAATGGAAAATTATTGATAGAAATGATTTCTGGTATGTCGCATAACGTCGCGGGAAATCAGTTAGTGCCTATTTCTCTCAACCTGAATCGGTGTGATGAGGCTTTTAGCGAACAAATACAAAAAATTAAAAATAAATTAAGTATAAGTGCTATAGCTAACAATGAGTTGATCACAACAATATTAAAAGAGTTGCGTAGGACTGTACTTGAATTAGAGCGCGTATTTGGCGGTCCGGTTAATATAGAGTGGTGTTGGAGTTACGATAAGCTTTATATTTTAAAATGTCAGCCAGTGGTTTTTGAAAAAAAAGTTGAAGAAGTTGCTATTAGTAATAGTAGTAAAACTAAAAGTAATAAATTAAGTTTGATGGCGAGTGGGAAATTAGTAAAACCTCCCAAGGGTAACTTTCACTATAATGAGTCAACTCAAGGGCCTTTATGGATGATGGAGCATAGTTTTAACATAAAATCATCAAAAAAGAATGTTTCTGACTATCCCTGTTTTTTTACCAGTGCAGATAAATATCTTAAAAAAAACAATAATACATATCAATATTTTACGCGTAGTAGTCACTCAGATGAACTGTCAATCAACAAAATTGAAAAAATGATGGGTTATGCTGACCATTGTTATAGTCAACAGCGTGAGTATTTTGATTATTTGGTTGATTGTGATTTTGATAATATGAAACCAAAAGTATTACTGAATCATTTTGAACAGGCTCTGAGTTTCTATGCTAATCATATTGCACTCTATTCGGCAACTGAGCCTCAAGTCTTACATTTTGTCTATAGCCCATTATTAGATGAAATTTCTCATGACGAATTGCTATCATTACTTAAGCCAGATGAGGACAATCTTATTGTTCAGGAGAAAAATGACTGGCAACAGCTATTATCTGAACCATTTTCCCCTGATAGTGTTTTAGCTCATATCAAAAAATATCCTTTTATCGCTTTTAGCTATTATTCTGCTGAGCAACAAATGTTGGCTTTTGAAGCGATTTATTACCAACAGAAAAGTATCAGTAGTGATGCTTCTACGGTGAATAATGCGAATGAAGTCGTGTGCCATAAAACGCGGATTTTGTCTAAATATCCAGAGTTTAAAAGTAAAGTAAATCTGATTAATAGAATTTCAATAAATAGAGAAAGAATGAAAAATGGTTGGATAGGCATTGGCTATTTTCTAAATCCATTATTTCATTCTCTGGCCAAGAGATACAATGAAACAGTTGATGATATCCTTAAAACCTATCGAGTTAATGATATTAAGCGGTTAATTATGTATGGAGATAAATTAGACTCCTACGTTAAAATGCAACGTACCGATAATATGATTTGGCTCAGCAGTAATGGTCTTCTCACTATTTGTCAGGGGATTTCCGCAAAAAAAATAACCTACCGACTTGAAAAAGTTACACAAAATGTTTCTGACTTATCGGGCATCATTGCGAGCAAAGGAAGCGCGAAGGGGAAAGCAGTTATTGTCCATAGTGATGATATTAAAAACTATCAAAAAGTGAATGATAAATTCAAGGATGGAGATATATTAGTCTCTGATGTGACACAACCAAATATGTATGATCTTATTAAACGTAGTTCGGCAGTGATTACTAATGAAGGTGGTTTGCTTTCTCATGCGGCAGTTATTTGCCGTGAGATTAACATTCCCTGTCTGGTGCAGGTCTCTGGTGCCACAACGTTAATCAACGACGGGCAGATAGTTGAACTGATAGATGGCGAACTAAAAATAGTCTCAGGTTGGTAAATATTCAACATTTTCCATTAATAGTGCTTTCTTCTATCGTTCTATAAATAAATTGAATTTTATTAATATGGTTAATATGATTAAAAAGAGACGCCAATTATATTCTTGGCAACAAGGACTTTTGAATGGGAAATTTCAGATTATCCATGCTATGTCATCCACCACTGGCGTCGGGGGGGCAATAAATATATCCCCTTTCCAAGGTGCGAAATTTGAAGATGTTATATCTACATGGGATGTTATGTCTTGCTCTTTACTTTCTTATTCTAAAGGAAGAGGGCGTGGAGCTCTTCCAACACATCTTGTTCTTGATGTACCTTATCAAAATATTCTCGGGACACATTTATCTGATGTTTGGTTTCCTAATCATGCAGGTAAACTTATGGGATTACCGACTGGACAATTAATCAATCCTTATTCTTTAGTTGATTGTATTAACAGTGGAAAAGGAGTGTTAGATAATTCATTAGGTAAACCATTCAATACATTAGAATACTTTAAGTGCTTTATCTTAATGATGAAACCTAATGATTACAACGAGATACTTATTATTTGCAAGCCTAATTTATTAGTTGTTAATGACGTCCCGAAAACAGGTCGAGTTAAATTAAAAGATATTGTCTATAATGTTTATGCTGACTCTTTAAAGAATAGTAGAGGTGATATTGAAGGTGATGTTAAAGTTGATATTGAAACTGTTAAAAGAATTGCAGAAATAAATCAGTTGAAAAGTGTAAGTTTTATATTTAATTATGAAAAGATGTCACCATATTACTTCACGTATATAAAAATTTATGATGAAATTCGGCGTTTGTTTGGTGAGCCCATATACTCTTCGTTTAATCAGACAATAGCTGAAAATAATAATTTTGCGAGTAAGCTAAGAACAGCGCCTAATTTATCCTATGCATATCATCCATTAGGCGGTGAAAGAGATTTAGCCGTTTTCCCGGTTAATTGAAAAACAATTATTTGGGGTGTCCCCACCACAGTAGACATTTTCTTTCCTCATGAGGAAGTTTTCGACGGCCTTCGGGTTGACGCCATCCAGATGACTACATTTATTTTTGAGATAATGGAAACTCTATGTACCGTTTTAAACGAGCATTAACTTATCATTTCGATAACTTTATGGCTAAAGGGATTTTTGCCTTTTTAACCGCCATTTTGATTTTAACATTTACTATTTCTGCTATTTCTGCGCTGTTTCTACTTAATGCTGACCCCAATATTGAGAAACAGGGTTTTATAAATATTTTAAGCACTAATATGCAAGAGGCTTTGCGTATAAGCCTGAGAGGCGGAACAATTTACTCTGTTATCGGCGGAGTTATCATTGGTGTCGGCGGGCTACTTATGGCTGCGATGTTGGGTAGTGTACTAAATTACACCCTTTTCCAAAAGATTCACGATTTACGCCGTGGGCGCTCAATGATTTACGCAAAAAATCATGTCGTAATATTAGGTTGGTCTATGCAGGTCCATTATATAATTGGGGAACTTATCATTGCTAACCAACATAATGGTGGTGTAAAAATTGTTATTATGGGGGAAGAAGACAAGCTTCTGATGGAAGAAACCATCCGTGAAAAATTAAAGTTACTCTTCGGGTTTAAAAATTATTTTGGTACAAAAATTGTGTGTCGTAGCGGTAATACCTCTACACGAGAAGACATTGACATTCTTAGCCTTGATACCGCCCGGGCTATCATCGTGCTTGGCTCAGACAATAATCAACATGACATTAACGTGATTAAAACATTATTGGCTATTACTAATGCCGTTAATCCGCCTTCTGCCACTTGCACGATAACTGCCGCTGTTAAAAGTGAAGATTACTACCAAGCAGCGGTTATAGCTTCGAATGATCGGGCAACCTTAGTCGTCAGCGATCCCTTAATGGCAAGAATCAGTGCTCAAAGTTGCAATCAACCTGGGCTGGCAACAATATACGGTGAGCTGCTTTCATTTAAAGGTGATGAAATCTACTTTAGTAATTCTGTCCATCTCACAGGGAGAAAATTCAGCGATGTTTTATTGCAATATCCGGACTCTATCGTCATCGGTATTAGGACGAAAAATGGCGTCAATAAATTATTGCCTGATATGAACCATATTTTTGAGTCCGGTGAATCTGTAATACTGATTGCTGAAGATGATACTCTTATTGGCGAAATTACCACTAAAAGTCATAAAATTGATAACTTAATCAAACATAAGGCTATATTGGGACATCCAAGAACTACAATGGCTCCCCCAAGAGCAAATACCTTGATATTAGGTTGGAACTCTCGCGCAGAAATTCTTATTCGCGAAATGGATGCTTATATTGGCCCCGGCTCACACACCACTGTCATTTGTCAGCCCATAAATATTGGAGATGAAAATAAAATAATTGAAGTTATAAATAATTTGGATGTGGTTAATCAGCACATAAACTTTATATCTAAAGATATTATGACCTATAATAGTATTAGGGAAGTTAATGTTGAGAAGTACTCGTGTGTACTGGTATTAACATCTGATGATGTAGATACAAAAAATGCAGATTCAAAAACATTAATGACATTGATGTATTTACGCGGTATTGCAAAGAAAACCAATAAACACTTCGCAATAATTAGTGAGATGCAGGAGCCAAACAACCGAGAATTGGCACAGTCGGCTTATCCTGATGACTTCATTATTAGTTCAAAGATAGTCAGTTTGATTCTTACTCAATATGCTGAAAATATTAACTTAAAGTCTATTTATGACGATATATTCGATTCGGATGGTGCTGAAATATATCTTAAAGATGTCACTAGGTATTTGCACTGCAATCAACAGGTAAATTTTTACACAGCAATCGCAGCGGCGGCGAATCAAGGTCATATTGCTATCGGTTATAGAATCATGAAATATAAGCATGACAAAACGCGGAATTACGGAGTTGTGATAAACCCGGTAAAAGATAAAGAGATCATCTTCCACAAAGAAGATCAGCTTATTGTTTTCTCCGAAAGTTAGTTTAAATATTACTATATTACTCCTTACTTGCATGTCTAGGCTCTCTAACTAATATCGCAGGGTAGTTAGAAGCCTTACTTGATTTTATATTCTGGCAGTGACTGCCCCCCATCCTAAAAAACAGAAATAATATGTCTCAATGAGAAGGTGGAAATAAAATATTTTTACATTTAAATTTTAAAGGGAGGGCGGAATTATCCTACACACATTAAAACCATAACTTACAGACTATATTGAGATAATTATTTATCCTATAAACACTAATATGACAAAATCAATGATGGATTAAGTCACGGCCAGAATATATAGGAATATCACGATGCAAACAGAAGATATTATATCTACCAGAAAAGATATGATTAAAAAAGCCCGTGAACTTGTGCCATCCCTACGTTTCAATGCTCAGAAGGTTGAAGAGTCAAGACAAGTTTCAGAAGAAACAATGCAATTATTTCATCATGCCGGTTTTTTTAAACTTTTACAGCCAGCACGTTACGGTGGGCTTGAATCAAGTCTTTCTATATTCATTGAGGTAATAGCTGAATTGAGTCGAGGGTGTATATCTTCCGCATGGTGTTGTTCGCTGTGTTCCGTACATCAATGGCTGGTCGGTATTTTCCCAATTCAAGCTCAGCAAGATGTTTGGGGGGCTAATCCTGAAGCTATTGTATGTGGTTCTTATGCCCCGACAATGGTTGCAACCAGTGTAGATGGAGGTTACGTCATCCAAGGTAACTGGAAATTTGCCTCAAATGTTGATAATGCTCAATGGGCTTTGCTTGGCGTACATTTTAATACAAATGGTAAAAATACTCAGGAATCAAGTGGATTTGTGCTCGTGCCCAAAAAGGAACAGGTTCAAAAACGATAGCCATTGGCAAACCTATATTTGTTCCATTCCATCGATGCCTTACATTTAAAGAGGCATCTTCCGGTTCACCTCCGGGAAGTGTCAGTAATCATCATAGTATCTACAGAATTCCGTTTTTATCTGTAGTTCCTTTAGGTCTTGTTTCACCATTGCTGGGTGCTGCCCAGGGAGCAATAGAGACGCTTATCGAGCAATGTGATTCCCGTATTACTCGTGGAGCAGTAGCTGGTAGTGGAAATAAATTGAGCCAATTCTTTCCAGTTCAATCACATCTGGCCGAAGCATCAGCCTTAATTGATGCTGCTAAACTTTTACTACTGCGTGATATATCTTATTGCGAAGAGAAAGTAGCCCGTGGAGATATTATTACCTCCGATGTTCGTATTCGAAATAGACGAGATCACGCATTTTCTGCACGGATGCTAAATAATGCCATTAATATACTTTTTACTCATTCAGGTGGAACGGGCCTATCACTAAATCAACCAATGCAACAAATATGGCGAGATTCAAATGCCATTATTCAACATATCGGTCTGAATTGGGATGCAGTCTCGTCAATGGTGGGTCAACACCTTATTGGAATGGAACCCAATGGGCAGTATTAAACTCTTCACTCTCTTAAATAAACAATGCTATTTCGTTTTAGAGAGCCAAATTTTGCTCTAATGGAGCAATTAAAAGAAGTTTCTTAGCCAGTAATGGTTATAAATTAGTTTTAATTAAGGAGTCATTTTAATGTTGACACAATTTCAGATAAAGAAACTAACTAAAATATTTGCATGTTATGATTTTGATAATAGCGGTTTTTTAGAGAAGTCAGATTTCACCCGTCGTTCCGAACGGCGTTATGAAATAGCAGGTTGGGATCCTGATTCGCCACAAGCTCTAGAGCTAGAGGCACTCAATATGCAGCATTGGCAGGCTTTCAAAGATTATGCTGACACTAATGGAGATAATAAAATCACTCTAAAAGAGTGGCTTACTGTATTTGATGGGCAAATATCTGGAAAACCTGTTTTATTCGAAAGTTTCCCCTTACATCTACAGAATTTCTTTGAGGCAATATTAAAATCCCTTGATGCTGATGGTAGCGGTGATTATTCTTATTTTGAATACTCTCAGCTTTTGAAAAATTTTGGCACATTCGATGATGCAACGGTTAAGTCTCTGTTTGAAAAAATGGATATTAACGGAGACGGTAGTTTTTCTTTGACAGAAATGAAACATGCTATCGCTGAGTTTTATATGAGTAATGACCCGGATGCTCCAGGTAATCTGGTATTTGGCCCATTAGAGTGAATGTAATATTAGTAATGTAGAAGAGTAATATTTCATCTATTATGCTGCCTATGATACTGTGGGCAGTGTTTTAAAATAATTAGAACTTAAATTTTCACTAAGTATTTAGTGTTAATTAGCGCCACACTACTCCCATAAAAACCGATTGAAAATAAAGGTATTATAATCACAGTCTGTTCAATTAAATGCTATGAACTCAATTTAATTAATCAATAAGTAAGGTTATTCGTTGAACAATATTTCCGTTCCTACAATATGTAAACCAGCCATCATTCTGCCAGAATACAGTGTCACTCAAGCTGAAATAATTGAATTTATTAAAGTTCACTTTCCTAATGCCAACGCGTTGCCAAAAGCCATTAAGATGATAAGTAATAATCAAGTCTTAAAAAGAAATTTTATACGGCCACTTAAGGAGATTATTTCTGATTTGGGTTTAGAACAAAGAAACTCTTTATATCTTAAATTTGCACGCCAACTTGCGAAAAAAGCAGCTGTACAAGCCATTAAAAACGCTGAGCTGGAAATAAATGAGATCGATATGGTTATTGCCACATCATGCACAGGCTTTTTGATGCCATCATTAACGACTATGTTGATTAACGATCTCGGTCTTTCTGCCAAAACACGGCAGGTACCCATTTCTCAACTAGGCTGTTCAGCTGGAACTGCTGCGGTCAATCTTGCGGTAGATCACTGCAATGCACACTCTGGAAATAATGTACTCATTGTTAATGTCGAGCTGTGCTCTTTATTATTTCATGCAGAAGATGCCTTGCTATCCTCTCTAATTTCCGCGTCTCTTTTTGGGGATGCGGCAACTGCCAGTGTTGTTCGAGGGAAAGGAGGGAAAGGATTCGCTATTACAGCAACACATTCATTTATGTTGAGGAACACGGAAGATTATATTTATTATGACATAAAAGACGCTGGGTTTTACTTCAGGCTGAATAAAAAAGTGATGTCGTCAATTAAGCTAGTCCTCCCTGAGGTAACACAATTTTTAAAATCAACATATCAGAAAGAAGCAAATGAAATGGATTTTCACGTCTTTCATACTGGTGGGAAACGAATTTTAGATGAACTGGCTAACGGTTTTTCCCTTGAAGAGAAAAGCATAATAAATAGCAGAGAGTCTTTATCAGAAAACGGCAACCTTTCAAGTGCTGCTGTATTTGATGTACTGAATAGGTTTTTTGAAAATGGACGACCATTACCTGGCCAACAAGGATTTATGCTGGCATTTGGCCCCGGTTTTAGTACAGAGATTAGTGCAGGATATTGGGTCTAAACCCAATATTTATCCATATCTATAAAATTAAGCTAATTACATGAAAAACAAAATAATAGCGGTAGAGGAAGCATTTATTACTTCAGATATTGTCACTGAATGGGACAATTACTTAAGCAGAGATAATGTTGAGCCAGGCTTTCGTATGATGGGGAAAACCTACCTAAAAGCGACGCCAAGCACGAAAGAAGTACAAGATAGATTATTGAATATGGGTACGGAAAGAATTGCTGATATGAATTCTGCTGGAATTGATATGCAAATACTCTCTCTATGCTCACCAGGAGTCCAAATTTTTGAACCCACTCTGGGCACAATGCTGGCACACCATGCGAATGATATATTAAGCGATGCAATTAAGGCTTTTCCAACCCGGTTTGCTGGGTTAGCGGCCATTGCCCCTCAGGACCCTAACGCGGCAGTAATAGAATTAGCACGTTGTAAACGTTTAGGTTTGAAAGGTGTCATAATTAATTCTCACACAATGGGGGAATATCTAGATGCAGAAAAGTACTTACCAATATTAGAAAGTTGTGAATCACTGGGATTACCGATTTATCTTCATCCGAGAGAGCCTTCTCCCAGTATGATAGCCCCGTATCTTGACTATGGACTTTATTTTGCTGGATGGGGTTTCGCCGCAGAAACCGGGTTACATGCATTGCGCCTAATAATGAGTGGGATATTTGATAAATTACCCAAGCTTAAAATTATATTAGGGCATTTAGGTGAAGGTTTACCGTTCTGGCTACAGCGCATTGATAATCGCTATAAACTTCAGGTCAGCATTGGTGCTGTTCGTAAAATGAGAAAATTACCTAGCGAATACTTTCGATTACATTTTGTTATTACCACCAGTGGCATGTATTCTGATGCTGCTTTGCAGCTCTGCCTGACTGAACTTGGCGCGGATTCAATTTTATTTGCTGCAGACTATCCACATGAGTCGGCAATGGAAGCCGTGGTATTTATGGATTCAACTCCAATCTCAAATGAGGATAGGGATAAAATTTATTGGAAAAATGCCATGCGAGTTTTTGATCTCTGATTATATGTCATACAAATTTATCTAAATAGCACAGAGTTAAACTGGCGATACTTAGGCAAAAATATTGATCTATCCTAGGTCGATATCAAGCCTAAGCATCAAGAATAACCATATTCCACCTAAAATAAAGAAACGCCCTACATTAAATAGTTAATGGCCCTACAATAAAAATTTAAATTTTAAACGAAATATAAACAAAGTGATTTTTGATGAAATGATGAGAGCATGATGCAGATATAATAAAAACCTTAAAATTAAGCTCACCAGGATAAATTTTCATGTTAAAAACAATATTACAATTTTTTGTTTTATTCACTGTAACTCAAGGTGCTTATGCATCTAAAATAGCATTGGTAAAATTAAGTGATAATCTTTATGTTGTCGAGGACGACTATTATTACAGAGAAAACTCCATGGTTTACATTGGTAAAGACTATATTACCGTTATTGGTGCCACCTGGACACCGGATACAGCTAAAGAATTAGATGCGCAAATCAAAAAAATAAGTAAAAAACCCATCGCTGAAGTTATCAATACCAATTATCATACGGACAGGGCCGGTGGTAATTTATATTGGAAAAGTATTGGTGCTGAATTGATTTCTACCAAAATGACGTATAATTTAATGGAAAAACATTGGCAAGATATTCTTGAGACTACCCGTAAAGGGTACGATGGCTTCCCTGATATTCCCCTTGTTTTGCCGACAAAGACTTTTGATAATAACTTTGAACTACAAAATGGCGAGATAAAAGCTATCTACACAGGTGAATCTCATACTCCTGACGGAATATTTGTTTATTTTCCGAAGGAAAAAACCTTATATGGAAATTGCATAATTAAAGAGAAATTAGGTAATTTGGCCTCTGCTAATATAAAGGAGTACCCTAAGACCTTACAGAAACTTAAAAATTTAAATCTCGATATAAAGACAGTTGTCGGTGGTCATGACTCACCAATACATGGTTCCGAACTTATCGATAGCTATAAAAAACTAATCGAAGCCGCTAATAAGTAATATAAATTTGATATTAAATCCGTGTACATGCACGGATTTAATACTTAGTCTTTATTTGTCGGGTTCTAGCCCACTAAAAAAATCATTATCCTACTTGCTCATACCATGGCGTTATTTTTCGTTGCAATGCGCGCAGCCCTAGCTCTAATCCTGCGGCGACCAAAGCAATCACGATGATACCTGCAATGACTACATCTGTAGCAAGGAACTCACTAGCCGATTGGACCATGAAACCCAAACCTCTGGTCGCGGCGATCAGCTCTGCTGCAACCAGTGTCGACCAGCCGACTCCCAAGCCAATACGAATCCCCGTGAGAATTGCGGGTAGCGCATTGGGGAGCACCACAAAGCGCAACACTTGCCACCGCGTTGCCCCTAGAGCTTGAGCAGCACGGACTTTTACTTGCTCAATACTGCGGACACCTACCACTGTTGCAAGTGTAACCGGTGCAAAAATAGCCAAGTAAATCAATAGAATTTTTGAAGTTTCTCCAATACCAAACCAAATCACCATCAATGGCAAATATGCCAGCGGGGGAATAGGACGATAGATTTCAATCAACGGATCCAGTACGGCCCGCAAACGGCTGTTGATACCCATAGCAATCCCTACAGGAATTCCTATGCTCACAGCGGCAAATAATGCGACCAAAATACGCCCTAAGCTGGCGGACAAATGTTGCCATAACGTTGCATTCATAAAGCCTTGCGGACTGGCAATAACCATCAGCTGATTTAGCACTTGCTGCGGTGAAGGCAGAAACAGAGGATTTATTAGCTCTTGCACTGTTGCTGCCCACCAAATAATCAAAACCGCCAACAACGTAGCACTGCTGATCAATAGATTAAGCGAAATACACCCGTATTTTGTTCGCTCCCCTTTCCCAGCGGCTCTATTTTTCAGACTACAATTCCGTTTCATAATAACCCTTCACGTTGCTCAAAAAATTTGCTGAGAACATATTCACGTTTGCTAATAAATTCTGGATCAGACTTTATGGTGCGGCAGGCTTCGCCACTCGCGTAACGGCGGCCAAAATCAAGCGACAAACTTTCCACTACTTGCCCCGGCCCTGGGGAAAGTAATAGAAGTTTGCTGGCCAGAAAAATAGCTTCTTCAATATCATGGGTAATGAGTAATATCTGTTTACCTGTATCGCGCCAAATTTTTAATAGTAACTCTTGCATCTGTTCGCGGGTGAATGCATCAAGTGCGCCGAACGGTTCATCCAGTAATAACATTCGCGGATTTGCAGCCAAGGCGCGAGCAATACCGACACGCTGACGCATACCTCCGGAAAGTTGCCATATAAAATAGTTTTCGAAATCTGCCAAACCCACCTGTTTTAATATTTTCCGTGAAATCGTGTCGCGTTGTGTTTTATTTATCCCTGCAAGTTGCAGCCCAAATCCCACATTATTTAAAACATTACGCCAGGGTAGCAAACCTTCAGACTGGAAAACGACGCACCGTTCAGCTCCTGGTGATTTGATCCGGACGCCATCGAGAGTAATATCCCCCGCAGAAGGGGTAATAAAACCAGCAATCAAGTTCAGTAGTGTCGTTTTCCCACAGCCAGACGGCCCTAGTACGACGAGCAGTTCTCCATGACTAATTTGCAACGACACGTCATCCAGAACTTTCAGCCCATTGTACTTCGCACTAATATGGTTAACATTCAGCATGCTGCGTCCTTAATTACTTCGGCGTAACCTGAGCCTGTAGCACAAAGCGGTTGGTGACAAAGGCGCTATAATCGCTCTCAACCTGAGATATCTTTCCCTCTTTTTGCAGGAACTTAGCTGTATCTTGGATGTTTTTTTCGACCGGTTTACCTAACTGTATAATCTGCTCTGCCAATGGGAGGTAGCGACTCCCTTTGACCAACCCTGGCACTTGGGCTTCGCTTGCTCCACTCAGTCGCGCCAGTATGCTGATATTGAGTTTATCCTCCAGCCATGCTTCAGGGGCCGCTAAATAGGCTTTCTGTGCTGCTAATGTACTCCTAACAAAAGCGGTTACCACGTCGGGATGACTCTCTGCAAAATCCTTACGTACAACCCAGACATCCAGCGTTGGCGCGCCCCAAAGTCCAACTTGTTCTGAGTCAGTCAAGATTTTTCCGGTCTTGGCGAGTTCATTGACCACTGGGGCCCAGACATAAGCTCCATCAATATCTCCTCGCTGCCATGCTGCTGAAATCGCAGCGGGTTGCATGTTCAGGATCTGAACATCTTGTTGCTCAATCCCCCAATGTTGGAGGGCAGACAATAAACTGTAATGCGGGGTAGAAATGAACGGCACAGCAATTCGTTTACCGATGAGATCTTGGGGAGTATTGATTGATTTTCTCACCACCAACGCTTCGGATGCACCTAACTGCGAGGCAATAAGAAACACTTCAATGGGCAGTTTTTGACTGGCACCAACAGCTAATGGACTGGAGCCAAGATTACCAATTTGTACATCGCCGGAGGCAAGTGCACGTAGCACAGCCGAGCCACTATCGAACTTACGCCAATCCACTGTAGCCCCCGACATTTTGCTAAAGCTGTTTTCCGCCTGGGCAACCTTTGCGGGTTCAGCTTCAGTCTGATACGCGACGATCACATTGACTGCTTGAAGCTCAGTCGTTGTCAGTGCTAAAACGAATATTGCTGAGCATAGAGATATAAAAAAATCGCGACTCATTAACGTCTCCCTAAATAAAATTTTTATTAAAAATAATCAATGGCAACAGTATCATTTTCGTTTAATTATCCATAATCAACATCACATTATCTGTTGACTTAAATACTTATATGGTAATTCTCGCGGAAAAATAGACTTAGATTCATTGTTTTCAATGATGAAAATCAATCCACAATACTCACGTCACCACTATCAAGATTCATAATTACTTGATCTCCAGTTTTTATTCTTTGAGTTGATGACCCTGTGCCGACAATGCAAGGAATGCCATATTCTCTTGCAATAATAGCCGCATGACTTAATACTCCCCCCTCATCGGTTACAATACCAACTGATTTGACAATAACGTCCAAGGCGTTAAATTGTGTCATAGACGTTATAATTATTTTCCCTGGTGTCATCACCGCCTGTCGTGCTTCTTTAAGACTCAGGGCATCATTACAACGTAAAACGACAGCCTCACCCTGTATTGTATTTTTCTCACCTCGACAAGCGACACTTCCGTTCAATTCTGTTGATTTATTGGTATATAATTTATTGTATTCATCGGATGCTAAGTCACCGCATTCTATGCGACTGGCACCATCTGAAAAAATAAAGATCATTTTTTCATGTCTGCTATTTTTTTCTTGCAACGACAACTTCTTCTTATCATTAATTAGACTTGTTATTTCACTCATAAGATAGTACTGATTAATATCCTTGATATCTTCTTCTGTTAACTCACTTACTTTCATAAAGAATGGAATCAAAATATAATCAAAGCTTGCCCAACACTGCTTTATCTCATTTCTAAATTTTTTAATTAACCTATATGTTTTGAAATGATTAGCTGGCAACTTATCAATACAGTCTGGCGGAGTATGAACTGCTATGGGATGCGTTAACTGAGTAAGGTGAGTGTTTTTTTCAATCCGGTCTAATAAAGAATCACAGGCATCATTATAAGTATAATGATTTATCACCAGCCATGGATAATTCTCAAGATGATTCCTTATACTCTTTGCATTGACCATGGATTCTTCATTACATAGCGCTCGAAAATCACGAGATTCGTCAACCAGTGCCTCATGAGAAAGCCATTTATCCAGTTGTTCAATCTCCTGACTATTAAGATAGTAATTGATATCCTCTCCAAACAAGGCAGTAAACTCATTCCCAGTGGAACGATAATGACTCGTTAGTACACCGTACAAATCCATAGCTGTATAGAAAAAATCAGATAGTTCAATACGACTCATTTGTTCAAACTTTAATTTCGCAGTTTGTTCTTTAAAGTTAGAAAATGAGGCTAACAAGTTTTCAAGTATTGACTCTTGAATAAGAATATTACCCTCATCAAAAAAGAATTTTCCTTCCATGATTTGTTTTTTCACGTCTGCATCTGAAAGATAAGCGTGGGTCATTCCCTTTTCGACATACAAAAAAAAGTTACATATGCCATTCCAGGCAATGTCATTCCTATTATTTATTGCCCAGTTTCGCGCATCAGTTCTCCAGCAAGGTTCACAATCTGACCACCATGGGTGATATATCTTTTCATTCGTGACTGCCATCATCGAACTTTTCATTGCTAAGGTCGTTATTGGTCTGGACTGGAAAATATAGATCACACCTTCGTGTACTCCCCATTCTAAATCCAAGCTATCAATAACCATTATTTTTTCAATTTGGGATGCTAAATTAGCAAGGTTTTTCAAAATATTAACACTAATCTGCGCGATACCAGGTTGCGTTAAATATCTTTCTAAAATGTTATGTTCTCTTTTATCAATAACATATCTATCTGGTGTGTCACTGCCTGAAACCAGATTCTCGCAAGAACCTTTAACCACTTCGATAATAATTTTATCTTTATTACCAGATACAGGATCGGCAGAAAAAATAACACCAGAAACATCAGGTATTATGAGTTCCTGAACAATGACGGACATACGTTGAATGGTATTAGGCATTCTATTGTTTAAATAATAAACTGCATTTTCATTAAATATTGAAGCCCAACATGATTTTATTTTCATGGGTAAATCTTCTAAAGTTGCACATACATAACTGTCGTACAAACCTGCCGAAGATTCTCTTTCACCATCTTCAGATACGGCACTGGATCTGACGATAAATCCATTTTTCCCATCCAAAGAGCGAGCATGCTCTACGATTTCATCCAATAAGTCATCGTGTATATCACCCTCCATTATTGTATTTTTAATCTCAAGCAAGCTTGCTACACTGACCTTTCCTTGCATTGTGGCCAATATTGCCATCTCATCCAAATGAGTTGACTTTATAAATGATAAATATTCATCTGCAGTAATAACAAATCCATTCGTAACCTTAATTCCATTTAATCTAAGTATCCCAAGTGATTTTGCTTTTGGGCCAACTTTATCTATTTCTAAATAACCGGCCGATGACAGTGAATAGACACCACTAACTGATTGGCTTTGTGTGTTGGAGGAATTACTCATCGCTAGACTTAATCCTTGATTATTAATATCTTCATACAGTTGTGACCTAACGATTGGTGCTCATCGGCACAATTAAAGGCTAAAAATATGATTTCAATGGGCCTTTTCGGCGTATATCACTGGTCGCACAATGGATACCACCACCAAAAACATAGTGATCTTTAAAATCTACTGGGATAGGCTGAATACCAATACTCCGGAAAAAATCGATAGTTGGCTGTTCAGATGCCTCAACAATCACTCTCTGGGAGTCAAGCATCAAAATATTCATAGAAAGCCAACTACTCGACATATGAAATTCTGCTTTAGCTACTCCTCTAGGTGGATAAAAAATTTCCCAACCGCCTCGTTTGAACATATCAAGGATATCTGGGGATAGGCAGGGACGGTCGGGACAGGAAAGAACTTTCCCCTCACCAATCGGTACCCAAGTGGCATCCATGTGCACCGGACCGGGATCGTGAAATTTTACCCGATGAATACGATATTCAGGCGCTAGGTGACGTTCCACCCATTGGATCCCGAGTTCATTCGTCACTTGGCTACGTTGTGCGAGTATATCCCGGCCAAAACGCGTGAAGTCTGCGGCATCAAAACAAGGTTCTGCTTCGGTTGTAATAAAACGACCAACTAGCGGGCCAACAGTAGCAGGAACCCCGGATTCACCGCGAAACCAAGACATATCATCTTCAGGGTAATCCCAATCGTAAAGTGCGTCAGGCATCCCCGATTTAGGGGCAGCAGTCCATTTCGCACCTTTCTTCCAATATTCCATAATTAATGGACGATAGCGAAGATATTCAAAATAGCGGCAACGCTGCGACATCGGCGCTTCAATAATTTGATCACCTACGACAAGAAGAACATCGCGAACATCTGCATTACAAAATCCAGATGCGGCGAAATACGGTGTTTTTGCAACCATTGAGCCAAAGTCTATTGGACCTGGACGGCGGACCGTTATACCTTCATTTTCTAAAACGTGTTGAAGGTTATCCAGAGCAGTAGCTGCTTTTTGCACCATCTCTGAAGGGTAGGGTTTCCCCGCATTTTTTTGATAAAAATCCCAATATTCCTTTCTAATAAAAGCTTTCATCTCGTGAGTTAGCGCTGGGATAGAAACCCCCTCAATGCTCCCTACGATAACCTCTTCTAATGGATCCCATTCGTTATAACTGCATACAGGAGAGGATTGTGAAATTTCTTTCATCGGGTAGTTCCTTAGCTGAGTAAGTCGGCCTGCTATTATCAAAATACGTCACACTGAAGCAGTGCCAAGGATTATAATTTTGCTATTTACAAGGCTAATAAAATGATGTTTCGGCTAATTTAAGTTATTAACATGGTTAATGACAGTAGGGGGATACATAGGGGGAAGGATATTAATAATTAACACCTTCGTATAAATATAGGCATCCAATCTTGGTATTGTCGATGGGTTTTAATAAATTCAAAAAACACGCCATGGAATAAAACGAAATAGGCTACGTGTTTTTTTATTTATCCTCAATGATAAGTAAATAGTTACGTATAAAAAACTATTATTTCCTAGTAAAAATAGAATCAATACCATTATATTTTCATATTTCTTACGGATTGTTTATTATGGAATTGTCATTAAATGAGGAGCATCAGTGACAGTAAATACTTTCTAATGGTATGAATGAAGCATCATAGGCTCTGTCACATTAAGCCGTCGTTGGTGGCGCATGGACAGAACCTAGAGATGACATCATTAAAATATCTGTGTATTTGCTCAACCTGAACACGGTCAGTTAACGGCTTCAACCTGTTTTTTCGTGCGGTAGTAGAGTAGCACCAGCACAAAAGCGATGACCGTCAAAAAGATCAAGTAAGCACCATAGGTTGGGAGCATCTCGGCAAGAGTCTGCCCTCGCATGGCGAAATCGCGATAAAATCGATATTGCCAAACCAGTGGGAAGGCGTAGCTCATGTAGTAGGCCCATAGGGGCATAAAACCCACCGCCATGGTGGCTCCGCCCATAATAAAGCCCGGCGGCACTAGGAAAGTCATGAGACTAGCACCTTCCCCCGGATTTTGAGTCTTCCAAGACAAAATCAACGCCAGCCAGCCAAAAGCTAGCCCGGTCATGAAGATCGTCGGCACATAGGCAAAATAGTTGCCCTCAAATCGTAGTTGACCAAAAACAACTAATAAGGCGCTCACGAGGGTAATGCCGGTGGTGTAAAAGAGGGCATAGGGAACCATGCGGCACATCAGTGCCAGCGGGCCTCGGTTAAAAATGGCATTGCCCCAAGCCCCGGTGACTTTCAACCTTCCGATGACCATCAGTGTCGCCAGACCATAAAAGAGTGAGGAGAAAAAGTAGACAAAAGCGATGCTGGTCGAGTTAGTCGCGGAGCTGGTCGGGTTAAAAAGATTGCGACTTTTCAGCAACATTGGACTTAACGCCGCTTCTAGCTGCGCCTCGCCAAGTCCTAACGAAGATATACGCGCGGCACCAATCTCAGCTCCCAGCTCGGGGATATATTCATGAAGATTTTGCAGCACTTCGGCATTTTGCGCTGAGTTGCTGTAGTCAGCAAAGTAGCCCAAACGCACTGTGCTATCACCTGTTTTCAGACTCTTTTCAAGCCCTTTTGGGATATAGAGCACGCCAATATTGCGGTCGTGTGAGGTCAATATTTCGGGATTAACCGGGGAGTTTAAAACCTGAGTGATCTCAATATAGGGTGACGTATTGATCTTCTGAATTAACTCGGTTGAATAGTGGGAGGCATCGAGGTCAATCACCGCAATCCTGCCTTCAAAGACTGTCGAGTGAGAAAAGATCAGCGAAAACAATAAGGCGATGACTGCCGCCACGACAATGGCGACCTTGTGGTAGGGCATCACATGCCCTGACATCATGGCTGCAATCTCATCGAACATGGACTTAACGATGTTGTGCATCATCCACCTCGAGTGTCATTCCGGTGATCAATTGCGGTTTTACTTCTGTATAGATTCGGACTTGGTAGGAGGTCAAATCCGCCTGACCACGCTCTCGGGTCATACGCAAATCAGAAAAAGAGGGGGCAGCATTGGCAAAGCGCACCACCCCTTTAACCTGAGTATCAAGTGCTGGCACTTGGGCGGTCACGGCGGTGCCCGGTTGGTAAGCGCTAACCATATTTTCATTGACGTAAATATCAACGTAGCGGTGGTCAGTCTCTAAAAGAACCGCTGGCGCGCCCGTCGGTACGATTTCGCCCGGCTCATACAAGAGTTTTAAGATCTTACCGTCGGCGGGGGCAGTTAGTGTCAGGCGGCTGTGGTTGACCTCAAGTTGTTTAAGCTCGGCTTGAGATTGGGCTAACTGCGCACGCAACTGATCCAGCACATTTTCGCGGTTTTTTATCGACTCGCGCGAGTTGGCGATGGCTTGCAGTGTCATGCCCTGAGCACTCGCTTTTTCCGCGAGGCGCTTCATCTGCTCGGGGGTGGTGCCAATCATGGCCGATGCAAGCTGGCGCTCTGCTTGCACGACAGCCGAATGCGTCTGAGTTAAGGTGCTTCTGGCATTATCCAGCATCGATTGCGAAACACTGCCAGTGTGACTCAACTTAGCCGCCCGGTTGAAGTCAGTGCGGGCAAGCTCTTCACTGGCGCGGGCTGCACTGAGGGTGGCCTGAATTTCCTCAATTTTTCGCCAAGAAGAGAGTTCGGTTAATTTGGTTTCATCGCTCGCAATTCGGGTCGCAGACTCTTCCAGACGAATCGACGCCTCCTGAGAACGGATAACCGCTTTTAGGCGCTCGATGGAGATATTAGTATCCACCTCATCCAGCGCCATGAGGATGTCACCTTTTTGGACCCTTTGAGACTCTTGCACATGGCGGGTGATGAGTTTCCCGCCCACATTTTCAAATGCGACATTGATATTATCGGCGGTCAGTACGCCAGACTTCAGACTTTGGGCCACGGAGACCGCGTCATTTCTTGAGCCAAAATAGATGAGGCTCGATCCGACAAGCAGCAGCACCAAGAACGTCACCGCTATCTTCTTGATGGGTTTTAAGGCGTTTTTTTGTTCTTGGTTCAATTTATTTAGCCGACTAAGTTTATAGTTAAAAAGAGGATTTATCGTGATAAACCCGTGTCTTAGGTGTTCTTTCGCAGCAGTTTTCGCAGCATTGAAATCAGGGATTCGCGCTCTTGGTCATCGAGTACTTCGGCAAAGGAGCGAATAGCGTTGATGTGACCCGGTAGCGCCTCTTTAATGACGCGGTAGCCCGCAGGGCTTAATGCAATTAAGCGAGAGCGCCCATCGGCATGGGTTCGGGTCATGGTGATCAAGGGTTCTGGGACGGAGAGCATACGTTTGACCATGACGGAGACGGTTGCTGGCGCGACACCAATGCGCAATGCCAACTCGCTGGCAGCGGTTTCGCCTTCGCCATAAAGTGACATCAGCAGAATGAATTTCCCTTCAGAAATATCATATTTGTCAGCAAGTTGGGCGTAAATGCTCGAGCGAATTAAATCGGCGGTAGTGATCAGATTCAAAACTAAATCGACACCTGAAACATCGGTGTCGAGATTTTCCTGATTCTGCACGCGGGCCAGCGTCTCGCGGGTTGGCAGCTCTCTTGCTTTATAGTCCATATCGCTCACATTAATTTATTTAGCCGGCTAAATTATAACGATGAAAAAGAAAATTACAATATTTCCAGTAATTGATATTCATCAAATGAATCAACTCGGTACCCAACCTTGGCGAAGGAATCACGATGAAATTTCTGGCAGCGTCTACAGTTAGGGTGTCCATATTAAGTCCGGTGGCTTATCGCACTTAAAATAACTTTACTCATAATACCGGAGATACCCAATGACAATGAAAGTACTCGGTTATGCTGCCAAGTCAGCACAGGTTCCTTTGGCACCATTAGAATTTACTCGCCGCGATCCTCGCCCTGATGATGTCGTGATGGAGGTGCTTTATTGCGGCGTTTGCCATTCTGACCTGCATCAGGCGCGCAACGATTGGGGGTTCAGTACCTATCCGCTGGTGCCCGGTCATGAAGTGGTGGGGCGAGTGACGGCGGTCGGCAAAGAGGTCACCAAATTCAAAGTGGGCGATTTTGCGGGTATTGGCTGCATGGTGGACTCTTGTCGAGTGTGTCAGCCCTGTCAGCAGGGCTTGGAGCAGTATTGCGAAGTTGGCAATGTGCAAACATACAATGGTGTTGACCGCCATGACCATACGCCAACCTTCGGCGGTTATTCTCAAGCCATTGTCGCTTCACAAGATTTTGTGCTGAAAATGCCCGACGGTTTGGATCTGAAGGCTGCCGCGCCCCTGCTGTGCGCGGGTATCACCACGTGGTCACCGCTGCGCCATTGGAAAGTGGGGAAGGGCAGTAAAGTGGCGGTGGTCGGTTTGGGGGGCTTAGGCCATATGGCATTGAAGTTGGCGAATGCGCTGGGGGCTGAAGTGACACTCTTTACCCGTTCAGCAAGCAAAGAGGCGGATGCCCGCCGTCTGGGCGCCCATCACATTGTATTATCGACGGAAGATGCGCAGATGGCGGCCGTGAAAGGGCAGTTCGATCTGATTATTGATACTGTGCCTTACGTGCATGATCTCAACCCTTACATGCCAACACTGAGTGTGGATGGCACACTGGTGCTGGTTGGTTTCTTGGGGGATCTCAGCCCGATGTTGAACACCATGCCATTGATTCTGGCGCGGCGTTCGGTGGCGGGTTCCTGTATTGGCGGCATTAAGGAAACACAGGAGATGCTGGATTTCTGCGCCAAACACGGTATTGCCTCAGATATCGAGATGGTCAACATTCAGGATATCAATGACGCCTACGAGCGCATGCTGAAAAGTGATGTGAAATACCGCTTCGTCATTGATATGGCGTCACTGAAAGCCTAACGCGTTAAAGCCACTTAAGTGCCACTTTAGGGTGGCATTTAAGCTTATTCAGGTGCCAGCCACCTCACTCGGGCAAATCAATCAGCAGCGCCCGCAGTGGCGTTTCTGCTTTAATCACTAAATGCTGCTCTTCTTGTACAAAAGCGCCATCGCCGCAGGTGAGGCGCTGAGCTTCGCTGACTTGTGGGCCTTCCACGGCCACTGTTCCATGAATGGATTGCAGATAGGCTCTGGGGCCGTGCAAATTAATCGTATATTGCTCACCTGCGGCTAAGTCCAGGTGATGAATCCACACTTGCTGGCGCAGCTTCAGACTGTCTTGTTCGCCGTCGGGAGACGCCAGCAGCCGCAGTGGCTGAGTGCATAATGACAGGTGCTGAGCGGCATGACTCTCCTGCTCTGGGCAGGCGTTTAGCCACAACTGAATGCGGGTTAAGGGCTGATCCGCGCTCAGATTGTGCTCGCTATAACTCACGCCGGGCTGGGTGGAGAACAGCAGCACGTCGCCACTCTTGCCGCGAATATGGTTGCCCAGACTATCCCGATACTCCGCCTCACCTTGTAAAATGAGGTTCAGGATATCCACCCGTGGGTAGGTGCGTGGCTGGAATGCCGCTCCGGGGGCCAGCACTTCCTGATTCAGGACGCGCAGCGAAGCATAGCCTAATAATTTTGGATCAAAGTAGTGGCCGAATGAGAAAGTATAGCGGGCCTGAAGCCAACCAAAGTCAGCTTGCCCGCACTGTTTTGCTGTTCTGCATGTAATCATGACAATGATCGCTCCTATACCCGTCATCTTTCAAGTTGCAGGTGTGTTGGCTGCACTCAATAACCCGAATCACTGACTTGAGTCAGCTCATCGGGATTCTTTCGTTTTGCCGCCTTCCTGCACCTTGAAATCTATAGGGTATATAGCTGAGGTCATCTTTCAAGTTGCAGGTGTGTTGGCTGCTTGGCGGTAACACACCAATAAATTTTGGGTATATATTGAAGGTATTAATCGATAAAGACATGGTAAGCGTCTGGACGCCGGATTGTTAGCCAGTTAATCTGGTCGCTATGTTCAAATTTCCTGATTGAGAAAATGATGGCCAAAGATCGGGCTCTAACGTTAGAAGCATTGAGAGTGATGGATGCCATTGATCGTCGTGGTAGTTTTGCAGCGGCGGCCGATGAGTTGGGGCGGGTTCCTTCTGCGCTGAGCTACACCATGCAAAAGCTTGAGGAAGAGCTGGATGTGGTGCTGTTTGACCGCTCTGGGCATCGCACTAAGTTTACCAATGTTGGGCGTATGCTGCTGGATCGCGGACGGGTGCTGCTGGAAGCCGCAGATAAGCTGACCACCGATGCCGAGGCATTGGCTCGCGGTTGGGAAACCCACATTACTATCGTCAGCGAGGCGCTCTCTCCCGCGTGGAAACTGTTCCCGCTGGTGGATAAACTGGCGCTCAAAGCCAATACCCAAGTCTCTATTTTTACTGAAGTATTGGCTGGCGCATGGGAGCGTTTAGAGCAGGGGCGAGCCGATATCGTGATCGCCCCTGATATGCATTTTCGCGCCTCTTCGGAGATTAACAGCCGCAAATTGTACAAAGTGACTAGCGTCTATGTTGCCAGCCCAGATCACCCCATTCATCTGGAACCTGAGCCGCTTTCAGAGCTGACGCGGGTGAAATACCGTGGCGTTGCTGTTGCCGATACTGCCCGTGAACGGCCAGTGTTGACGGTGCAATTGCTGGATAAACAGCAACGGCTGACTGTCAGTACCATCGAGGACAAACGGCGGGCGTTATTGGCGGGTTTGGGGGTGGCGACCATGCCATATGAAATGGTCGAAAAAGATATCGAAGCCGGCCGTTTGCGGGTTGTCGGGCCAGAATATAGCCGTGAGGCGGATATTATTATGGCGTGGCGGCGCGATAGTATGGGGGAGGCTAAGTCGTGGTGTTTGCGGGAGATCCCTAAGCTTTTAGGGCGGGGTTAAACGGCGACTAAAACTACGCCCTATCGAATGACAGGGCGTGGTTAATTAAAAGAGTCTGCTCATGATCACTGTGCTGCTTACCACTTTTTGCCCAGCAGGCGGTCGATACTGAAACCACCTGGGCCTGCGACCGCCAGAACGATGAAACCGCCCGCGATAGTCAAATTTTTCATAAACATCAGTTGGTTAACGCCTTCCGCAAAGTTCGTGTGGAAGATCAAAGCGGTCAGAATGGTGAAACCAGCAATGAACAGCGCAGTGGTACGGGTCAGGAAACCAAACAGGATTGCCAGACCGCCACCAAACTCCAACAAAATCGTCAGTGGCAGGAAGAAGCCGGGGACGCCCATCGCTTGCATGTATTGTTGGGTTCCCGCATAGGCATCCCCCATTTTGCCGTAACCGGCCACAATAAACAGAATTGGCATCAGAATGCGTGCTACCAACAGGCCAGTATCTTGTAATTTGTTCATCGACGACTTCTCCAAAAAGTGGTTTGTATTAATGCCTAGCGTCTGCGGGCGTTAATGGTTAACAAATGATGTTTTGTGTGTGGTCACCTGCTGGTGTTATCCCGCAAGTTCCCTGAGTTGATGAGAGAATGTTAGTGGAGAAGTTGAGAAGTTGTTAGCAAGAAAATCTGTTGGTTTTTATCAAAAAAATTGAAGCGGTCGGTGAGAGACGCTGAAAACGCCCCACGCGGGTGCGGGGTGACGATTCAGCGTAATAAAAAAGTTCGGCGAAACAATTGGATGGTGCCCCATGCACTGACGGCTCTGCGCGACCAACGGATTAACTTGCTGGGGTGACGAACACCGTACAGGGCCAATAAACTGGAGCCAACCATCAAATATTTTCGCATACCAACGATCTGCGCCCAACCACGATCGTAAGGGGCGGTGACTTCAATCCAATGCGCAGCGCAGTTGGCGAGATCCAAGCGTTGCTGCTGGATCTCACGTAACAATGCGGCCTTTTCCTCTGCTAATTGACGGCGGCTCAACGCTCTTTCTCCAATAATTCGCGATCCGTTTCCAGTTGCTTACGGGTAGAACCGAGCAGGGTGGAGCGGCGCGCCTTGGTGAGTGTCCAGATAACACCGATGATCGCCAGAACTAACAGCACTGTTGTGGTGGTTCCCAGCGCCATTAAACGATAGGCAGGGTCAATAGCCCATATGACCAATACCAACAAACTCATCAATCCGAAAGCAGTAAACAGCAGGGTGATCCCCGCCATCATCAGCAACTGAATCAGTGTTGCCTTCTCTTCTTCCAGCTCAATGGCTGCCAGTCGTACACGGGTTTCAACCATGCCAACCACAATGGTGGCAATCCGATGAACAGTATTGAGGACCCCTTTACCGGGGCCCTGAGTTTGAGGTTGTTCTGCCATCATTAGCGGCGAGACAACAGAACGCCTAACACCACGCCAACTGCGGCACCGATACCTACGCCAGTCCAAGGATTATCGTGGACATAAGTGTCCGCTTTATCAGCAATTTCTTTGGTTTGGGCAGCAATTCTATCGCCCGTTTCGCTCAGACGCTCGCGAGTATCTTTCAACGCGCTTTCTGCTTTGGCCCGCAGTTTGTCTAACTCAGCTTTCGGCTTATCGGTCGAAGATTGCAGCACTTCTTCTAATGTATCTGCCAGTGACTTAAGTTCAGCGCGTAAATGTTCAGAGGTTTTATCTTGTGGCATGTAATAGCTCCTTAACATAACTGAGGGGAATACCAAACGTAACGAATTTCTCCGGAGGTTAACAGGTTAATAATCCTAAAATAACCCCGGATAGTTCGCTGTTTTCATCTTGAAAAACGAAGTTGCTATTTCTGTTCCTTAGCTTGTTTTAACTCAGCTTGTGCTTCTGTTAACTTCTTCTGCTGCTTGGCAATTTTGCTAGCATCACCTTTCTGCTGAGCCTCTTTTAACTCTTGCTGACGCTCAGTGACTTTGTGCTGCTTTTGCTGAATTTTTTTCTGCCGATCAGCCTTCAGACTTTCCGCAGTGCAATTATTTTTAACTTCTTTTAATGCGGTTTCAAGCCCTGTTGCGCGGCGAGTATTGCCATGCTGTTTGGCATAATCTATCTGTTGTTGGATTTCTTTGGCTTTTATATCGCATTCATTGTCAACCGCTGCCTGAGCGGTACTCGAAAACACGATGATAGGTAAAACCAACAGGAGAGAATGACGTAATAACGTCGTACGTAACAACATAGTATTGCTTCCTTTTACAGCAAGATTCAAAGTCGAAACAGGTTGCCGTGAATGACTAAGCATAGCGCTGAATGATGTGATACCCAAGTTTACTACAGGTTTTTTTATAGATTAATCAGATATCAGCAGAATAAAGGGGGAATAAAGTGGAGGGAACGGCGGAGATATTACCCCCGCCGTATGAATTACCCTACATTTTGTATGTTATTTCTGAATGCGGGCAATAATCGATGACGTTTTTTTGATTCACTCGAGACGATGACATAGCCACTTGGCAAGATATCCTGTAACACCTCAATGGCTTCTTTCTGCTGCTCAGGGGATTCCAGATTCACCACCAGACTGTCCTTCTCTGGGATAATACTTTTGATGCGGATGCCCCTCTGGTCGAGATGCTGGTACAGATAAAACCCATCGGGCAACGACAACCCCTGCTGATTCGGCCGGATTTTTAACGCACTCTCGGTGCGCATAATAATGGGCGTAAACAGCAGTGCCGCCAGCAACAAGGCGGTCACGGGCAGAATAAGATAATGCCAAACTGGGCGGCCAAAACGGCCCCTGAGCTTGATCACTCTGACTTACCTTTGTCATTGCTATCGTCAATTGGGGCGGCATTCTTCTTGCGCCAAAGCACATATAAAGAACCAAACAAGCCAATCACCAACAGTGCCAGTGGCAGCAACATCAGGAAAAACATCACTTCATCTTCGTATTTAAGGAATACGGGTGTTTTACCGAAAGCAAAGCCCATAGTGGTCAGAATCAATACCCACAGCAAGCCACTCATCCAGTTGAAGAATTGAAAACGGGCATTACTCAGGCCAGAAAGACCGGCAATTGTGGGCAACAAGGTGCGCACGAAGGCCAGAAAACGGCCCACCAGCAGGGCGGATAACCCGTGGCGGTGGAACAAATTATGGGCGCGCTGATGATAATGGGCCGGGAGATGAGAGAGCCAGCCCTGTACCACTTTGGTATTCCCCAGCCATCGACCCTGAATATAGCTGACCCAACAGCCAAGGCTGGCCGCCGTAGTCAATACCACCAGAGTAACTGGGAAGCTCATGGCACCTTTTGAAATCAGTACGCCGACCAGAATCAGCAGACTATCGCCCGGTAAAAATGCTGCCGGAAGCAAACCATTTTCCAGAAAAAGTATCACAAACAGCAGGATATAGATGGCCCACACCAGAGACGGGTTAGCCAGCGTCTCATAGTCCTGTGCCCATAAAGCATGTAAGAGTTCTTTAATGATATCCATCTGGTATTCCTAAAACGTCATTGTTATATATCCTTCGTACTTAAAGCTGCGGGGGTGTTTGTTTGCTGCTTACCTGCAACTGCAATTACTTTGGGTATATCCGTTAGTTTATAAACACGAGTTGCGAAGATATCCGATAATTTTCGTGTTTAAGCGATGGTTTGATAAAGGTATTCAAAACAAACTCATTCGCTGATATCAAGAGGTCAATGTACTGCCTAGAGGTGAATGTACTTCTCGTTGCGACAACTCTGAGGCTATGACAACGAAAAAGCCATCACATCATCATGGTGGTAGGTAAGCATCCCGCTATATTGAATATTACTCTCTTTCCAGCCACCCACACGATTTCGCTGTGTCGATACATGGAATATCCAGTTGGAATAATTCACCAGCGGCAGTGATTGCCGTGGTTGTTTATAGATTTCATCTGCACGGCTGCCGCCTATCATGGCGAGTTTTGTGCCAGCCCAACTGTTATTGGCCAGTGAAGGATTGGTCGAGCCGGTAAATTTGGCGGCCCCCAGTCGATTTTTTATAGCCGTTTTCTTGGCGGGCACACCCACCAGACGCAATTGCGGGTGTATGACACTATTTTGCAGGCTCAGGGAGGATGGCAATGCACTGACGCATAAGGGCGTCACGCTAACAAGAGAGTCGTCAGAATAAGCAGCACTCAGCGCGGATAACGCCATGCCTGATGGGCTGGAATTCGTGTGCGAGGGCATGCCACCGGAGACCGAACCGGCCCAGCCAGACACTGCAATAAATAGAGCAAACAACCAGCGCATATATTTGCGTTTCGCTCCCAAAGCACCCGAATAAAAAAGTGCTGCCACTTTAGCAAAATAGCGGGATATGAAACAGGGAAATATAGATGCTAACTGGGCGTTTATTAATCAATGGTTTAAAAATAAGCGTAACGATGACGTTTGCTGACAGAACTCGACATTTACTGACCCTAAAGCGGCCTATTTATGCCGAGAAGAGAAACAAGAGTGAGAGTTTCTCTTCTCTCGATTTTATTTGCTTCGCTTTGGGTGTTAGCGCCGTTCACCATTGACCACGCCAATGCCTGCCACACCCATTTCTTTGGGGATATCGAGGTGAACCACGGGATTTTCTGTGAATAAATAGCGGTCCACATTAAATTCGAAATCATCGGTCGTCGCGCGGAACAGCATCTGTTTGGTATTTTCCAGATGTTGCCACATGGCGAGTTTGCTGGCGTAGGGATCTTTGCGCATCAAAGCTTCAAGTATCCTGTCGTGATCTTCGCACCAGCTCTCAATCGATTTATCGTCGATATGTTCATGCAGCTTTATCCAGTAGGGATTATGCACCCGCTGGCTCCACATTTTTTCGACAATTGTTGCCATGGCGGTATTTTGGGTCGCCAACGCCACCTGCACATGGAATTTGAGATCCCACTGCGAGTCACGGAAACGATCTTCCTGCCGCGCATGTTTCTGGATCTCGATCAATTGCACGATATCTTGCCGTGTCACCTGCGTGGCGGCGAATTCAGCAATATTACTTTCGATCAGTTGGCGCGCCTGTAACAGCTCAAAAGGGCCAGCAGTGGCGAACTCAATCCCCTGATTGGGCATCACCAAGTGTTTTTGCTTATTCGACATCACATGGATGCCGGAGCCTTTGCGCACTTCGACGTAACCTTCCACTTCCAGCATGATAATCGCTTCACGGACCACGGTTCGGCTGACATTCATCTCTTCGGAAATGTAGCGTTCTGCGGGCAATTTATCACCTACCGGATAAACACCCGCTTCGATTCGCTGCTTTAACTCTGCGGCTAACTGCTGGTACAACCGTCTGGTTTCTGTGAATTCCATGATTAAGGCTCTTGGATCAACTGAGGCCGCAATTTTGCGGCTCATTTTGTCTGGAAGGAATGGTATCTCAAGGGAGAGATAATTGGACTTGTTATACCACTTATCCCTACGGGGTTCTAGTCATTGCTATCACAGTTGTGATGGAAAATGCGCGGGCTATTGGGGCTGATGGGTAATAAAAAGCCCGGCAAATAATAACCGGGCATTTTATTGAGGCGAGAACTTAACTATCGCGAATCAGATCAGTTCTGTCCGGCCGGAGATTGCTGAACGGGGTCGATAGCGGGTTCGGCTGCCGGACGGTTTTGCAGCACGGTCCAGATAACCACTACCGCTAACACGTCAAACACGGCCAAGGCGGCAAACAGTGGGCTGAAGCCCATGGTGTCAGCCAACGCGCCCACTACTAGAGCAAACATGGTACTGGCTGTCCAAGCGGCCATACCGGTCAAGCCGTTAGCGGTTGCCACTTCGTTTCGACCAAAGACGTCAGACGAGAGTGTAATCAGTGCGCCAGACAGTGATTGGTGAGCAAAGCCCCCCACACACAGCAGTGCGATCGCAGCATAAGGGCTAGTGAACAGACCGATAGTCCCCGGTGCAATCATCAACAGGCCACCCATTGTGACCACTAACTTACGGGACACAATCAGGTTAACTTTGAAATGCTTCTGGAACAGTGGTGGCAGGTAGCCACCCAAAATGCAGCCCAAATCGGCAAACAGCATTGGCATCCAAGCAAACATGGCGATCTCTTTCAGGTTAAAGCCATAGGCTTTGAACATGAACAGTGGGATCCACGCGTTGAATGTCCCCCAAGCCGGTTCTGCCAAGAAACGTGGGATCGCAATCCCCCAGAACTGACGGTTACGGATAATCTGCAATGCAGACATCTTTTTAGCGTTAGCGGTGGAGTGCTGTGCTTCCTGACCACTGAGGATGTATTCGCGCTCTTCATCAGTCAGTTTCTTCTGATCTTTCGGGTGTTTGTAGAGAATCAACCAGGCAATCGCCCAAATCAGGCTGAGCACACCGGTGATGATAAAGGCCATCTGCCAGCTATGCATCACGATAGCCCACACCACTAATGGGGGAGCAATCATGCCGCCGATTGAGGAGCCGACGTTGAAGTAGCCTACAGCAATAGAACGCTCTTTTGCCGGGAACCATTCACTACTGGCCTTCAGGCCCGCAGGGATCATAGCAGCCTCTGCCATACCTACCGCACCACGGGCGATCGCTAACCCCCCCCAGCTGCTGGCCAACGCGGTGCTCATACAGAAGATGGCCCACATAATGGCAAACATGGCATAGCCCACTTTGGTGCCCATCACATCCAGAACATAACCGGCGACCGGTTGCATTAAGGTGTAAGCAGCAGAATAAGCGGCGATGATGTAAGAGTATTGCTGTGTTGTGATATGTAACTGCTCTTGCAACGTCGGTGCGGCAACAGCAATCGCGTTACGTGTTAGGTAACCCAATATTGTGCCGACGGTGACCAAAGCGATCATGTACCAGCGTAAGCCTTTAATTTTACGCACCATTTATAACGTTCTCCCAGTCTAAGATTACTGCTATGAATTGCAGCTGTAGCCGCATTTCATGGCGCAATTTGGTCCAACCCGACATTGCTGTGCATGCGGAGGTACCTGACCTTACTTAATTGGTGTTGCAGTGGTGTTTGCAGCCGACCTGCAACCCCATTACTTTGGGTCATGCTTTCTTTATTGAGTTGAGGCTCGAATGTGATTGGTCGCTTCAACTACTTTGGGTATCCCTTCCTATTGAGAGCCGCTGTGCTGTAACTGCTCTCATTCTTGCTTGTCTATTCCCATTTAGGTCAAATCAGCGCCTTTGATTGAACATTGCGGATGAGATGACTGAGGACGACGCAACAATAACTTGTCATACAGATTTAAAAGTTGAGTGATATCACAAAAACCACTTTTCAATTAGGGAATAATAGAACCCGACAGACTTAGTGCCGCAAGGGACTAAATAGACTATAAATGTTGAGTATTTGTTCTTTTTGTTAGCTTTTTGCGATCACTATCGATAAAAAAATGCTGGACGATAGATGGAATTGGTGTGATAACTTCGCGATAACAGGAAGCAGTGCTCGAAGATGTACTCAAGTGAGGAACCTAATATGTCGCAGTTTTTGACCGAAGACTTTTTGCTCGACACCGAATTCGCCCGTCGTCTGTATCATGACTATGCAAAAGATCAGCCGATTTATGATTATCACTGCCATTTACCCCCAGAGCAGATTGCAGAAAACTACCGCTTTAAGAATCTGTATGACATCTGGTTGAAAGGTGACCACTATAAGTGGCGTGCGATGCGGACCAATGGTGTTGCAGAACGTCTGTGTACCGGTGATGCCAGTGACCGCGAGAAGTTCGAAGCTTGGGCGGCAACGGTTCCTCATACCATCGGTAACCCGCTCTATCACTGGACACATCTGGAATTGCGTCGTCCATTTGGTATTACAGGTAAATTATTGTCACCGAAAACGTCAGAAGAGATCTGGCAGCGTGGTAATGAATTACTGGCTCAGGAGAGCTTCTCTGCCCGTGGCATCATGCAGCAGATGAATGTCAAAATGGTCGGCACCACTGATGACCCTATTGACGACCTGCGCCACCACAAAGCCATCGCCGCTGATGGCAGCTTTAACATTAAAGTGCTGCCAAGCTGGCGTCCGGACAAAGCCTTCAACATTGAAGCACCGAGTTTTAACGACTACATGCAGCGTCTGGAAGCGGCCGCCGATACTTCCATCAGCCGCTTTGCCGATCTCTGTACTGCACTGAACAAACGTATGGACCACTTTGCCGCCCACGGCTGTAAAGTTTCTGACCATGCGTTGGACGTGGTGGTTTACGGTGAAGCAGACGAAGCCACATTGGATGCGATTTTAGCGCGTCGTCTGGCGGGCAATCAGCCGAGCACTGAAGAAATTGCACAGTTTAAAACCGCCGTACTGGTATTCCTGTCTGGCGAATATCATCGCCGCGAATGGGTGCAGCAGTATCACATTGGTGCGCTGCGTAACAATAACAGCCGCATGTTTAATCTGGTGGGGCCGGATATCGGTTTTGACTCCATCAATGACCAACCGCTGGCGCAGCCGCTATCCCGCCTGTTGGATGCACAGGGTCTGCGTAATGCACTGCCAAAAACCATCCTTTACTGTCTGAATCCACGTGATAACGAAGTGATCGGCACCATGGTCGGCAACTTCCAAGGCGAAGGCGCGGCAGGGAAAATGCAGTTTGGTTCCGGCTGGTGGTTCAACGACCAGAAAGATGGGATGCAGCGCCAAATGACCCAACTGGCACAGTTGGGCTTGCTAAGCCGTTTTGTTGGCATGCTGACAGATAGCCGTAGCTTCTTGTCATATACCCGCCATGAATACTTCCGCCGCATTTTGTGCCAGATGATTGGCCGCTGGGTTGAAGACGGCGAAGCACCTGCGGATATTGAGCTGCTGGGTTCCATGGTGAAAAACATCTGTTTCGATAACGCGAAACAATATTTTGCCATTGAGCTATAAGCGCCCGCGCTGAATAGCGGGCAACCCATCACGGGGCTGCATGTCAGCCCCGCATAACTTTAACTTATTGTTTATTTAACGCTTGGCTGAAAAGCACGGACTGTCAGTGATGCACGGTCCAAAGCTGCATGCGTTATGAGGTGAACCCTGATGCAAACCCTGAACCGTCGTGACTTTCCCGGCCGTAGCCACCCAGACAAAATTATTCAGTTCGGCGAAGGTAACTTCCTGCGTGCTTTTGTCGATTGGCAGATTGATTTACTGAATGAGCATACCGATCTTAATGCTGGGATCGTGGTGATCCGCCCTATCGATACTGATTTTCCGCCCTCACTCAGCACACAGGATGGCCTGTATACGGCGGTGATCCGGGGTTTGAATGAGCAGGGCGAAGCGGTGCGTGAATCCCGCCTGATCCGCTCGGTTAACCGCGAAATCAATATCTACCGTCAATTCGATGAATATCTGGCGCTGGCCCGCGATGCCAATATCCGCTTTATGTTCTCTAACACCACAGAAGCCGGGATTGCTTGGAACGAAGCCGATCAATTCAGTGACGCGCCACCTAGCTCTTTCCCGGCCAAATTGACCCGTCTGCTGTTCGAACGGTTTGAACATTTTGCCGGTGCCGCAGATAAAGGTTGGGTACTGCTGCCTTGCGAACTGATTGATTACAATGGTGAAGCTCTGCGTGAATTGGTACTGCGCTACGCCAGCCACTGGCAACTGCCTGTTGAATTTACTCAGTGGCTGACTGAAAACAACACCTTCTGCTCCACCTTAGTTGACCGCATCGTCACCGGCTATCCACGTGATGAAGTGGCGGCGCTGCAAACTGAACTGGGTTATCAGGATAGCTTCCTCGACACCGCAGAATACTTCTATCTATTTGTTATCCAAGGGCCAAAAGCGTTGGCGCAAGAGCTTCGTCTGGATCAATTAGATCTGAACGTGCGCATTGTTGATGACATCAAACCCTACAAAGAGCGCAAAGTGGCTATCTTGAATGGCGCACACACTGCGCTGGTTCCGGTGGCTTACCTATCTGGGCTAGACACTGTCGGTCAGACGATGGACGACGCCCAGATCAGCCGTTTTGTAGAAAAAACCATTACCGAAGAGATTGTGCCAGTACTGGACTTGCCGGAAGAGGAGTTGTTGTCATTCTCTCAGGCGGTCTTGAGCCGTTTCCGCAACCCGTTCATTCAGCACCAACTTCTCTCTATCGCTTTGAATGGAATGACAAAATTCCGCACCCGTATCTTGCCGCAGTTGCTGACGTATCAGCAGCAGCAAGGCAAATTACCGCCACGCCTGACCTTTGCTCTGGCTGCCCTGATCGCCTTTTATCGTGGCGAACGTGAGGGGCAAACTTACCCATTGCAGGATGATGCTCACTGGTTGGAGCGCTTTTCTACCCTGTGGAGTGGCGTCAATCACAACGACATTACACTGGCTGAATTGGTTAACAGCGTGCTGTCTGATGCGACCCATTGGGGGCAGGATTTGACGGCCGTACCGCAATTGGCCGATCAGGTGACAGAACAACTGCAATCCATCATTGGCAGCGGTATGAGAGCTGCGGTAGCGGCATACAGCTAAAGGTTTAACTATGCAAAGTATTATAAAAATTCACCCGTTGGATAATGTCGCCGTCGCACTGCAAGACTTGGCCGCTGATGAAGTGATTGAGAGCGGTGAGTTTCGCGTTAAGTTAGCTCAATCGGTGGTGCGTGGGCATAAATTTGCCTTAACCGCCATCGAACCGGGGCAAATGATTGTTAAGTATGGTCTGCCTATCGGTCATGCATTAACCCTGATTCAACCGGGCGAACATATTCATTCGCAAAATGCGAAAACCAATCTCAGCGATCTGGATGAGTATCAATATCTGCCAGAATTCAGTGAGTTGCCGCCGCAAATGGCGGATCGCGAGGTGCAGATCTATCGCCGTGCCAATGGCAATGTGGGGATCCGCAATGAACTGTGGATCATCCCAACAGTGGGCTGTGTGAATGGGATCGCGCGCCAGATTCAGCAGCGTTTCCTCAAAGAGACGCAAGATGCTGAAGGTATTGATGGCGTTTATCTGTTCAGCCACCCCTTTGGCTGTTCACAGCTGGGTCAGGATCACGAAAACACCCGCACCATGCTGCAAAACATGGTGCGCCATCCGAATGCCGGTGCGGTGTTGGTGATTGGTTTGGGCTGTGAAAACAATCAGGTAGACGTTTTCCAGACCACGCTGGGCGAAGTTGACGACGAGCGCGTGCACTTTATGGTGTGCCAACAGCAGGATGATGAAGTCGAAGCGGGTCTTGAGCATCTGCGTGCTCTATATCAAGCCATGCGCGATGACAAACGGGTTCCGGGCAAGCTGAGCGAGTTGAAGTTTGGTCTGGAGTGCGGCGGCTCTGATGGGTTATCCGGTATTACCGCCAACCCATTACTGGGGCGCTTCTCCGACTATGTGATTGCGAATGGCGGCACATCGGTGCTGACTGAAGTGCCGGAAATGTTCGGCGCGGAACGCATTCTGATGAGCCGCTGCCGTGATGAAGCCACGTTTGAAAAGACCGTCAACATGGTCAATGACTTCAAACAGTACTTTATTGCGCACAACCAACCGATTTATGAGAACCCATCGCCGGGCAATAAAGCGGGTGGTATTACCACACTGGAAGAGAAATCACTGGGCTGCACCCAAAAAGCGGGGCAGAGCAAAGTGGTTGATGTGCTGAAGTATGGTGAGCGCTTACAACGCCCCGGCCTGAATTTGCTCAGCGCACCGGGCAATGACGCGGTGGCAACCAGTGCATTAGCGGGGGCAGGCTGCCATATGGTGCTGTTTAGCACGGGTCGTGGCACGCCTTACGGCGGTTTTGTCCCCACAGTCAAACTGGCAACCAACAGTGAGTTGGCTGCCAAAAAGCCACACTGGATCGATTTCGATGCGGGCAAACTGATTCATGGCACCTCAATGGACAGCTTACTGACTGAGTTTGTTGATCTGATCGTCGATATTGCGAACGGCAAACCCGCCCGCAATGAAGTGAACGATTTCCGCGAACTGGCGATCTTTAAAAGTGGCGTAACCTTGTAATTACTGTGTCTTTTGATTAATATGAAACGGTGTTTTATTTTATATGAATAGAACACCGTGCTCCCCGCGTGAAGGGGACAGAAAATTCATTATGTAAGACGCAGTGCGGGTAACCGCACACCAGGACTCTCCCACCATGACCCTCTATTGGTTTGCTCAAGCCGTTGGCGTACTGGCCTTTTTTGTCGGTATCACCCTATTTTTCAACCGCGATGAGCGGCGCTTCAGACTTCAACTCTCAGCATACAGTGCCATTATTGGCTGCCATTTCTTCCTGATGGGGGCCAGTGCTGCCGGCAGCAGCGCCATGCTTAATGCGTTACGTAATCTGGTGGCTGCTAAAACCCATAGTATCGTGGCGATGATGGTGTTTATCATCCTGACGCTGGCGTTTGGCCTCTGGCGTATGCAGAGTGCGATAGAGATTTTACCGATTTTTGGCACCGTCATCAGCACTTGGGCGATGTTCCGCACCCATGGGTTGACCACCCGCTGCGTGATGTGGATCTCCACTGTCTGTTGGGTGATCCATAATGTGTGGTTGGGGTCTATTGGCGGGTCATTGATTGAGGGCAGTTTCTTGCTGCTCAACGGCTTTAATATTATCCGTTTCCGTCGGCTGCAACTCAAAGGGATCGACCCTTTTAAAGTTGAGAAAAAAGCGACCAAAGAAGAGGCCGCCCAATAAAAATGGGGGCCTATTGGTCCCGACAGGTTATTGACAAAGTGCCAGCGGCGGAGAGAACAGGCGGATCGTAAAGACGCCGTCAATCCATCCATGGAGGCTCGAGCCGCGCCATCCCTGGCGCGGACGCTTTACTCTTCCGACTGTCCTCACCGTTCCCGATCGAGTCATCGGGGTTTGTCAGTAGTCTGACGAGGGCCTATAGTCCCCGATAGCCATTATCGCGATCAGACGATTTTACGGCTCGCCAGCGGATCGGGATTCGCCAATCTTGCATCGTCAGCCTGACACGCCGCCGCAGTAAACAGCACGTCGGTTGAGGAGTTCAGCGCGGTTTCGGCTGAATCCTGCAATACGCCGATGATGAAACCAACAGCAACCACCTGCATCGCCACTTCATTCGGAATCCCAAACATGCCGCATGCCAGCGGGATCAGCAGCAGCGAGCCACCGGCCACACCGGATGCGCCACAGGCGCAGATCGCCGCAACCACACTTAACAGCAGGGCGGTTGGCAGATCCACGGCAATACCCAAGGTATGAACCGCCGCCAGTGTCAGCACGGTGATGGTAATCGCCGCGCCCGCCATGTTGATGGTGGCACCCAACGGGATGGAGACAGAGTAAGTATCTTCATTCAGGTTCATCTTCTTGCACATTTCCATATTCACGGGAATGTTGGCGGCTGAACTGCGGGTAAAGAAGGCGGTAACACCACTTTCACGCAGGCAGGCGAACACCAATGGATAGGGATTGCGGCGGATTTTCCAGTAAACAATCAATGGGTTGACCACTAATGCCACCAGTAACATGCAACCAATCAACACCACAAGCAGCTGTGCATAACCCAACAACACGCCAAAACCCGTTTCTGCCATGGTTGAAGAAACCAGCCCAAAAATACCCAGCGGTGCGAAGCGGATAACCACCCGTACCACTTTGGTGACGGCATCAGACATATCATTAATCAATGCCTTGGTGGTATCTGCTGCGTGACGTAAGGCAACGCCCAAGCCCACAGCCCAAGCCAAGATACCGATATAGTTGGCATTCAGCAGTGCATGGATAGGGTTCGCGACCACACTGTTCAGTAAGCCCTTCAATACTTCAACAATTCCGCCGGGCGGGGTGATATCCGCATTTTGGGTGGCCAAGACCAATGTGGATGGGAACATAAAGCTGACGGCAACCGCAATCAGTGCCGCGGAAAAGGTGCCTAACAGATACAAAAACAGAATAGGGCGGATACTGGTTTTCTGCCCTTGTTTATGATTGGAGATCGAGGCCATCACCAGCATTAAGACCAGAACAGGTGCGACGGCTTTTAATGCGCCAACGAATAACGTACCGAACAGGCCGACGGCCATTGCTGCAGGGGTGGAGACTAACGCTAAAATGATACCGGCAACCAAGCCGATGAGTATCTGTTTAACTAAACTACCGCGAATAATAAATCCGATAAATCCAGAAGGTGTCTTTTCCATAGTTTTCCAGTGATGCCTCTTCACAAGTTGTACTTGTCTTATTTTTAGTCAATATAACCATCGTCGTGCACCCGGCCGGAACGTGGTCGAGCGATGTTTTCCACACCTGTAACTTAGTATTATTTGTAACTGGGTGTGTTTGCTTTGACAGTATAAGGGAATCTATTGGGTAGGAAAGAAACAATCAGCAAAATCCAATGCAGATCTAATTTGCATAACATTTTGTTTACATTTATGTGATCGCAATAACATTTGGGTCGGGGGGGAGAAATGCGAGATAAATGCGGGGTAATATCCACCCCGCATAATATATTGTATCGCTAAGATGACGACTTATCAGTAGCCTTATCTGCTGCTGAACGACGATCTGTGCGATGATTCACCCAAACGTTAATCAACAATGTCAGCGCCAAAATACCGGCCACCACACCTAATGAAATGCCGATAGGGATATGGAACAGATCGATAAGCATCATTTTGGTACCGATAAACACCAGAATGACCGATAAGCCGTACTTCAACATGGAGAAGCGCTCGGCCACGCTTGCTAGCAAAAAGTACATGGCGCGTAAGCCTAAAATAGCAAACAGGTTAGAGGTCAATACAATAAAGGGATCGGTCGTGACGGCGAAGATAGCTGGGATGCTGTCGACGGCAAAAATCACATCACTTAACTCAACCAGAATCAATACCAGCACCAGTGGTGTGGCGTAGAGCAGGCCGTTTTTACGCACAGTAAAGCGGTCGCCATGCAGTTCGTCAGTCATACGCAGATGATTACGAATCCAGCGAACCAGCGGCTTTTCACCGATAGGTGTGTCGTCCTCTTTCGCCAATGCCATCTTGATACCGGTAAACAGCAGGAAGGCCCCGAACAAATACAGGATCCAACTGAATTGCGACACCAGCCAGCTTCCGGCGAAGATCATGATAGTACGCAGCACAATCGCACCCAGTACACCGTAAATCAGCACTCGGCGCTGCAAATTGGCAGGGACAGCAAAATAGCTAAATAGCATCAGCCAGACGAAGACGTTATCGACAGCGAGTGCTTTTTCAATCAGATAGCCGGTCAGAAAGGCTAGCGCTTGTTTGTCGGCGACTTCACGGCCGACGGTTTCGGCCAGATACCACCAGAAACCGGCGTTGAACAGCAGAGACAAACTCACCCAGACCAGTGACCAGCAAGCCGCCTGGCGCAGTGTCATAGTTTGGGAGCCACGACGCCCCTGTAACAGCAAGTCGATGGCGAGCATGATCGTCACCACAACAGCAAAACTACCCCACAATAAGGGAGTACCCACGGTATTCATCATTCATAAACCTCACAAAAACAAAACGGCCAACGTCGGAAGACGCCAGCCGCTATGTCTGAGCTGCAAGCAAACCTCGCCTTCCGGCAAGGTCTCACTTACAACTCTACTAATGCAACGCCCTAAATAGGTGTTGGTGCATTAATGAGGTTGCCCGGTAACCGGGTGCTTTCGCACCGTAATGACGGCAGACCGGCAATGAAGTTACTCCCCTTTGCCGCGCAAAAATAATGGAAAATGGCCTGCTGGTCAACAACTGAAACAAAATATTAACGTTTACCTTTGCACTTGAAGTTGCAGCGGTGTTGGCTGCAACGCCAATGACGGAGGGTAGGCCAATGACTTCAGCTAGATAGCAGGTGGCTGGGTATCTGCTGGGAAAATAACGCCAGTCTGACGGCGAATCTCCGTCTGAATACGCGATGTCAGTAATGACAACTGCAACCCCGCGTGTTCCACCTGCCTACTTTCAACCAGATTGGCAAAAACCTCAGCTTCATACAGCATAGTATTAATATGCTGCGGTTGCGTCAGGTCTTGTGAATGGCTGCCGCGTGGCGTAAAGGCAATGGATTGGCATTCAGAGATACTTTCGATCACCAGCGAACCATCTTCGCCCTGAATTTCACTGGGGATATCTGATTGGCTAACTTTCGAGTGGATAATAGCCACATCAAAATCACCGTAATTCAGACAAATGGTGCCGTGGGCATCCACCCCGCTGGGCAGTAAGCTGGCACTGGCGAGCACTGATTTGGGTTCACCCCACAGTGCCAGCGCACTGGCCAGACAGTAGTAGCCAATATCCATGATCGAGCCGTTAGAAAACGCCGGATTAAAGGTATTCGGGTTTTCGCCATTCAGATAACGTTGGTAACGGGAGGAGTATTGGCAGAAATTAATAAAAGCTTTACGCAGTTTACCCACGCGTGGCAGCGACTGTTTTAGCTGAATAAAATTAGGCAAATAGGCCGTTTTAAAGGCTTCAAACAGCACCACTTCATGCTCGCGGGCGCAGGCTACCAGTGATTCGACTTCGGCCAGATTTGATGCCAATGATTTTTCACAGATAACGTGCTTTTTATGACTGAGGAACAGTTTAGCCTGAGGGTAATGCAAGGAGTTCGGGCTGGCGATATAGACTGCATCAATTTGATCACTCGCCGCTAGCGCTTCCAGATCATCAAAGCATTCAGTGACGTTATAATCAGCACCAAATTTTTGAGCCTGATCCTGTTTACGAGAGTAAACCGCGACCAGTTTTATCTTTCCACTTTCGTGGGCAGCATCAACAAAGCGCGCGGTGATCCAATTGGTGCCAATAACGGCTAAGCGAATCATAGTGAACTCCATTCCTACAGAAGAAAAACACGTTTAGCCGCCAGATTATCATGACCGCAGAACTACGGTTGGGTTTATAACTCTAGGTCTATAGCCAAAGTAATACACTAAAGGCTAGTAAATCGCGCCAAAAAGATCCAAATGGGTCAGATAGAGGCGAGTATCAAACTCTAACTGATGATATTGCGACTCCATATGGCAGCACAAACTGTAGAATGCTTTGTTGTGATCTTTCTCTTTTAAATGTGCCAGTTCGTGGACCACGATCATTTTGAGAAAAGCTTCTGGGGCATTTTTAAATACGGTCGCGACCCGGATCTCTGCTTTGGCCTTCAATTTGCCACCCTGCACTCTGGAAATCGCGGTGTGCAGACCCAGCGCATGTTTCATCACCTGAATTTTATTGTCGTAGGCAACTTTACTCAGTGGTTGAGCATTGCGCAGATACTGATTTTTTAAGTCGGTCGTGAATTGGTACAGCATTTTATCGGTATTGTAACCATGAGGTTGTGGGTATCGCTGGCGCAATATGCTCCCAAGCCGCTGGTCAGTGATAAGTTGACGTACCTGAGATTGTAAGTGTTCGGGATAACCTTGCAGATAGGTTAGTTCCTGCATATGTATTTACTCTGGCTAATTTGATGAATCTATTGAGAGTGGTGATAGCTCGATAATAACGGTTTCCTGTCGTTTAGACAAAAAACGACCCATGCCAGCATCACACATTGTGTTTTGCCAGCATGGATTGTTTTAATTTAAAGGGGCAGTGACTTAAAAGTGGTAATTCCCCCCAATCGTCGCTCGCGTCTCTGAGTATTTGTCGTGCCCAAATTGTTGACCGACATGAGTCCACAACTGGAGGTTACTGTTGATTTTGCCCTCAATACCCAGTTTCAGTTCAGCAATATTGCGGTTCCCTTGTGGCGCAACATAGGTGTGGCTTAGCCATGCGCCTTTATTCCCATTGTCATGCATCCAATTGGCTTCAAAGGAGGGGCTGACTTGCAGGGCTTTGGCAGACAAAGTATCAACGTCAAATTCCAGTGCGGTTCGTATACCTAATTTAGTCGCGACAAAATTGCTCTCTTCTATCGTGACCTGTGCGTCAGTCGCTTTATGATGTTGCAGCCCACTAGCACGCTGCCAAGATACTTTCGCATTAGGCTGTACAAAGAGTCTGGCCTGCTCTTTTTCGAACAACTGAACTTTGTAACCCGTTTCCAGTGCCGTGGTGAAGAGGTAAGATTTGTAATTCGTGAACGCGCCAACGCCTTGTGTTCTCACTTGATTTTTGAAAAAGCTGTATTGCGCCAGCAAGTCAATGTACAGCCCGAGTTGAGTGTCGTTGTTGGCGTACCAGAGGTGGTATAAGCCGAGGTTATAGCCTTCTACTGTTCCGCGAGCATATCGATTAGATTCAATTGCATGGCTGTCGCTTGTGGCCCGCCCAAAACCCGCAGTGATACCCAGAAGCCCCTGATCGTTCCCGCCACGGCTCCATTTGCTTATCGGCCCCCCAAGTTGAATCGCGTAGCGAGAACTCTTGGTATGCAGTTGTTTGTCGCCTGAATTAAAACGATTTTTTGCGCTAGAGGTATTGAGCCACATGTGGGTCGATTTCTTCTCGCCTGTGATGGGATCAATATAGTGGGTTTCTCGTTGGTGATGTTGTAAGTCATCGGTAATAAACATCTTTTGGGCGTTTATTTGGTTGGCGATATAGCTTCCGATCTGCGGGTTATCTTTAATGGCGGGGACGGGTTTGGGGACGAGTTTAGGTGCTGCTTTGGGTTTGGTTGCGGTTGCCTTGGGCGGTGTTTTCGATGCAGTAGCCTTTGACGGGGTCGGTTTCTTTGTCTGCGCTGCCTGTGCTCGTTTTTCCGCCAGCTTTACCATCTCCTGTGCCTCCCCCTGTTCCTCCTGTTTCGAGAGTTCCAGTATCACCATTGGTGCCAGCGCCGGTGTTTGCTCCAGTTCCACCTGCAGCAGTGTGAGTTCCTGGGCCATTGCCTGGGCCTCTTCTTCCCCCGTTTGGTTCTTCTCCTTTTGCGCCAGCACAAACTTCAACTGGGCCTGCTCCTGAGCTCGAGTCAGCTTCATATGCGCGAGCTCCACCATCTCCGGCAGCAGCCGCTGCGCGAGCTCCAGCAGCTGCGCGAGTTCCAGCTGCTGCATGAGCTTCACTATCCCCGGCAGCTGCTGTTGCTGCTGCTGCGCGAGCTCCACTATTTCCGGCAACTGCGCGAATTTCGCCAGATCTCGCTTCCACTCCTGCTCCTGCTCCCACGACCCCCTGTCGCTCTCTTTTTTTGCATTATCAACACTCGCCCATGTAGCGGTACTGCTCAGTATGAACAACAGGGCACCGAGGGTTTTAGCGCAAGGTGTTAAACGATATGGGATATGAGTTGATGAGTTGGTGGGGCGAGTAGAGTGAATCGGCTGAATGAAATTTAATAATGACATTATTGGTTTACCTTCCTGGTAATTGATACTTAAGCATTTTTATGCTGACTGTAATAGTCCCGACGATAAAGATAAGACGTAATATGAGATAAAATTCTGGCCTCTAACTATTTAAAGTAAAAGGTGTTTTAAAGCACAAAGGTTAAATAACTAAATCTAGAATGATTTATTATTTAATTTCTTCAATGAATTAATGACGATGAAAAGTTAATTAACAATGTAGGCTTACATTTCCGGCGGTATTCTATGTTGAGCTAATAGGAATTGAATATATTGATAATGACTTGGCATGAAAATAATATTTAATAAGGATGGGGCGTGGGCCAAATACGCGGTCTATTAAGCTAGTTTTCGGCCACTCACCTCGTCGTCATCTCAACATTTTTTTTGTTTTGCTGGTCTTGGTTTCGAAAAAATGGCATTTAAGTAAAAAAACATTTTACTGAGCGCCCGTTTTAGGGGATAAACAGCCCAAATTTATTATTCAGGAGCGGTGATGAGCCAACTCTTACTGGGAACGCAAAGCCTTGAGCTTGAGCGTTTTCCGCCACAAGAAAATTCCAATACCCTACAGGCGTGGGAAGCAGCAGATGAATATCTGCTACAAAACATTGACTTAAACCAAATTGATGGCCGCCCGGTGCTGGTGTTTAACGATCAGTTTGGTACGCTGGCCTGTGCTTTACACGCCCATCGGCCATTCAGTGTCAGTGACTCTTATATGAGCCAATTGGCGACGGCGCATAATTTGCGTTTAAACCATCTGGATGAAGAAGCCGTTACACTACTGAGCAGCATTGATGCTTTGCCAGAAGCCCCTAAGCTGGTGGTGATTAAGATCCCTAAAGCGCTGGCGCTGCTGGAGCAGCAATTGCGTGCTTTGCGCCACGTGGTTGCGCCGGATACGGTGATTATTGCGGGTGCAAAATCTCGCGACGTGCATAACTCGACCCTGCAACTGTTTGAAACCATCTTAGGGCCAACCAAAACGACGTTGGCATGGAAGAAAGCGCGATTGATTCACTGTGAAGTGGCCGATCTGCCACTGACCGACGCGCCCGAGACCACGGACTGGCCGCTGGCGAATACCGAGTATGTTATCCATAACCACGCGAACGTTTTCTCCCGCAATAATCTGGATATTGGCGCGCGCTTCTTTATGGAGATCCTGCCGTATGATGTGACAGGCAAAATTGCTGATCTTGGCTGTGGTAATGGGGTAGTGGGTCTCATCGCGCTGGAGCAAAATCCACTGGCAGAGATGCTATTTGTTGATGAGTCCTATATGGCAGTAGCGTCCAGTGAGCTGAATATCACTTATAACCGCCCGCAAGACTTGTCGCGCTGTGAATTTATGGTGAGTCATGGTCTGGCAGGTGTTGAGCGTGAGAGCCTGCAGTTGGTGCTCTGCAATCCACCTTTCCATCAACAACATGCGGTGAGTGACCATGTTGCGTGGCAGATGTTTTGTGATGCTAAACGTTGCTTGAAGGTGGGGGGCGAGCTGATGATCGTCGGTAACCGCCATCTGGACTACTTCCACAAACTTAAGCGCTTGTTTGGTAACTGTGAAACTCTGGATTCTAATCAGAAATTTATGGTGCTGAAAGCGGTGAAGACGGCCTCATCTCGCTCAGAGGGCGGGGGTTCAGGGAGTTTGGATATGTCGTATAGCGATTTCTAGATACCCTGCATACCCTGCGTCCTTGAAGCCGCAGGGTTGTTAGCGGCGTTCACTTACCCGAATCACTTACTTGTGTAAGCTCATCGGGATGCGTTCTCTTGCTGCCTACCTGCGACTCCAATGACTTTGGGTATTCCCTGCGAGTGTTTGAAGCCGCAGGGTTGTTAGCGGCGTTCACTTACCCGAATCACTTACTTGTGTAAGCTCATCGGGATGCGTTCTCTTGCTGCCTACCTGCGACTCCAATGACTTTGGGTATTCCCTGCGAGTGTTTGAAGCCGCAGGGTTGTTAGCGGCGTTCACTTACCCGAATCACTTACTTGTGTAAGCTCATCGGGATGCGTTCTCTTGCTGCCTACCTGCGACTCCAATGACTTTGGGTATTCCCTGCGAGTGTTTGAAGCTGCAGGGTTGTTAGCGGCGTTCTCTCACCCGAATCACTTACTTATGTAAGCTCATCGGGCTTCGTTCTCTTGCTGCCTACCTGCGACTCCAATGACTTTGGGTATTCCCTGCGAGTGCTTGAAGCCGCAGGGGTGTTAGCGGCGTTCACTTACCCGAATCACTGATGTAATTCAGTGATTCGGATGACGTTTACGGATGTTAGAAGTGGTATTTTATACCCGCCAATGCATTGGTGTTTTTATCGTTATAGCGACCCACCTGATAATCTATCGTCGCCCAGATATGCAGTTGCTGCTCAATTTGACTCTCTAAGCCAATCTTGAATTCAGTACTATTTTTACTTCTGCTCTCAATGCGTTGCCCTGAAATAATCGTCCCGGTATTTTGATTTTGGCGAAGCCAGTTAACGGAAATAAAAGGCGTGAACTGGCTATCTTGACTATTGATGGTTTGCAGGTAAGTTTTGGCACCTAGACGCGTGACCATATGACCTTTATTGCCATCACTGATCAGCTCGTCATAGGCTGTTTTATGTGTTTGTGCCTGAATTCCCTGCAAGGTAATTTGTGCATTCGGCTGAATGAAATAACTCAATTGATCTGTGGTTGCCATTTTAAAGGTATAACCACTTTCGATTGAGGTAGTGAAACCGGATGATTTATATTTATCCTCTGCTTGTTCCTGACCATTAACAGTATTGTTAAACCAGCTATATTGCGCCAAGGTATCAATATAGAAACCGGTATTATCTTTTTGCTCAGGTAACCAAGTTGCATATACGCCAAGGTTATAACCATTAACCGAGCCGTTGGAGTAATAGCCTGTAACTTTAGACTGGCTGTGGTTTGTGGCTTTACCCAGCCCAGCCCAGCCAACACGCCAATACGTCCGTTCCCCTCTTGAATCACATCCATTCCGAGTTGGACTGAGTAGTATTTCCCTTTGATATTTAATTGATCGACAGCATGACCAAAATTATTTCTCCCGCCTTGGGTGTGCATCCACATGCTGGAGGTGCGCCATTGTCCACTCGCCGCATCTTTATATTGATAGCTGCCAGAGCGATCGTCTAAGCGGGTATTAAACAAGCTCCTTGCCATGACAATATTGGCAATATAGCTGCCATTTTCAGGGGCATAAACTTGTGGCTGGCTGGGTAATATTGCAGGTGTTGCTGGTGCTGCTGGTGCTGCTGGTGCTGCTGGTGCTGCTGGTGCTGCTGGTGCTGCTGGTGCTGCTGGTGCTGCTGGTGCTGCTGGTACTGCTGGTACTGCTGGTACTGCTGGTACTGCTGGTACTGCTGGTACTGCTGGTACTGCTGGTACTGCTGGTACTGCTGGTACTGCTGGTACTGCTGGTACTGCTGGTACTGCTGGTACTGCTGGTACTGCTGGTACTGCTGGTACTGCTGGTACTGCTGGTACTGCTGGTACTGCTGGTACTGCTGGTACTGCTGGTACTGCTGGTACTGCTGGTACTGCTGGTACTGCTGGTACTGCTGGTACTGCTGGTACTGCTGGTACTGCTGGTACTGCTGGTACTGCTGGTACTACTGGTACTACTGGTGCTGTCGGAACTACTGGTGCTTTCGGAGCTGTTGGTACCGATGGCACTGGTGGTGTTATAGGCGCTGATGGTGGGATAACGGCTTCAACGGGATCAGCGTTATCTTGAGTTTCACTTTGGGTTACAGTCGGTTTAGCATCAGTTGGCTTGGTATTACCCGCGACGAAATCCTTGTGTTGACTGCGCATATACCAGTTTTTGTCGAGATCGCCTTCACCTCGGCCTAATTTGTATTCATAAGCACCCACCTTATAACGGCCAATTTGTTCAAATTCCCCAGCAGATATTCCTTCGACCCCGATAAGGGGGATACCGATCTTAGTTTGTGCTCCTTTACCATTCTCATTAATGATTTTGACTTTAGTAAGACCCGTCGTGTTGCCTTTAATCAGTATATAGTCTGTTATAGAGTCATCACCTGCCAACTGACTACGGAATACTAAAGTGCCGCTCTGACCTTCATAATTTCCATCAATGACTAATTTATTGCCGATTGCAGTCGTGCTTAAAATCAGTGATCCTGTTTCTAATATAGTCAAGTTACCGATGTTAGAATTACCCGTCATATTCCAAAAACTATCTTCACCAATAGAGATATTACTTCCCTGTAAAGTGGAAGTTAGAATGCTTTTCTCTAACATAAGATCAGTATCTTTCTTACCATTAATATAGCTACCTATAAAAATAGCATTGGATAGTTTTAGAGTACCCCCATTGATATTTGTACCACCGGAGTAGAAGTAATCTGCACTATCGGAGCCACGCTTACCGGATAAGGTTAATATTGCTTTCCCCTCTTTGGTTAATGAACCTGTACCATAAATTATTGTGTCAATATTGGTATCATTATCAATTTTGAAGATAAGCTCTCCATTATTCTGAATAAAATGACCTTTGGTTTTTAATGTTGCGGTCGGTGATAATTCAGTTTTACCTTCTAATGTGACATCACTAAGTAATTCCAATCCCCCCGCTATTTGAGTGTTTTCAAGTGTTACACCTTTCTCATCTATTGCTATCGGGAAGCCATTAACCATTAGAACTCCCCCTGTGAGAACCTGGGTATCACTAGCAGTCCCGTTATTGGCGACAAACATTATGTTGCTGGGTTCTGAATCCAACGTTGAATGGAGGATTGTTGCAGTGGCTGTTGATGTCTCTCCTACGGCAAACCTGCCTCCCAAAAGGATATCGGTAATATTGGCTTCACCAGCTATTAGATGAAATTCGCCACCCTTAACCTTGATATTCCGGGTACTACTAGTAAGAATACCGAGGTAAGAGGAATCAGAATTAAGATAAAGCTTTCCCCCTTTCTCGACTGTAGAGTCTGATACTCTGGCATTGTTTTTAACGTCTAAACGTACACCGTCGACTATAGTGACTTGTGACGCTGCATCGCCTGATTCGAGAGTTGTATCTTTATCAATAGTCTTTTGAAAATAACGTGTCGCCATTGCAGGCGAACTACCTAATATAAAAATGGCCGAGGCAACAAACAGAGCAATAGGACTCTTATTCTGACTTAATAGACGGTTTTTTTGACTGTTTTTTATATTTATCTGAGTTGTTATTTTCGAGTTTATTCTATTTTTCATGATATATATTACTGTCCATGTATTTAGATTGAGAATGAATAACCTGTGCATTATAGATTTCGGTTATTATTATTGAGTGTAAGTGAATGGCTATGCGCTATAATTTGTTTGGTCGTGATAGGTTGTTTAAAAATGGACTTTATTACATTTAAGTTCGACGGTTCAATTTTTTATTCTTATAAATATTATTATTCATTATTTATAAATAGGTGTTAGCTCTTCTTGTATTTATCAACCTAAAGTAAATCACCCGAACAACCCCTTGCGGGGCCGTCATAAGCGAGGGGCAATATCAATATTTAGCTGTGGCCCACGTCTGACTAAATTGCATCCATTTGGTCAGGGTGGGAGAGAAAAACTTATTTTGCTGATAACAGAGGGTGAATTTGCGGAAAAAACGCTGTTCCGTAGGTAATTGAACAAAATGATCGGCATAAAAAGGCTGTTCAAGCATACGGCTGGAGATAAACGTGATGCCCAGATTGTGGCGTACACAGGAGAGAATCGCGTCAAAAGCGTTGAGTGAAAGTACCACCTGAGGGTTATTAAGGTGCAGGGCGAGTTGGTTTTCAAAAAAGGCCCGGCTGCTGGAACCCTGTTCACGTAACACCCAGCGCTCTTGGCTCAGTTGGATATAAGAGATCGGCCCCTTTTGAGCTAATGGATGGTTTTTCCCTGCGACGACCACCATTTCATCCTCTATCCACGGCTCACAAATCAGATTTGGCTCGGTTGCTGGCCCTTCTAACAAGGCAACATCAATCTCAAAGCGGTTGATCATGCTGCTGATTTTTTGCGTATTGGCAATCACTAGCTGCGGTAACCAACCATGATGACGTTCAAACTCTCCCAGCATGTCGGGCAACAGATAACTACCAATCGTTTTGGTACAGCCTAATCGGAGCTGGGTATCAGCCTGATTATCGCCAAATAGCTGCTCAATGCCTTGCATACGTGCCAGTAGCTCATCTGCAACCGGTAAGAGCTTCCGACCCTCATGATTAATAAAAAGCCGCGCATGTTGCCTGTCGAATAACTGAACCCCCAGTTGAGATTCCAGTTCTGCCAGCGTTTGTGATACCGCCCCTTTGGTCATAAAGAGGGCATCAGCGGCCTGAGTCATACTGCCATGACGCACAATAGCCACTAAGACGGATAACTGTTTGAGGGTGATGTTCATTGTTTAGTTTTACTAAACTCCACGTTAAAAAAAACTACATTTTCTGAATAATAGCTCAAGCCTATAGTGATGTTGTAAAAAAGATAAATCGAGGTGAAAACGTGTTGCGATATTTACAGCAAAAAGTTCGGGGATTGCCAACACCGGTTGCGGGGTTGGCGTTAGGAATTGCTAGCTTAGGTTGGTGCTTAGAGAATGCGCTACCGCTACATGGCGTAGGGCAAAACACCGGGGCTTTGATTGCGGTGGCACTGCTCACTGTGATGGTGATACGTTTTATTCTCCACCCTGATACCCTTGTTCAAGACCTAAAACACCCTGTCGTTGGCAGTATTGTTCCCACATTTGCGATGGCGGCAATGGTGGTGTCGAAAGCATTAGGCAATACATGGTCTACCGCAGGAGAGGTCGTGTGGTTAGTGGCGGTGGTAATCCATCTTATCGCGCTGGCCTGCTTTATTTACCATCGGGTGAAAGATCTACAGATGCACCATATGGTCCCCAGCTGGTTTATCCCTCCGGTCGGGATTATTGTCGCTGATGTTACCTGTCCCGGTGATGCTTATACTGAATTTGCCCTCGTCTTATTAGCCATTGGTATGGTGAGTTACCTACTGATGCTGCCTATGATGATTTATCGTTTGATGTTTCGCACTGAAGTCCCTGATGCGGCCAAACCCACTATCGCCATTATGGCTGCTCCCGCCAGTTTATCATTAGCCGGTTATCTGACCGTGGTAAAAGAGCCTTCGCTGCTGATATGTGCCATATTGCTGGGTATTGCTCTACTCATGACACTGATTATTTACTGCGCTTTCTTCCGCTTAATGCGGTTACCGTTTAGCCCAGGTTATGCCGCCTTTACTTTCCCGATGGCAATCGGTGCAACAGCACTCTACAAAACGGCAAACTTAGTCAGTCATTACCCGCAGGCAACGGAATATGCTAACCAACTCTCTATTATGGCAACCGTGGAATTGGTGATCGCCACACTGGTTATTGGCTATGTTGCTGCCCGATTTATTCATAACTACTTATTATTACCCATAATTAAACCAGCCCAAGAGCCATTAAATAATTAAATTCACTCGGAGGTGAATAATGGAAAAACCTGAACAGGCTTATATTATCCCAGCGGTAAGCTTGGCCTTCTTTCTGTTTTTTCTTGTGTTGTCGCTATTTTTATAGCTAAAAGCTAGAGAATATAAAACCACATCTCAATAGAAGTGTACCTGCCTGTGTTAATGAGTGTTAAATATAACTAAATAAACTGACACCTTATTAATTCATTTTCATCGATAATATTAGGAGCTGCCTGTGAAAGTAGAATTTAAAAAAGTTGCTGTGCTTATGTCTGCACTGTTTTTATCATCTAGCCTTTATGCCGAAAATCTGCAATGTGATAATAAGGATTTCACACTACAGTTATTAGGCTCTGGTGGACCTATTTCTGACGACCAGCGTTCTTCTTCTGGAGAGATTATTTGGTGGAAAGGAAAAGCGGCAATATTAATTGATACTGGCAGTGGTGTATTTCTGCGCTTTGGTCAGTCAGGTGCCCGTATGGAAGACCTCAAATTGATCGCCTTAAGCCACTTCCATACCGATCACACAACCGACCTGCCTGCACTATTAAAAGGGGCTTACTTTTTTAGCCAGCCCTCGCGTATTGATCTTGTCGGGCCAATGAGTGGGGGGGTATTCCCATCCGCAACCCAATTTTTTGACCGTTTATTTAACCATGAAAAGGGTGCTTATGCTTATCTCTCCGGTCTTTATGATGCGACGGACGGCTTGCAATTAGCCGTTAATGTTAAGGATATAGATTACCGAGCGCCTAAGGCGGTGACGGTTTATCAAGACGATGAACTAAAAGTCACGGCATTGGGTATTCCACATGGCGATGTTCCCTGTCTTGCTTTCCGTGTTGAATCCGCAAAGGGCGTTATTGTAGTTTCTGCTGATCAGAATGGTTCACGTAAAGAGTTCATCGATTTTGCTAAAGGTGCCGATATTTTGGTTATGCCGACAGCTATTGATGAAAATGCCGATGCAACCTCCAAATATTTACATGCTTCACCGAGTGTTGTCGGGAAAATTGCTGCTGAAGTGAATCCCGGCATATTGGTTCTGAATCACTTCATGGGTAAAGGATTAAAAATGAAGGATGAAAGTATCGATATTATAAAAAAATACTACAAAGGCGACGTCTATTCCGGCCGAGATCTCTCCTGTTTTCCTATTAACTTAGTCAAAGATAAGAAGGTGGCACAATAATGAAAAGGAAAATTATTCTATCCATTGCCGTGGGTTCATTAATGGGAGTTGGCGCGACACAACTGGCTCATGCGGAACCTAATGCGCCTGAAGCCGTATCGATTAAACCGCAAAGCGGTGGGAAATGTGCCAGTGGTAAGTGCGGAACAGAGAAGATCTATTCGCAGGCTAAAATCACCCATGATCCGCAAAATTTACTGGTGCGTGCACGCGACGGCAAGTGTGGTTTGGATGGTTACGGCTTACAGCAACAGGCACCGGAAAAAGAGGTGCTGGACAAATTTACGAGCGGTGTATGCGGTCAATAAACAGCGAAGCATTTGGTATCGGATTACGCAGTGAGCATGTGGCTGAATTGGCTAGCACACCGCGACGCAAGGATATCGATTTCCTTGAGTTAGCTCCTGATAACTGGATGGGCATTGGTGGCATAAAAGAGCAGCACTTGGGTGATATTGCAGAGAAATATCCGTTGGTAGCGCATAGCCTTAGCCTCTCTATTGGCGATTGCCTGCCACTGAACCGCGACTATATTCACCGAATTCGCCGCTTTCTGGACCGCTACGATATTGCTCTTTATAGCGACCATCTCTGTTTCTCTCGGGATGAGCAAGGATATTTATACGACTTATTGCCTATCCCTCGTTTTGCGAAAACCCTCGATTATCTGGTTGCCCGCATTGATGAGGTACAAGATATTTTACAGCGCCCACTGGTGTTGGAAAATATCTCGGCTTACCACGGCTATGAGGGGGAGATGTCAGAGCTGGAGTTCTGGCAGCAGTTGCTGGAGAAAAGTCAGTGCAAAATGTTATTGGATATCAATAATGTTTACGTCAATAGCTGTAACCACCAGTTTGATGCACATGCCTATATCCGTGCGTTACCCAGCGATAGGATCAGTTACTGTCATATCGCCGGACATTTGAAAACAGCGGATATGTTGCTGGACACTCATGGCAAACCCGTGGATCAAGCCGTGTTGGCGTTGGCTCAATTCACTCAAGCCTGCCATGGCAGCAAACCTGTCTTGCTGGAACGAGATCACCATCTGCCACCACTAGAAACACTCTGTGATGAACTGGGGCAAATCAAAAATGCCCTCACTCCTCTAGGTGAGCCTCATGCGTAATTCCGTTCCCCCGACTGAACTACTAATAGCCACGCGGCAATTTACCCGTCAGCTACGAGAGACAGCAGAGAAAAACGGTGCTATCTCCGCTGAATACGGTCGATCTGTTAAATACGATCGATCTGTTAAATACAGTCGATCAGTTGAATGCTATCGCGGTTTTTTGCGTAATCACATTCGTGGGGTGCTACAGACAGCATTTCCACTGCTTGATGGCAAGCTAACAGAAGATCAGAGAAGCACGCTGGTTGAGCAATTCATCAGCTTACATGATGCGCAAGAACCCGAGTTTCATCAGATAGCGAATGAGCTGATCTATTTTTTGCAGCAAAAACCGTGGCTGACCGATGAACTGCAAAAAATCATGGAGTATGAATGGCTGCTGTATGACTGTGAGATAGCAGACAGCCAAGTCCCCCAGCCGAGTGACACTCCGCTACAGCCAACAACAATACTGAGAATAAATCCCACACTACAGAATATACGTCTGCCCTGGCCAGTGACCCAACAGGGGCCGACGTGGACGCAATCTGGAGATTATCTGTATGCCATTTATCGCAATGCACAACATGAAGTTTTACGCCAAGCATTGGGTCTCTGGGATATCGCCATCATTGAGCCGATTGATAAAGGTGAAACATGTCGTTTGGCTGAGCTAGGGCAGCAATTAACCCTCAGCCCAGAGAGATTGCACGCGTGGATTCTGTGGAATCGTAAAAACGGTTTAATTTGGACAGAAGAACATTAAGGAATTGCTATGTTTAGTCAGATTTATAAAGGATATAACTATCTAGTCACTCAATGCCAAAAAGCAGATTTTGTCGCATTACTGGCTATTCGCCTGTATCTCTTACCCGTTATTTGGGAGGGTGCCCACAGCAAAGTGACAGGTTTTAGTGGTCTGGTGACATGGTTTGGTGACCCGGTTTCTGCGGGAGGGCTAGATATGCCATTCCCTTTTCTGCTGGCTCTGTTAGCCACAGTGACTGAAGTGGCGGGGTTAATCTGTATTGCCTTGGGCTTATTTACCCGCCTGATCGCCATTCCCATGATTGTGGTGATGAGTGTGGCCAGTGCTATGGTCCACTGGTCACACGGTTGGTTGGCGATTGCGAGCAAAGGAATGGAATCAACCCAGCGGATGGATAACTTCCTCACGTGGTTGGCGGCGAATTTCCCCGGCCGCTATAACTATATTACTGCATTGGGTGATCCGGTTGTGTTGAATAACGGGATGGAGTTCTCCGCCACCTATTTTGTTATGTTGTTGGTCCTCCTATTTTGGGGAGGCGGCCGTTATGTTAGCGCTGACTACTGGTTAAAAGATCTCTTCTGCACTAATAGCCGCATAACCAAACTGCGATATTAATGGCCACTGTCGGTGATATTTTTGCATTGTTACAGGGTGGGCATTTGCTCCACCCTGTTGCTATTCGCTGGCATAGATTCCAATAGTTAGCATAGATTGCCAATAGCCCGCTTAGATTGCTAACGCCAGACGTGTTCCTTGATCAATCGCTCGGCGGGCATCCAGCTCGGCGGCGATGTCAGCACCCCCAATCAAATGCACTGTTTTGCCCATATCCAGCAAGGGCTGGTGCAATTCACGGCGTGACTCCTGACCAGCACAGATAATAATAGTATCGACGGGCAGGCAGCTACTTTGCTCGGCGCGAGTGATATGCAAACCTTCATCATCAATGCGTTGATAGCTGACACTGTTGAGCATCTTCACGCCGCGCATCGCCAGACTGGTGCGGTGGACCCAGCCGGTCGTTTTGCCCAAGCCTTCGCCCACTTTGCTGGTTTTCCGCTGTAACAGGAAAATCTGCCGAGGCGATGGCTCGACTTTGGCCCCGGCGGGTGATAAGCCGCCGCGATGGGCCAGATCTTGATCGATCCCCCATTCACGGCTGAAGGCGGCGCTATCCAAACTGCTGGAATCGCCGGATTGACTGAGGTACTCCGCCGTATCAAAACCAATTCCGCCAGCCCCGATAATGGCGACTCGTTCACCCACGGGTTTTTTATCGCGCAATACATCCAGGTAGGTCAGCACTTTGGGATGATCTATCCCCTCGATGGCGGGTAAGCGCGGTTGAATGCCACAGGCGAGGATCACTTCATCAAAATCGGCCAGTTGTTGTGGCTGTACTGGGGTATTCAATTGCTGAACGACGCCATGGAGCACCAATTGGCGGCGGAAATAGCGCAGGGTTTCGTAGAACTCCTCTTTGCCGGGGATCTGCTTGGCGATATTGAACTGGCCGCCGATATCGGCAGCGGCATCAAACAGTGTGACCTGATGACCTCGGCTGGCGGCGGTCACAGCAAAGGCTAATCCGGCCGGACCCGAACCCACCACCGCTAACCGTTTTGGTGCTTCTGTTGGCAATACGGGCATTTCGGTTTCACGGCAGGCGCGTGGGTTGACCAAACATGACGTCAGTTTGCCGTCGAAAATCTGATCCAGACACGCCTGATTGCAACCGATACAGGTGTTAATTTCATCGGCCTTATCTTGCGCGGCCTTCTGGACAAAAGCGGCATCGGCTAAGAACGGACGCGCCATCGAAACCATATCTGCACAGCCCTCGACCAGTACTTGCTCAGCAACGGCGGGGTCATTAATGCGGTTAGTGGTGATCAGTGGAATGCGCACTTTCCCCATCAGTTTGCGGGTCACCCAGCTAAATCCGGCCCGAGGAACCATGGTGGCGATAGTAGGAATTCGTGCTTCATGCCAACCAATGCCCGTGTTAATCAGGGTAGCTCCGGCCTCTTCAACCGCCAGTGCCAACTGTTCGATCTCGTTCCAACTGGAGCCTTCCTCCACCAAATCGAGCATCGACAGGCGGTAAATGAGGATAAAATTTGGCCCGGTGGCGAGGCGAACCGCCCGCACAATGTCGACGGCAAAACGCATCCGACGGGTGAAATCGCCACCCCACTCATCATCGCGATGATTGGTTCTGGCGGCGAGGAACTGATTGATGAGATAGCCCTCAGACCCCATCACCTCAACACCATCGTAACCCGCCTGTTTGGCCAGTTGGGCGCAGTGGGCAAAGTCAGCGATGGTTTGCAGTACCTCATCATGGCTTAATGCATGTGGCGCAAAGGGGTTAATGGGCGCTTGCAGCGGAGAAGGGGCGACAGGCTGTTTCTGATAGCTGTAACGGCCTGCGTGGAGAATCTGTAGCGCGATTTTTCCGCCCGCCTGATGCACGGCGTTGGTTACTATTTGGTGATGCGCCACCTGTGCGGGGTCATTCAGCACGGATGCGCCCTGATAGACCACCCCTTGCTTATTGGGCGCGATGCCGCCCGTCACAATCAGGCCAACGCCGCCCGCTGCCCGCTCAGCATAAAATGCCGCCAGACGTTCTGGCCCATCGGGTAACTCTTCCAGTCCGGTATGCATTGATCCCATTAATACGCGATTTTTCAGGGTGGTAAAGCCAAGGTTCAGGGGGGCGAGCAGGTGAGGGTAAGCTAACATTGCAGTCTCCATCGGGTGTACTTCTGGCGCTATCAATCAGCTCAATATCGCCAAACCGTTATTGTTATTTCTCGCCGCCCTTACCTGATAGCGCAAGTGGTCGGATGAGATTTTTTACTCAAATTTAGACGGTGCCGTGCAGCTTGGGAAATTACGATGTGCTGATTGTGATAGCGGTCATGAATATGACGTCGAAAGACGGTATCCCAGACTCAGGATACCGCTTAGAAGAAGGGAACTATGAATAACTATTAATAACGACGAATAACGATTAATAACGACTAATAACTATGCATTACGTTTATAGAGGCTAGCCACCATAAAGCAGCTAAATGAACTGAACAGCATTTCAATGCCGACCAAGGTGGTCACCATAGTGATCGACATCAATGGCCCCGCGCTCACCAAGAGATAGGTGATCACCAGATCCAGCACCCCCAGTAAAATTTGCAACCATGCGCCCGGCATTCCCCAAGTTTTAAAGCCAGTGATCAGCCGCATGACCCCACCAAAGGCAAAGAGCACGGCGAGAACCACCGCCAGACTTATCATACCGATTGCTGGGTTTGTGACGAACACATAACCCATAACAATGTATGCCACACCGAGCAAAATACCGGTCACCATCGGCCAGAGGTTATGAGAGCGGTTGGCAATCATCCCGACAATCAAGGCGATACCACTGAGTAACAACAGAATACCGATGATCTTGCTCAGCACCACGCCGGAGGCTAATGGGTTAATCAGGCAGAATATTCCGCCCAGTAGCAATAAAATGGCAATGATCTGCATTATCCATCGCTGCTTTTTTAATGCGCTTTCATCAAGATTCATGAGGTATTTCCGATCAATATTAAGCATGACTTTAACTCCTGTATGATCTGAATGATGTATTGATGACTGCGATTAGTATAAGCCTATCATTTGATGTATAAATAAAATTAATGATATCAATGCGATTCAGACATGGAATGTTTCCTTTACATCCTCAGCCTGCCTGTTGAGCCACCCAAGTCATTTGGTGGGGTGGCAACAGGGAAAAGCGGCACTGGGCGAGCATCACACGCTGATATTATAAACTTTTCCAGAAGAGGGTAAGTTCGCCTGACCCTCTTGGCTGTACATTGATGCGTTGGAACCCACTTTATCGACTGCGTTTTTTAGGTTGGCACTTTTTTGTATGTGCATGTCGAGTAATAGATGAATTTTCTCGTTCAACTCATTAGCCACTTTAACTTTCTGGATAATATTGCTCCAGTAAGATGCAAATCGTGTATTTTCTGGATAAGGGGCCGTCTGTTGTAGCGTTATTTCCTGCTGCTTACGTAATTCATCATAATGACTGATGGTAGACAATAATTGGCTTTTGCTATCAGACACAATTTGCAGTGAGACTGGATTTATTTGTGTCCGTCTTAATTGGTTTATCTCTTCGATAAGAATGGCTTCGAATTCCTCGAGAGAACCCTCCAATTTAAGCAGAATGGAGCGTAAGTTTTCCATTTTCATTTATTTATTACAACTTATGAGAGTTGAAAGATATCTTGTACCAGGGCATGGGCTATGTGATCGCTATCGAGGTTAAGTTCACCCGCGTCCATAGCTGCCTGAATTTTAGCGATACGACCATAATCAATATCACGGGAGTCGTCGAATTGGATCTGCTGGGTCAATTGACTTAATTTCACCTGCGTACCCGACACTTCATTGCTCTCAATGTGTTGCGAGCTTAGCTCTTCCACTTTTGAGCGCACTTTTAAATCTTGCTGAGCATTAACAGCCGTAACTGCTAGGGGTTGTTGTGTGCGATCTATACTCATTATTATCCTCGGCAGTTCGTTAATATTGCGACCTCTCGGTATAAATATAATATCGGTGGTTATTAAAAAAACTAAAATTATTCTTTAAGATTAATGTCCACTTTGCCCTCGGAAGAGGCCACTCCGGGCATGATTTGCCCTGAGCGCATGGCAATTCTTACGGGTTTGCCTACCGCTGCATTGTCCAGCGCTTTGCCTTTGGCTCGTATGCGAAACCCCGGCCCAGTCACGGTTATCTCTACTTCCTGCCCGGAAACAATGGCCCAGCGTCGGCGTAACTGAGTTTGAACGATGGGCTGACCCCGCGTGATCGTGCGGGCCGCCGTCTGACCCACAATGCTCTCTTTATTGAACACCAGACCGGCGGGCAGCCGATCCAGTGAGCCAGTGCGAGACACGATATTCTCCGCTTGAATCTCACTTCCTGGCTTGATCGTTTTACGGGCAGCCCACCATGTCCCTTGCGCCTGAACGGATATCTGGATGAATTTACGTTGGCTGCCACACTGCGCGATGACACTTTTGTTGCCGGTGAGGCGGCTATTATTGCCTGCGAATGAAAGCTCAGGGGCTGAGCAGAGTAAGGCCAACTGTTCGGGGGGCGTCAGAATTTTTATCGTGCGAGTGACTGCGGCGTCAGTGGCTATTCCGCCTTGAGAATTCACCAGTGCGGTTATTTGCGCGATCAACGGATTTTCTGGTGTGGAGGGCGTTTCATTAGGCGTGGGTGGTGTCGCAGAGGCATCAAACAGGCTAAAACTGAAAACCAATATTAGCGATGTAATAAAAAGACGACATGAGGAAAACATAGAATTTTCTGACCTTAATTTTATTAAATATTGAGATAGCTATATTGTTGTCGATTTTTTGTTATCATTTTTCGATGAGCGAATTATAGGCCATAAATTAAGTTTATTAACGCGATAAATAATGACAATTGTGACGCCAATTCAAAGGGTAGTTAGGTTTTATCATGCCAAGATAATTCATCCACTTAAATAAGGTTACTTTTGTCTTATCTTCGAAGTATAAAATTGAATCGTTCGACCATAGAATGTACGGCGTTAATCTTCATAGGGTAGAGGTCAGTTTTTCAATGCTTGATAAACTCGATAATGCATTACGTTTCCAGCAAGAAGCTCTAAGCTTATTGACTCAACGTCAGGATATATTGGCCTCGAATATTGCCAATGTAGATACACCAGGCTATTTAGCCAGAGATATGGATTTTTCTCAGCAATTAAAAAATGCGGTGGATCGGAGTGCACCTGACAATGCACCGCTGACGTTAGCATTAACGTCAGGGACGCATATTGCCGGTGTGGCACCTGCTATTAATAGCAATCAATTACTTTACCGTATTCCAGATCAACCTAGTGCCGACGGTAATACCGTTGATATGGATCGTGAGCGAGTCAGCTTTGCTGATAACAGCATGAAATACCAGTCCAGCTTAACGATTCTCGGCTCACAAATTAAAGGCATGATGAGTGTCATCAATCAGGGTTAATTATTGCCATGTCAACATTCAGCATCTTTGATATTTCGGGGTCTGCTATGGCAGCCCAATCAAAACGGCTTAACGTCAGCGCCAGCAATATGGCTAACGCCGACAGTATTGCCGGGCCAGATGGTCAGCCCTACCGCGCCCGTCAGGTTATTTTTCAGGTCGATAGTGCGCCAGGGCAGGAAATTGGCGGCGTCCGGGTGGGGGATGTCGTGGAGAGTACTGAGCCAGACCGCATGGTCTATGAACCTGCGAATCCACTGGCGGACGACAAGGGCTATGTGCGTATGCCGAATGTCAATGTCGTGAGTGAAATGGTGAATACCATTTCGGCTTCGCGCAGTTATCAGGCCAATGTTGAAGTGATGAACACGGCCAAATCAATGATGTTAAAAACATTGACTCTGGGTCAATAAGGGACGGGGAAATGGCTGTTTCACCAGTAATGAATAGTAATAACGCAGCGCCCAAGGATGGGGCGAGTAATGGGAGCAATCCTGAGGATTTAACCAATAGCTTTATGACACTCCTCGTCGCTCAGATGCAGAACCAAGACCCAACCAACCCGATGGATAACAACCAGTTAACCTCTCAACTGGCGCAATTTAGTACCGCATCCGGTGTTCAGCAGCTCAATTCTACTGTTATGGCTGTTGGCTCACTGGTTACCAGTATGCAGCAGATGAATGCCGCAGATTGGGTGGGGCGTCAGGTCTGGATTGAAGGTGACTCCTCTGTCGTCAATGGCACCAAAGAAAGTGAGAACGTCGGGGAAGGCGAGGGCGCTGAGCAAGGTAATCAAGAATTTGGCTTCGCCCTAGATTCCGACGCGGACAAAGTGACGGTGACATTAACGGATGAGCTGGGTAACGCTTATACCGCTGAATTGAAAAATGTCAAAGCGGGTGTGAATAAATTAACGCTTGATGATCTGAGTAATTTCCAACCGAGTGAGCTTCCCGGTAAAGGCGCGGCATATAAGGTTTCATTCTCAGCCGCAAATGATGACGGCAATACGCCGAAAATCACCTCTCTGAAAAAAGCCAAGGTCGATGGTGTTTCATTCTCACCAACCGGTGCCGTGTTGCAGTTGGGATTAAATGGCACCGCAAGCTTGGGTGATATTTATTTCATTGAGTGATCAGATTTCAACATTCTCTTTTTAGTATTCAGGAAAATTAATTATGGGTTTTTCACAGGGCCTTAGTGGACTCAATGCGGCCTCACAAGCACTTGATGTGGTCGGTAACAATATCGCGAACTCCCAAACAGTAGGATTTAAATCAGGGTCCATCGCCTTTGCTGACGTATTTGCAGGCTCGCAGGTCGGCATGGGTGTGCAGGTCTCTTCAGTGAATCAGAACTTCAGCGATGGTGTTCTGGGCTCAGGGGCGAGCAGCCTAGATATGGGTATTCAAGGGAATGGTTTTTTCCGCTTAACCAACGAAGCCGGCCGTGTGTTTTATAGCCGCAACGGGCAGTTCAAGCAGGATGAAAACGGCTTTATTATCAACAACCAAGGCATGTTCTTGACCGGTTATCAGGCCTCGGGCACTCCGCCTGCGATCCAGCCCGGCGCGGCGGTTGGCCCTATTCAGATCCCATCAGGCCAGATGCCGGCTCGTGCTTCTGACGGCGGCAGCCTCAGCGGTAATTTGGATTCTGGCACTGAGGTGGTAGATCCGGCGATCAAATTTGATCCGGCAGACAATAAAAGTTACAGCTCGGTGAGTCAGGTAGACGGTTACGACAGTTTGGGTAATCGACACACCATCAATGTGTATTACGTTAAAACCAGTGATAACGAATGGAAAGCCTACTCCAGCGATACCACCTCGCCGAAGCTAGATAATAACGGCGACCCTGTTTATCAGGAGCTTGAGTTAAAATTTGATACCTCGGGGCAATTGACCACCAAGCCTGCGAAATTGAGTGTACAGAGCGCGGCTTATAACGGCGGCGAACCACTGGATTTCGAGCTGGATATGGATGGCATGACCCAGCAGGCATCGGATACGGCCATGGCGAGTCCGACCACCACCGGTTACGCCCCCGGCCAGATGAATGGCTACACGGTCGGTGATAACGGCCAGATTATTGCGAGCTACAGTAACGGTCAGCAGCAATTACTGGGTCAGGTTGTGCTGTCCAATTTCACCAATCCGGGCGGTTTATCTTCTCAGGGCGACAACTGTTGGTCAGAAACACCGGCATCAGGGCAACCCGTCGATGGTATTGCAGGGACAGGGAATTTGGGCAATCTGTTTGGTAATCGGCTTGAAGCCTCCAACGTTGATCTGAGTAAAGAGATGGTCAACATGATCGTTTATCAGCGCAACTACCAGTCCAACTCACAGACCATCAAGACCCAGTCTGAACTCCTTCAGATTCTGGCTAACCTCGGTTAACGGCTGACTCTATGGATCGCGCAATTTATACCGCAATGGGTGCGGCGAATGCTGCCCTCAACCGCCAAGGGGTGGTGTCAAACAACTTGGCGAATGCCTCCACGACGGGGTTTCGTGCACAGCTCTCCGCTTTTCGCGCTGTCCCGGTGGAGGGACCTTCAGTTCAAACGCGGACATTGGTAACGGAATCCACCCCTTATCACGACGACTCCATGGGGGCTATCAACCAGACGGGGCGCAATTTGGATGTGGCGTTACCGCAGGATGGCTGGCTTGCCGTTGAACTTCCTGACGGCGGAGAGGGTTACACCCGCGCGGGCAATATTGAGATCGACAGTGAAGGTTTGCTGAAGGTCAGGGGGCTGCCGGTTATCGGTGATGGCGGCCCGATCAATGTTCCTCCGCAGTCAGAGTTGACCATTGCACCAGACGGCACCATTACCGCGCGTGGCGCAGGGGAAGAGCCTTCCGCGCTGGCGCAAGTGGGGAGACTGAAGATGGTCAATGCCAAACTTCAGGATCTGAGCCACGGGGATGATGGCCTGTTTCATATCGCTGAAACCTCGCCCAATGCCGGATTGGCCGCATTGCCCGCAGACCAGAATTTACAACTGGTTCCCGGTGCACTCGAAAGCAGCAATGTCAGCCCGGTTAAGTCGATGGTTGACATGATCGCCACCGCACGCGGTTTCGACATGAACATGAAGGTCATCAGCGCGGTGGATGATAACGATAAGAAAGCTAACCAGTTACTGGCCATGGGGTAACCCCCGGCAAAGAGGAATTTCAGCATGATCCGTTCTTTATGGATTGCCAAGACAGGTCTTGAAGCCCAGCAAACCAATATGGATGTGATATCCAATAACTTGGCAAACGTGAGCACCAATGGCTTCAAACGCCAGCGTGCGGTGTTTGAAGATCTGCTTTATCAGACACTGCGTCAGCCCGGAGCACAATCTTCGGAGCAGACCACGATCCCCACGGGATTGCAGCTAGGGACAGGGGTTCGTCCGGTCGCCACCGAGCGCATTCACAGCCAAGGTAACTTGACGCAAACCAATAACAGCAAAGATTTGGCGATTCAAGGCCATGGTTTCTTCCAAGTGCAAATGGCTGATGGCACAACGGCTTACTCCCGTGACGGCTCTTTCCAGTTTGACCAAAATGGTCAGTTGGTGACCTCCAGCGGTTATCCGGTTCAACCTGCCATCACTATCCCGCAGGATGCGGATACCTTGACGGTGGGTAACGACGGCATTGTCAGCGTAACGGTGCCGGGCCAAACCGCGCCACAGCAGGTTGGGCAGCTTACGGTCAGCACCTTTATCAATGATTCTGGTCTTGAAAGCATTGGTGAAAATCTCTATCGGGAGACGCAATCTTCTGGTGCACCGAATGAGACTACACCGGGTCTGAACGGCGGGGGAACCCTTAAGCAAGGGTATATCGAAACCTCTAACGTCAATGTGGCCGAGGAGCTGGTCAATATGATCCAGACCCAGCGCGCCTATGAGATTAACAGTAAGGCCGTATCGACATCGGATCAGATGTTGCAACGCCTGACACAACTTTGATAGCACCCATAAGTCCGGCCTCTGCTTTAACAGCGGGGGCCGATTTATGGTTGTTTTTGATCGCAGTGGATGAAATGAAAAACCAGTCTTGTTCCGTCATATCCGAAATGGATACTTCCCACAGATTCTCTGGCCCTAAACGCGCGACAGGGCTGTTCTCAGCCTCAGCTGTGCTGACGTTGTTTCTGACAGGATGCGCTTATATCCCTCACAAGCCATTAGTCGATGGTGTTACGACAGCTAGCCCAGCATCGCAGGAAGTGGCGGTGGCGAATGGGTCGGTTTTTCAAACCGGACAGGCGATGAGCTATGGCTACCAGCCGATGTTTGAAGACCGCCGACCACGCAATGTGGGCGATACGCTCACGATTGTGCTGCAAGAGAATGTCAGCGCCAGTAAAAGCTCTTCAGCCAATGCGAATCGCGGCGGTTCAACTGGGCTCTCTTTCGATGCGGTTCCCGGCGCTATGTCAGGACTCTTTGGCGGCGATAAAGCGAATGCCGCCATCAGTGGCTCCAGTGATTTTACCGGCAAAGGGGGAGCAGCGGCGAAAAACACCTTTAGTGGGACGATCACCGTGACGGTTCAACAACTGTTGCAAAACGGCAACCTCAAAGTCGTTGGCGAGAAACAGATTGCCATCAACCAAGGCACTGAATTTATTCGTTTCTCCGGCGTAGTAAACCCGCGAACGATCAGCAGCAGCAACTCGGTGATCTCCACCCAAGTTTCCGACGCTCGAATTGAATACGTCGGCAATGGGTACATCAACGAAGCACAACAGATGGGCTGGTTGCAGCGTCTGTTCCTTAACCTCTCTCCTTATTAATGAACAGCTAATGAAAACTCCATTTTTTACCTTATGTTTGAGTCTGTTTTGTACTGGCTTGATTTTATTCTTGCCACAACAGGCTCAGGCAGAACGAATTCGTGATTTGACGACGATTCAGGGGATTCGTAGTAATTCTCTGATGGGATATGGGCTGGTGGTTGGGCTAGATGGCTCCGGTGACCAGACCATGCAGACGCCGTTCACCACGCAAAGTCTCAGTAACATGTTGTCCCAATTAGGGATCACCGTGCCAGCGGGCACCAACATGCAGCTCAAGAATGTGGCCGCCGTGATGGTGACGACCGAGTTGCCGCCCTTTGCACGACCGGGTGAGAAAATTGATGTAGTGGTCTCCTCGCTGGGTAATGCAAAAAGTTTACGCGGTGGCACACTGCTGATGACGCCATTAAAAGGCGTCGATAACCAAATTTATGCCCTTGCTCAGGGCAACTTGCTGGTCTCTGGCTCTGGTGCGCAAGCGGGCGGGAGCCGAGTGCAGGTCAATCAACTCAACGGCGCACGGATCTCGGGCGGCGCGACAGTCGAACGTGAAGTGCCAGTCAGTTTTGCCTCCGAGAATATCCTGAGACTACAACTCAACGAGGATGATTTCTCCCTCGCCCAGCAAGTGAGTGATGAGATCAACCGTCGCTTAGGCGGATCAACCGCGATGGCGGAAGACTCGCGCACCATCAAGCTCTTCGCTCCGGCGGACAGTGCGGGGAAAGTTCGATTTTTGGCAAATGTGCAAAACATCCCGATTAAAGTGGGGGTGATGGATGCCAAAGTGATCATTAACTCCCGTACTGGCTCTGTGGTGATGAACCGCCATGTGGTGCTGGAAGCCTGTGCTGTTTCTCAGGGCGATTTGACCGTGGAGATCTCGCAAACCAATGAGGTTAGCCAACCTGATACCCCACTGGGCGGCGGGCAAACCGTGGTGACACCCAATACGCAGATCTCTGTTCGTGAGCAGAATGGTCACTTACAGCAGGTGAAAACCAGCGCAGATCTTAACAGCGTGGTGCGGGCGCTGAACAGTTTAGGGGCGACACCTAATGATTTGATGTCGATCCTGCAATCGATGAAAAGCGCCGGTTGCCTGCGAGCTAAACTGGAGACGAACTGATGAGCCAGTCATCATTTTCAACGGGAGCGGTCTTCGATCTCCGTAGCCTTGATGCGCTGAAGCGTGAGGTAAAAAGCAACTCACAAGAGGGCGTCAAAGAGGCGGCGAAGCAGATGGAGGGCATGTTTATTCAAATGATGCTCAAAAGTATGCGTGACGCTTCGTTTAAAGATGGTCTGATGCACAGTCAGCAGTCGGACATGTTTACCTCAATGTATGACCAGCAGATCTCTCAGGATATTGCCGAACAGAGCAAAATGGGATTTGCAGACCTGATGGTAAGGCAGATGGGCGGCGAGGTTTCCACCGCGCAAAATACGGTGGGTGCTGCGCCAGCGCCCTATAACCTGAACAGTGCGCTGTTGAAACAACCACAAATCGCGCCTCAACCGACGACTCAGGCGAGTGAGGCTGGAGGGGCGTCACGTTTCACTGGCGCAATAGAGAAGAGCAGCGACTTTATCTCTCGAATGCTGCGACCTGCGATCGCCGCAGCACAAAAAAGTGGTATTCCTCATCAGTTGATAATCGCCCAAGCCGCGCTCGAGTCGGGTTGGGGAAATAAAGAGATCGCCACAAAAGATGGCAAACCCAGCCATAACTTATTTGGCATAAAAGCGACGCCAGACTGGAAAGGCGATACTACGGAAATAACCACTACCGAATATATCGATGGTGTGAAACAAAAGGTGAAAGCCGCCTTCAGGGTATATCCATCCTATTCTGAAGCACTGTCAGATTATACTTCGATGCTGTCGAATAACCCTCGCTATCAGAATGTTCTGAAATCTAACTCACCAGAACGCGGAGCACATGCATTGCAGTCTGGAGGTTATGCGACGGATCCAAGTTATGCCAAAAAGTTAATCAATATCATTCAACAGGTGAAGGGAAATATTAATCAGGGCTTGGATGCCTATAAAACAGAAATTTCTTCACTATTTTAGCGGTTCACGGTTTAGTTAATTTTTTAACAGCCGATAGGTTATATAGGGTGCGAATTTTCCTACGAAATTTTCCTAGTTAAAAACGCCAGTGGATTTCAGCAAAAATACAATGTCGGTGATTTATGAATCTTATTAATTTGGCTCAAAGTGGGCTTAGTTCGGCACAATCGGCACTGAATGTCGTAGGCAACAATATCAATAATGCTGTCACGCCGGGATACAGCCGACAAAATATTATGTTGGGTCAGGCGGGGGGGAAAACCACCAATGTCGGCTTCTTTGGCTACGGTGTTCAGGTCAATGGTGTACAGCGCGCTTACGATGGTTTTATTAATAATCAACTCCGTGGCGCAGCGACTGAATTTTTTGGGCTAGACGGCCGTTATCAGCAACTGAGTCAGATTGATAACATGCTCGGTGATGAGACGAATAATGTCTCTGTCACATTGGACAATATTTTTGGTGCGCTGGAAAAAATGAGCAGCGACCCGGCCAGTGCGGCAGCACGTCAGGGTGCACTAGGCCAATTCAACGCGATCTCTCAACAGTTTAACAGCAACAGCAACACGTTGAATGGATTGGAAAAAAGCACCAACACACAAATTACCCAAAGTGTGGCAGACATCAATGCTTGCGCAGAACAGCTGGCAAAAGTGAATGAAGAGATTGCCAAAATTCATGGTCAGACTGGTGAGGTGCCGGCTAATTTGCTCGACCATCGCGACTCGCTGTTAAGCACGCTCAGTAAACAGGTCGGTATCCGGGTGAATGAAAATGTCACCACGGGGCGGGTCGATGTCACGATGGCGAATGGGATGCCATTAGTCTCCGGCGATCGCTCCTATCAGCTTGAAGCCTCTGTCTCCGCTGAAAACCCGTCCAAGACCGTGGTCTCTTATATCGATGCTTCCGGTAATAAAATGTTACTGGACGAGGAGAAAATGTCCGGCGGGAAATTGGGCGGGCTATTTAAATTCCGTAATGAAGATTTAGTCGATGCCCGCAATCAGTTAAACCAACTCGCCTTGCAGATGGCCAATAAGTTTAATGAAGTCAATGCTGCTGGTTTTGATAAAGCAGGAGAGGCGGGTGGGGATATATTTAACATCGCCAATCCTACCGCGATAGCCAACCGAAATAATACGAGCGATACCACACTGGATATCAGCTATACCGATATTAGTCAGGTCAATGCTGACGATTACACCGTTACTTATAAAGGTCCCGGCCAAAATGACTGGGAAGTACAAACCAGTGATGGCAGAAAGATTACACCGACTATTGGTGCGGCAGGGGAACTTGAGTTCGACGGTATTTCGATTAAGCCAAACGGCACGCCTAAGCCCAATGACAGCTTTGTTTTAAACCCAGCAGCAGGCGCAGCAGGGCAGTTGAGTGTGGCTATCACTGACGCGGATAAAATAGCGGCTTCAAGTTCAAATGACCCTAATGATCAAAGCAATAACGAAAACATCAAAGACATGATGGATATCAAAAATGCCACTTTGATCGGCACTGGGACTTTGACTGAAGGCTATGCCAGTTTGGTCAGCTCTGTGGGTTCATCAATGACTACCCTGAAGGCCAATGCGGCAACAACGGCTAAAGCTCATGACGCCATTGCGTATCAGCAGCAAGCTGTCTCTGGGGTGGATATGAGTGAAGAGTTTATGAATCTACAACTTTATACCCAATATTATCAGGCTAATGCGCAGGTACTCCAAACCGCGACAACTATCTTTGATTCACTGTTAAGCATTAAATAATGCTCACTGACGGTGCGATAAACAGTTTGATAAAAGATTAAGGAAATCACCATGCGTCTTAGTACCCAGTATATGTTTCAAAGCAATATTAATAGCATGTCGAATGCGATGAACGCTGGAAATGACATCTATATGCAGTTATCGGCCCAGAGAACCTTACTCACACCTTCGGATGATCCCGCCGGGGCTTCACAGGCGGTTATCTATCAAAATGCACTGGCAAATATGCAGCAATTTGATACCGCCCGCTTATATGCGCAAGACGCGCTGGAACAAGAAGATAATACCCTGACCTCTATCGGCCATCTTTTAACCGAGAATCTGAGTAAAAAGATTGTTGCGGGTGGCAACGGTGCCCTTTCAGATGCAGACAGACAAGCGCTGGCGACTGAATTGCAGGGTATTCGTGACAACCTGCTGGATTTGGGTAATACCACCAACAGCAATGGCCGTTATATTTTTGGCGGATATAAAACCGGATCTGCCCCTTTCGAGAAAGATGGCACCTATGTGGGCGGGGATACTGCCATGACCCAACACGTGGCTGACAGCACCGAGATGCAAGTGGGCCACATCGGTAGCGATGTCTTTATGAGTGGCAGCAATGACGATATTTTCGCGGCATTGGACAGTGCCATCGCGGCACTCAATGAGCCTATCGTCGATGATGCTGACCGCGAGGCACTGCAAAAAACGCTCGATAGCGCCAATATCTCGATCAAAAAGGGGATTGATAATCTGGGGAAAGTGCAGGCTCAGGTCGGGACCAACCTACAACAGATTGATTCTCTGGCTGAGCGTTCAGCAGTAGAGCAAATCAATATGCAATCACGACTGCAACAAACAGTGGGTTCTGATCCCAGCACCATGATTACCCTAGCCTCTCAATCTAAAATGACGGAATTTGCCCTAAACTCCTCAATGATGGTTTTCCAAAGTATGCAAAAATTATCAATCTTTAATATGTAATATTAAAAAATCAATATTCTCTATGAGTGCAATTATTGCTCTAAATATTTTGACTCATATTTAAATGTTATTTTTATAATAACATTGTGACATTTTATTTCTGTATATCTCTGCAACAGTTATCTGTTGAGGTCAAGGATTGTCATGTTTAAAAAAATGAAAATATCGACAGGTTTATCGATTGTCATTGCCACTTTTATGCTGTTTCTGGCAGTGATAACAACATTCAGTGTGTTACATGCTATTTCGAATAAAGAAAACTTTAATCGCGCGCTCAATGAAGCTAGAAATACTAGCGTGATGGGCGATGCCATTTTTAACCTGAATAGCGGGTTGGCGCATGTTAATGCCCTGATGCTGCAAGCCAGTCTGAACCGCCCGGTTAAGCCTGAGTCGATTGATAACGCCAAAAATATTCTCGCGCAGGCCAAGAGTGACATGAAGATTTTCATGTCAACGCCATTTAACTCCCCTAAGGAGAAGCAAGTTGCAGTTGAACTGAATACCCATTTTGAACGGGTACTCAGCTTATCTTTGGGAAAAGTTAACTTCATTGCCAATCCAGCCAGCTTGCCCGATAACATCGACAGCGAAATGCAAGAGCGCGCGGCCTTGAGGGAACAGATACAAAATTACGGTCAAGTCGCCAGCGAACTTGATAGCGGATACAGCCAGCAAGCAGAAGCGGATTATCAATCGATGATCACTGCGGCGATCATTGTGGTGTGCTGTTCCATCGTGATGATGTTTTTTGCTCGTCTCTGGCTAAAGCGCACTCTGGTCACGCGGATGGCACAAACCTCTCTGTCGATCAAAAAGATCGCCAGTGGTGATCTAAGTGAAGAGATACACGCTGGGGATCAAAATGAGCTGGGTCTGATGTTGATCGAGCTGGAAAAAATGCGGCTGTCGCTGACAAAAATCATCTCCGGTATCCGTGATGGTGTGAGCCATATTTACGGCAATGCACAAGAGATCTCCTTGGGTAACAATGATCTGTCCGCCCGAACGGAAGAGCAGGCGTCAGCATTGCAGCAAACGGCTGCCAGCATGGAAGAGCTAAAAACTACGGTTCGTCAGAATGCGGATAACGCCCATACTGCACGTCAACTGGCAGAGAACGCCAGCCTCAATGCTCGCAGTGGGGGGGATGTGATGACCAACCTCGAAGGCATTATGCAGCAGATCACCCAGAGTTCGCGTCAGATTGCTGATATCAATGGTGTCATCGACAGTATTGCTAACCAGACCAATATTCTGGCGTTAAACGCAGCAGTAGAAGCGGCGAGAGCAGGTGAGCAGGGGCGTGGATTCGCGGTTGTAGCCGGAGAAGTCCGTAACTTGGCTAAGCGCAGCGCCGATGCAGCAAAAGAGATTAATCAGCTTATTACTGTCTGTGTCGCGAACATGAGTACCGGCTCTCAACAGGTTGATGTGGCAGGAACAGTAATGAAGGATATCGTTAATTCTGTCACTCAGGTGACCGATATCATGGGTGAAATTACCTCGGCTTCGGATGAACAAAGCGCAGGTATTAACCAAATCGCCCAAGCCGTGAATGAAATGGATCAGGTCACCCAACAAAATGCGGTCATGGTGGAAGAAGCGGCATTGGCTGCCAGCAATTTGGAAACAGAGTCAGAAGCCTTGGATAACATTATCTCCGAATTTGTGATCAATAAGCCGATTGAAGATAACGGCGCAGAACGGAAACGCGATAAGAAATCTGCCCGCTTTAGCTCTACATCTGTTAAAAAAGAACCGGAAATAATTAAAAATACCGCAGAAGCCGAGTGGGAAACATTTTAAACAATAGCTAAATTTTCATTAAAAAAGCTAACTAATACTATGGGTGATTATTTTTACTGTTATATTTCCATTAAGGGCAAATTGAAGTGCCGGATTACGCAATATTGTTTGGCTTTATCAGGCTATTTGATCTCGCATTAATCCTTAATAATATCGTATGTTTTTTGTCGGCTGGATAATGTAATTGTGAATGGTATTTATACCCATAACGGAGTAGTAAAGAAGGATGAGTTATGGCCGAAATATGGTTTTTTGGTTCGACATGAGGCACTACGTTTACAAGCGAGATTGCCAGCCAGTGTAGAACTGGATGATCTCATCCAAGCGGGTGCAATAGGGCTACTAACAGCGATTGAGCATTTTGATCCTAAAAAAGGGATTGCAATCAGCATCTATATTACCCAGAAAGTCCGCTGGGCAATGATAGATGAGCTGCGTGAGCGAGACTGGGTTCCGCGCAGAGTTCGCAGTAATGCCCGTGAAGTGGCGGCGGTGATTCAACGAGTTGAGCAAGAGAGTGGTACGGTCGCGACAGAAGCTGATGTTGCGGCGGCGATGGGGGTCACTTTACGCGAATATCAACAAATGTTGGCGGACACCAATAGCAGTCAACTTTACTCTTTAGATGAGTTACAAGAAGAGTTATCAGACAGTATTGAACAGCCCGATATTCAGCATGAAATGTTGAACCCGCTACATGAATTAATGAAGGAAAATTTAACAAAGCATATCAGTCAAGAAATAAAAGCGCTGCCAGAAAGGGACCAGTTGTTATTGAATCTCTATTATCAACAAGATCTAAACATGAAAGAGGTTGGCATCTTGTTGGAAATAACGGAGACAAGAGTCAGTCAGTTACACAGTCAGGCAATTAAGCGGTTACGTGCCAGATTAGATGCGCTGCGTAAATAACTTTGTCGTAGATAATGAATTTTTTATGTAAATATATATTTTGTAACTTTGTCGTTACCAGTAATTCTTATTGGCGTTACCAGTTATACAAACTAAGAAAAGTATTAATTCTTAATAGTGTGTGGATTAAAAGTTGAGCTTGTCGATTAAAGCAGTTACTATACGGGGAAATAGTTCCTCACACCGCCAACTACTTTGAAATATTAGGTATGATTGGGCGTCTCCGTTTATTAATACTTTTATTGCATTGAGTCTGATGAGGTTTAAGTAAAGAAATATCCGAATTAGAATGAATGAATGAAATTCATACAATTAGATATTTTTCATGATGTTATGAACTATTTGGCAGTAAAAATATTCCTAAGGCGAAAGCACATATATTTGCAGCTTCAACACTGTAGTTCTAATTGTCATTATCGAATGTCAACACATTAATTAAAATTTATTCACTCATGTTCTCCGTGAGATGAATTAGGGTAACAAAATGATTGTAAGAAATATTGACGAACAGTTACAAAGAATTCATGACATCAACTTGTCCTATCTACTATTGGCTCAACAATTAATTAGGGAAGATAAGTTTGCAGCAGCCTTCCGCCTTGGGTTAACTGAAGCAACCATCGATACATTGAAGGAACTCTCCCTCCCTCAGTTGATAAAGCTGGCATCGACTAACCAACTTATTTGCCGTCTTCGCGTTGATAACGAAATTGTAATTGATAATTTGACTAAAGACTCCCGCATTGAGGCTTTGCAGCAAATTCATACTGGCATTATTTTATCAACTAACCTGCTGAACTCGCTTTCTGAGCAAAGTCTGACACCAACCTAAAGGAATTTGTGATCATGACCGAGAAAAGTATATTGCAGGAAATTAAAGAAGTACAAATAGCCATGGAGCTGATCTCTTTTGGTGCTCGTATGCAGATGTTAGAGTGCGAAACGAGCCTAAGCCGCAGAAGGTTATTGCGCCTTTACAAAGAACTCAGAGGATGCCCGCCCCCAAAGGGAATGCTGCCATTTTCTGAAGATTGGTTTATGGCGTGGGAACAAAATATTCACGCATCTATGTTTTATAATATCCATCTTTATCTGCAAAAGACTGAAAACTGTCGACCGATTGAAGCAACGGTTAAAGCGTATCGCCTCTATCTGGAACAATGTCCAACCCCACCCGGTGAAAAACAAGTCTTGGGGTTAACGCGGGCATGGACATTATTAAGATTCATCAATTGTGGAATTATAGAACATACAGAGTGTTGTATTTGTGGTGGCGGTTTTGTTGTTACGAGTGAATATTCTAAGAATCCATTTACCTGTAGTTTATGTAGCCCACCCTCTCGTGCAATTAAAAAATGTAAGACTCCTGACTTGCCGCTGGAGAATATTGCCAGCATCTAAATGATTTAGCCGATAAGGCATTACTAATCATAAGTATAAGTATCAGATTAGTCTGGTACGGCCACCCTGTGCGTAAAATTTATAGAAATTAAACAATGCGGTGAGATCAATGCATTTAATTATTAAGGAGTGCATGTGTTAGTCATTATTGGTTATCTGATTGTCATTTTGACTGTTTTTGGTGGGTTTAGTCTCTCGGGGGGAGTGCTGGGTGCGCTTTATCAACCCACGGAACTTTTGATTATTGGTGGGGCGGGTATAGGGGCTTTTATTGTCGGTAATAACGGCAAATCGATAAATGCCACACTGAAAGCGTTACCGCATTTATTTAGAGGTTCGCACTATACCAAAGTGCTCTATATGGACCTCATGGCCATGATGTATTTGCTGCTGAATAAAGGCCGACAGAATGGTCTTATGGCGCTGGAGCAGGATATTGAAGATCCGAAGAACAGCGCTATTTTTTCAGCTTACCCACGTCTACTTGCCGATTCCGCATTGATGAATTTTGTCATCGACTATTTACGCCTGATGGTGAGCGGAAGTATGAATGCTTTTGAAATAGAAGCATTGATGGATGAAGAGATTGAAACCTGTGAGCATGAGCATGAAGTCCCTGCACAGAGTCTGAATGAGATTGGCGATGGCTTACCCGCTTTCGGTATTGTTGCCGCCGTAATGGGGGTGGTGAATGCGCTGGCGGCCGCAGACCGTCCGGCAGCCGAATTGGGTGAACTGATTGCTCATGCCATGGTGGGGACATTCTTGGGTATTTTACTGGCCTATGGTTTTGTTTTACCGCTCGCTTCCTTGCTGCGCCAAAAAAGCAGTGAGCAAATTAAAATACTGCAATGTATCCGGGTCACTTTACTCTCCAGCATGAATGGTTATGCGCCACAGATCGCCGTTGAATTTGGTCGCAAGATTCTATTCTCTACCGAGCGTCCTACCTTTATTGAGCTGGAAGAACATGTGCGTGAGGTGAAATCCTCGGCAAATAGCAGCAATGCGCCGGACAGCCCATCATGAGTACTAGTGCCAAACCTGTAATCATTGTTCGTAAACGAAAACGCGCTAAACATGCTCACCACGGCGGCTCTTGGAAAATTGCCTACGCGGATTTTATGACCGCCATGATGGCCTTCTTTTTGGTTATGTGGCTGCTCTCCTCCTCCACCCCTTTGCAGCGCGAGCAAATTGCTGATTACTTTAAAATGCCCCTGAAGCTGGCGATGTCGCACGGAGACAAATCCAGTGTCAGCGATAGCCCTATTCCTGGTGGAGGGGATGACCTTATGAAGCAAGATGGGGAAGTGCTCAAGCAAACACTGGCGAAAATGGATAAACAGAAAAATGCGCAGAATTTACGGCGTGCGCACGAGAAACTCGAAAACCTGATCAAAAAAGATCCGCGCTTGAGTGATTTTCAGTCAAATCTCCGCCTCTCTTTGACCGATGATGGACTGCTTATCCAGATTATCGACAGTCAGGAACGCCCCATGTTCAAAGTGGGGAGCCGGGAGCTGGAGCCGTATATGCGGATTATTCTTCAGGCACTGGTTCCGGTGCTCAATGACCTGCCCAACAAAATCAACCTGACGGGTCATACCGATTCCCTGCCTTACGTCAATGGCGAAGCAGGGTACAGCAACTGGGAGCTGTCGTCAGATAGGGCGAATGCTTCACGGCGTACCTTGGTCTCTGGCGGATTGGCGGACAATAAATTTCTGCGGGTGATTGGTTCTGCCGACATGATGAATCTGGCAAATGTGAAGTCAGATGCGCCTATCAACCGCCGGATCAGTATTTTGGTACTGAGCAAAAACAAAGAGAAGTCGATTCTGGAAGAGGACGTGGTCTTGCAGAGTGTTTCTGATAATCAAAGCAGTGCAAGAATTGAAGCTGAACTGAAAAAAATGGCGGCCGATGAGACTGTGCCAATAAAAGCAGCACCGGCAGCCACTGTTCCGGTTATTCCTGCAGTTCCGGTGACCTCTTTAGTTCCGGTTATTTCTACAGTTCCGACTATTTCGGCAGTTCCGACTATTTCTACTCAGGTAAAGGTTGAGCAAGATGGACATAAGTGATTTTTACCAAACCTTTTTTGATGAAGCTGATGAGTTACTGGCTGATATGGAAATGCATCTTCTGGAGCTGGATTACATCTCACCTGATAAAGAGATGCTTAACGCCATATTTCGTGCCGCTCACTCGATAAAAGGGGGAGCGGGGACTTTCGGTTTTACGGTATTGCAGGAGACGACGCACATACTGGAAAACCTACTGGATGATGCCCGGCGTGGTGAACTGCGGTTAAACAGCGACATTGTTAACCTGTTTCTGGAGAGCAAAGATATTATGCAAGATCAGCTTGATGCGTATAAATCCTCGCGGGAGCCTGACCAAGAGAGTTTCCACTATATTTGCGAGGCATTACGCCAAATCGCACTCGAAGATAAAAACGGTAGCGCGATAGCAGCATCAGAACCGAAGCAACAGATTGCCGTGCCATCAGCAACGGCTAGCAATCCGCTGATCGTCTCACTCACGGCCATTCCTGAAGCCGATAAAGGGGTCTTGCTCGAGGAGTTAGCCAACCTGGGTGAGGTGCTCAGTCAGCAACAACAAGCGGATGTGTTGCAGATAGAGTTGCAGACCACGGCATCGGCTGACGATATTCTCGCGGTACTCTGTTTTATCCTTGAACCTGAGCAGATCACCATTACTGCAAGTGAATCAGCTGCAAGTGAATCGACCGCGAGCGAACCGGCACGGGATATCACGTCTGCTGAACAGGCTACGCAGACAGCACCCGCGGTTCAACCGTGCTCCAATGAAACACCACCCGAAGTCCCCGCAACCTCACCAACCTCAAAGCCGAAAGCCACCGCTAAAGCCCCAGCCACAGAGTCAAGTAGCCTACGGGTCGCGGTGGAGAAGGTGGATCAGATCATCAATCAGGTGGGTGAGCTGATTATTACTCAGGCGATGCTATCACAGCTCTCCAGCTCTCTGGACCCGGCTCAACATGACACTCTAATTAGCAGCATCGGGCAGATGGAACGTAATGCGCGTGACTTGCAGGAGTCAGTGATGTCGATCCGGATGATGCCAATGGAGTATGTCTTCAGCCGCTTCCCGCGACTGGTGCATGACTTAGGCGGCAAGCTGGATAAAGAGGTGGAGCTAACCTTAATAGGGGGATCGGCAGAGCTGGATAAGAGCTTGATTGAACGAATTATTGATCCCCTGACTCACTTAGTCCGTAACAGTCTGGATCATGGTCTTGAGTCGGCTGAAGTGCGGCAGGCGAAGGGAAAAACGGGTAAAGGGAATTTGACGCTTTCCGCAGAGCATCATGGTGGCAGTATTGTTATTGAAGTGATCGATGACGGCGCGGGGCTTAATCGCGAGAAGATACTCGCACGGGCCAAGTCACAGGGAATGGCGATCAGTGATAGCTGGAGTGATGAAGATATCTGGATGCTGATTTTTGCCGCGGGTTTCTCAACGGCGGAAAAAGTCACGGATGTCTCTGGGCGCGGTGTCGGGATGGACGTGGTGCGCAGAAACATTCTGGCCATGGGCGGGCATGTTGAAATTCACTCAGTGCAAGATAAAGGCACCACCATTCGGATCATTTTGCCGCTGACGCTGGCGATATTGGATGGCATGTCAGTGCGCGTCGGTGATGAGATTTATGTGCTGCCCCTTGGAACCGTGATGGAGTCGCTAAAACCCTCTGAAAATGCCCTGTATCGGATGGCAGGCGATGAGTTGATGTTACAGGTGCGAGGGGAGTATCTCCCACTGATTGAGCTGCATCGGATTTTCGATATTAAGAGTGATTCGGCACTGGCAAATGATGGGATTGCCGTCATCTTACAAAGTGCGGGCTGCCGCTATGCCTTACTCGTCGATCAATTAATCGGCCAGCACCAAGTCGTGGTCAAAAATCTTGAACTTAATTACCGTAAAGTTCCAGGAATATCAGCAGCGACAATTCTGGGTGACGGCAGTGTGGCACTGATTTTGGATGTTGCCGCTTTGTCCACGCTGAGTAAAAAATAAGACAGTCGCTGAACAACAAAATTAACGTATATCGATTGAATGAGGTAATTCAATGCATTTATCTGGAACAGAAAATCAATTTGGCGATCAAAATACCGGTCAGGAATATCTGATATTTACCTTAGGCAAAGAAGAGTACGGTATTGAAATCCTGAAAGTTCAGGAAATTCGCGGTTACGATCGTGTGACCCGAATTGCGAATACGCCTGATTTTATTACCGGGGTGATGAATCTTCGCGGTGTCATTGTACCTATTATTGATCTCAGGGTGAAGTTCCAACTGCCCTCTGCGGATATCAATGAAAATACCGTGATTATTGTATTAAATCTGGCTAATCGCATTGTCGGCATTGTGGTGGATGGGGTTTCAGATGTTCTGGCATTAAATGCGGAACAAGTTAAACCGGCCCCCGATTTCTCTGCGACACTCTCGACTAAATATTTATTGGGCTTGGGTACGCTTAATGACCGTATGCTTATTCTGGTCGATATCGAAAAACTGCTGAACAGTGAAGAGATGGAGATCGTCGATCACGTGGCTGAGGTCAGTTACGAATAAATCATATTATGACGCTATGAAACCAAGGTCTTATTTTTGATGGTTTAGCTTCCTGACGAATAGGTAAGCTAAGGTATCCTATTGCTTATTGAAACAATATCATAAATTTTAGAAGGATAGTTATTTTGTTATCTGCCATCAGTATTAACAAAATGGTGAAGTTTCATCTTTATATCATCGTCGCTCTTTTTATTGTCCTTGCGGGCTTGAGCTTAAAAACATCGAGCACCTCCCAACAGAATTTTGAAGATACGATTCACCTACATGGCCGAGTGGAACTCGTGGATCAGGCGATGTATAAGCTGATGGTCGTCCGGGGTAACATTCTATTGATTAAAATAGCCGCGCTGGAAAATCAACCGACTGATCCAGAACTGGTTAGTAGTATAAATATTAAAAATAAAGTGATACGAGAGACTATTACTAAATGGGTGAAGGAACCGAAATCGACAGAACAGATCCAAGAGTTATCTGAGCGAACGGGGGCGATGTTTATCAAGATTCTCGACAGCTACATGAATAATCTTGATGCCAGACAGCAGGGAGGCGAAGCCATTAATGATACTGATGAGCTTGTTCCGCAACTTGAGGTATTAGTTGCAGAGTATTTGAAGTTTTCAGCGGACTCAATGGAATCATTTGATGTCAAAAATGATTATTTACACAGTGCTCTGGTAGTGACTATCTCTATTATTATCGCGCTCTTTATTTTGCTCTATTTTTCACTGCTGAAATATATCACCCGGTTTATACTGAATCGGTTGGCAGAAGCTTCGCAGATCTTCTCTGAAATCAGCATGGGATTGCTTTCAAAGAGAGTGCCGCAATATGGCACCAATGAAGTCGGTAAACTCTTTGCCAATATTGAAGAGATGCGTAGTGGGCTGGTTGAAATCATTGCCGGTGTCAAAGAGGCCGCCAGTAATATCAAACATAACGCCATGGAGATCGCCGAAGGCAATGACGATCTCTCTTCACGCACTGAAGAGCAGGCCAGTGCGCTGCAACAAACCGCAGCCAGTATGGAACAGATTAAAACCACCGTTGAGAATAATACCGCCCATGCCCACGAAGCCAATAAATTGGCAACGGACACCAAAGAGTTGGCGGACAGTGGCTCTCTTATTATGGTGGATGTGGTGCGCTCGATGGATACCATCGGCAGTCATGCCAACCAGATCTCCAATATTATTAAAGTGATTGACGGTATTGCCAGCCAGACTAATATTCTGGCACTTAATGCCGCCGTTGAAGCGGCGCGCGCTGGTGAGCAGGGGCGTGGTTTTGCGGTCGTCGCTACTGAAGTGCGTAATTTGGCACAAAGAAGTGCCGATGCGGCAAAAGAGATTCGGGGGTTAATCGAGCATTCAGTACATGATACTCAGGCGGGAAGTAAACGCGTAGACAGTGCTAAAAATACCATGTCTGAGATCGTGGCGATGGTGAATAAAGTCAGCGACATTATGCAGGATATTACGCAAGCTTCTGAAGAGCAGAGCATGGGTATCCGGCAAGTGGCTGTCGCGATTAATGAGATGGATATCGTGACACAGCGGAATTCAACTTTGGTGGAAGAGTCGGCCGCAATTACCGTATTAATGAATGAGCAGACCACCATAATGGAAGAGATGGTGTCAGTATTTCAAATTGAAGTAGACCGTCATCACGCATAAATCTGATTTGTTATTATCGTGATATTAGCGGCAGAACTCTCTGCCGCTTTTTTGTTTCTTATCTATTATTTCTTATCTATTCACTGCTGGAGATTAGCGCTGTCATTGATATGTTATCAATGAGGGTAAGGATATCTGTTGGCTTAATTCGTGGTCGGGGGGATGAGATTGAGGGTGGGGGAGAGTGTGACCTTGACTTCAATATTATCATCAAGCAGAAAGTGAAATGCGGCGCAATCCTGATTTACGGTTAATTCAATGCTGGGCGATGCTCCGGTATAGTGATTAACAATACTTTTAATCTCTTTTCTTATGTCATCCATGACATCATCAAGCAATACCTTACCTTCATTATTCATGCTCTTCATTATCTCTCCTCTTTTATGTCAGCATGTCGTTTCGTTATGGAATAAAACGATCCCTTTATGACATTCATATTTAGCAGGTTGATTCACTTGGCTATGGCATATTACGGTTGTGGTGTGCAGTTGAGTACGGCTATTACGCCAACAATATTAACAGGCTTCTCTTTGTTTATATATTAGCATCTTAATATTATTGTTTTCATGATGTGTATGGCGAGTTTATTAATGATGATAGAGGAATTTAATCATGACGAGGGGGAATACCGGAAGCGGCATAGTAGGGTATTAAGGCCAGCGGGATATTGAGCTGAAAAAAATCCCCCCGCTCATCAAAGAGCGGGGGGATAAGGCCCGGAATAGGCTGCGGGCTAAAAGGGTACTAAGAAATATTAACGCAACAGAGACAATACGTTCTGTGGAACCTGGTTAGCCTGAGCCAACACAGTGATACCCGCGGATTGCAGGATGTTTGCACGGCTCATGTTAGAGACTTCAGAAGCAAAGTCGGCATCCAGAATACGTGAACGAGATTCGGTCAGGTTATTCACGGTGCTGTTCAGGTTGCTGATAACAGAGTCAAAACGGTTCTGGGCGGCACCCAGCCCGGAGCGCAGTTCGTCAACTTTAGCCATAGCTTCATCGATAGTTTTCAGTGGGCCTTTCATCGCATCCAATTGGTCAGTCGTTAAATCTGCATCCTTAGCAAATGTTACAGAAGCAGGCACAACCGGTGGTCCAGGTACTTCTGCTACAAATGTTGCTGTTAGTGAGGTGGAAACCTCTGTGCCATCTTTCTCTTTACCGACGGCAGCATAGAAGGTAGCCCCTGTCTCATCTGTGACAAGAGAAATCTCACCGGTACCATCAACCCCAAATGCCGCTTCTTTCATATCCTTAATTGCAGCTGCATCTAAAGTGACGGTTGAGGTGCCATCAGTAACCTCTGTACCCGCCGTGATAGCTTTAGCGCCAGCAGTGGCCGCTGTGATATCAAAGCCATCCATGCCCAGTGTCTCAGCATTCATCTGGCTTAATGCGATATCAATGGTCTGACCATCGTTAGCGCCAACCTGAATGCTCAGGGTCTGGTCTTTGCTCAGCACTTTCACGCCGTTGAACTCAGTTTGTTCTGAGATACGGTTGATTTCAGCCATACGCGCATTGATCTCATCCTGAATTGACTTGCGGTCAGACTCAGAGTTGGTGCCGTTCTGTGCCTGCGCAGTCAGACGACGGATATTCTGTAAGTTGTCGTTAACTTCGTTCAGTGCGCCTTCAGTGGTCTGCGCAATAGAGATACCGTCGTTGGCATTGCGTGATGCCTGAGTCAGACCGGTGATGTTAGCGGTGAAGCGGTTACTGATGGCCTGACCTGCGGCGTCATCTTTAGCGCTGTTGATGCGAACACCAGAAGATAAACGCTGAATTGCTGTACCCAGTGAAGACTGAGATTTATTCAAGTTATTTTGTGCAACCAGACTCAGTGAGTTGGTGTTGATGACTTGTGCCATGAGATCTCTTCCTAATATATTAATGAATAATACTGCAATGTCTTTGCAATATGTAATGCGTGTTTCGTTCGCATATTAAATACATCGGCACGAGAAAAAATCCCTAAATACCTTTTTGTGATTTTTTTCGAATTTTTTAAGATGAATTTCTATTTACTGTATTGCTCTGATTAATAAATTAACTCACCACGCTTTCCGTTGATTGAAATAGAATCACAAATGTCGCCAATTTGACGGTTAGGGTAAATTGCAGGGTAAATAACGTCATATATAAGTTCACCTATGGGCTGAAAAGAGATAGGGATTGTTTTTTTGTGGGTATTCAGTTGATGAGCCAGTGACAAAAAATTAAACTTAATAATATTAGAACCGATGTTTAATAGTGAAGTACTAATAAATTTAAGCAAATTTTATACCCTAAATAATTCGAGTTGCAGGAAGGCGGCAACTGAGCGAGTCCCCCAAGAGCTTACATGAGTCAGTGACTGGGGTGAACGAAGGCAGCCAACGCACATGCGGCTTGAAGTATGACGGGTATATATACAGGAGAATTGAATGGCTTCCTTATCATCATTAGGTATCGGTTCGGGAATAGATACGGCCACCATGCTTGAGCAGATCAAAGCTGGGGAACAGACCCGTCTGAAGCCCTATACGATTATGCAAAACAGCTACAAGTTAAAAGTTTCAGCATGGGGGGGCATATCCAGTTCACTGTCTGCCCTACAGGGCAGTGTGAAGAAACTGACTTCTGACGCATTTAATACCTTAACCGTGAGCTCTAACAAAGCCTTCACCGCCACCGCCACCAGTGAAGCCAATGCCGATACCCATTCGGTTACCATTTCACAGCTTGCCACCGCCCATAAAATTAAGACCGATGGGGTGGACAGTGCAGATGAGATGCTAGGCGAGAGTAATGGCGGTACGCGCACCATTACTATCACCACCGGTGATGGCAAAACCACTGAGGTTGAGCTGAAAGATGATGAAACCTCACTGAACCAAATTGCTAAAGCGGTGAATAAGCAGGACAGCAATGTTTCGGCGTCAGTACAGCGCACCGATGATGGCTATCAACTGGTCTTCACCTCGAAAAATACCGGCAGTGATGGCGAAATGAGCGTCAGTGTTGAGGGCGACGACACTCTCGGTGGGAAGCTGAACTATAAAGAGGATGATGCGGGGAATAAAGAGGGTGATCCGGATAAGGGTATGCAGCAGGTGACCAAAGCCCTGGATGCCACACTTATTGTTGATGGCAGCAAGTATACCCGTTCGTCGAATAACATCTCCGATATCATCCCCGGCGTCACACTGGTGCTGAAACAGGTATCGGAAAGTGATACAACCACGGGAGAGAAGATCCCTGAGCAGATGACGCTGACCCGAGATACCTCCGCCATCAAATCCAGTGTTAAAGACTTTGTAGATAAGTACAACGCCCTGCTCAAGCTGACTTCCGAGGCCAGCAAGTATGTCCCCAATAAGACGGCCGGGCTGTCAGACTCTGATGTTGCCACGCAGAATGCCCAAAATGGCGCGCTAATGGGGGACTCCACCTTGCGCGGCATGGTGGGGGATTTCCGCTCCGCAGTGAATGGCGTTTATGGTGATCCATCGGCGGATTATGGCTCCCTTGCCGATATCGGGGTCAAAATTGATCCGGCGACCGGGCAGATGACGCTGAACGAGAGCAAGCTGGATGAGGCAATTGCCGACAATCCTGATGGTATCGCGGATATGTTTATCGGCCGTGGTGAAAAAGAAGGGCTGGCAACGTCGCTGAGTGCAACCATTACCGAGTATCTTGGCGATCCGGATACCAAAATGAATGGCATCATTAAGGACTCCACCGAGGGCTTGGATGCGCAGATCAAACTGATGGATACCCAGATTGAGAAGACGCAAAAGCTGATTGATAATCAGGTTGAACGTTATCGGGTACAGTTCCAAAACCTCGACACCACCATGTCAAAACTGAATAGCATGAGTAATCAGCTGTCGTCTATTTTGGCGACGCTGTAAGTTTTCGCATTTATTAACCGGCTGGAGGTGCGAGTCTTCAGCCTTTTTATTACGGAGCAGATATGTATTCAAATCCGGGAAGTAAAGCCTACGCCCGAATTGATCTGGAGAGTCAACTGGCGGGTGCATCTCCTCATCAGTTAATTTCAATGCTGTTTGATAGTGCACTCAACGCGGTTTTACGGGCGAAGATCTATTTTGAAAACGGGAATATTCCCAAGCGCGGCGAGATGATCTCTAAAGCGATCAATATTATTGATAATGGGTTACGCACCTCACTGGATCACGATAAAGGGAAAGATATCGCTCAAGATCTGGAGAGTTTATATGACTATATGTCTCGTACCCTCCTTCAAGCCAATTTACGCAACTCACCTTCAGACCTGGCAAGTGTTTGTGAAATATTGACAAATCTTGCCACGACGTGGAAGGAAATCGAACCTAAGGAAAAGCAGGCAAATAATGGGTAATGTACAGTCAGAAGATTACGAAGATGTTTATAAATTAAATTTGAGCTTATTAGAGATGGCCAAGGAAGGCAAATGGGACGAATTTATCGAATTGGCAGAGGTCTATATTATCACTCTGCACGATATTATCGAAAATCAACCTGCTGAAATGATGCAAGATGAGAAAAAAAACTTGAGCGTGATGTTAACCAGTTTGCTTGAGAATGAAGATGAAATAACCAAGACACTCAAAAGTCGCCTTGATGTGTTAAGGAAAGATATGTCCTCTTTGCAGCATGGCAAGAAATGCAGTAAGGCTTATTCCTCGCAATATACCTCAGCCTTCCATTAATGCCAGGAGAGGCTATTTTGATGATGAAATAGCCTTCACTCTTCTCTGATCTCCGCCGCTATTCCCCCTAATTAACCCTCCCTTTTGCCGGTCTTGCTAAAGCGACGGCGGGTTAGCGATAGCTTATCGTCAATTGGTTGCTGACCACATTGAGGGGCGGTAACAGCTGGCCCTGACTCTCGACGGAATAGATAAAGTAAAAGGGGCCGTTTGCGGTGAGTGCCCCCTCGACATTTTTCTGCCCGGAGAGTGAGTCCAATAGAATGCACTTATCCTGACTGCACAACTTGATGCGCAAGCCCGGTGGGGGTGCGGAGAGCAGCTTAATTCGCCATGTTATGCGCAGCAAGGTTGCTCCCGGCGGGATCACGGGCATCAAGGGGCGACTTGCCAATGTTTGCCCGCCGACACTGACGACACCTCCGACCCCGCTACTACTCCATGAGCCACTGACGGCAGATGCCATCAGTGGCAAGAGGGTCAGCGAGAGCAGCATTAGGGCTGACGGTTTCATTCCTTACCGCCAATCACGTAGGACATGCGCACAGTGCGATTGTTACTAATTTCCTGATTGGAGATCACCGCGAGTTGCGGGAACACACGGCGTAGGAAACGTGACAACATGAAACGTAACGGTTGATTGACCAGCAGCACCAGCGGTGCGCCGCTGGCTTCTTGTTGCAAAATCGCCTTCTCGGTTTGCTGCATAATGTTCTCGGCAATGCCGGGTTCAATCGCGCTGCCACTCTGGGTGGCCTGAATCAGCAGCCTTTCCAGATTAAGATCCAATCCGATCACTTGAATTTCATCATTGCCGGGGAACCATTGCTGGGTGATAGCGCGGCCCAATCTGATACGCACTTGTGCCGTCAGCTCATCCGGGTCGGTTTGCACGGCTGAATATTCAGCAAGGGTATCGATGATGGTTCTGATATCGCGGATTGAAATGCGTTCCGCCAGTAAGTTTTGCAGCACTTTATGGAAGGTGGTCAGCGAAATCGTGCCGGGAATCAGGTCTTCAACCAATTTCGGCATATCTTTCGTCAAACGATCCAGTAATTGCTGTGTCTCCTGACGGCCAAATAGCTCATCAGTATGGGTTGAGATCAGATGATTCAAGTGAGTCGCGATCACCGAACTGGGATCGACCACGGTATAGCCCAGTGTCTGAGCCTGTTCGCGCATGACTTCATCAATCCAGACCGCAGGCAAACCAAAGGCGGGATCTTGGCAAGGCTCGCCCGCCAGTTCGCCTTCGGCACAACCGGGGTCAATCGCCATCCACCGTTCGGGTTGGATGGACCCACGGCCAATTTCTACCCCTTTCAGTAGGATACGATAATCGGTCGGGGCCAGATCCAAGTTGTCACGAATATGGACGGGAGGGGGAAGGAACCCCATCTCCTGAGCGAATTTTTTACGAATGCCGCGAATTCGTGTCAGCAGTTGACCCTTTTGCTCGCTATCGACCATCGGTATTAAGCGGTAACCCACTTCCAGCCCCAGAGCATCTTCGTGCTGGACATCGGACCAAGAGGCTTCGGCTGCCTGTGCCGCTTGCGCCTCGGCTTTCGCCGCACTTTTATCATCTTTACTCATTGCGCCACGTTTTGCGCCCGACGCGTCGGATAATTGCTGACCGCGCATCCACCATGCCAGAGCCAGCAGCCCGACGGTAAAGATGAGGAACACCAAGTTCGGCATGCCGGGAATGATGCCAAACAGGCCGGTCACCCCCGCCGCCAGTACCATGACTTGCGGGTTGTTAAACAGTTGGCTGACCATCTGTTCGCCGACATCCTGATCGGTCGCCACACGGGTCACGATTACCCCGGCTGCCGTCGAGATGATCAGTCCGGGGATTTGGGCGACCAGACCATCACCAATGGTCAGCAGCGTGTAGGTCTCTCCCGCTTCCGCAAACGACATATCATGTTGCAGAATACCAATGAACAGACCGCCAATGACGTTAATCGCCATAATCAGCAGGCCCGCGATGGCGTCACCGCGAACAAACTTACTGGCACCATCCATCGAGCCATAGAAATCAGCTTCTTGGGTGACGTCGCTACGACGGCGCTTGGCTTCCTCTTCGCCAATAATCCCGGCATTCAGATCGGCATCGATTGCCATCTGTTTACCCGGCATCCCATCCAGAACAAAGCGAGCGCCCACTTCAGCAATACGCCCGGCCCCTTTGGTGATGACCATAAAGTTGATAATAATCAAAATGGTAAACACGATAATACCAATGGCAAAGTTACCGCCGACCAGGAAGTGCCCAAAGGCATCAATCACCTGACCCGCTGCACCTTCCCCGGTATGACCATTCATCAGAATGATTCGGGTTGAGGCAATGTTTAACGCCAGCCGTAATAGGGTGGAAAACAGTAACACGGTGGGGAATGCGGAGAATTCCAAGGTGCTCTGCGTAAACATGGCGACCAGCAATATCATCAGGGAGAGCACGATATTAAAGGTGAACAACAGATCCAGAATAAATGGCGGCAGCGGTAATATCATCATTGCCAGAATGGTCATGATTAATACCGGGCCGGCCAGTATTTGCCACTGGGTCTGTTTAAAGTCGGGTAGACGTAATTTGGTGGCTAAATTGGCCATCACTCTTGACTCTCTTGTGCAAAGTCCAGTGCCACAGGCACCGGAAGATTCTCAGGTTTTTTCGGAAGTATTCCACTGCCTTTTCGCCAGCGTTTTACGCTATAGACCCATGCCAAAACTTCGGCTACCGCGCCATATAACTCGGTCGGGATCTGTTCGCCAATTTCGCAATGGCGATACAGGGCGCGTGCCAATGGGGGGGCTTCAAGCATCGGAATACCGTGCTTAAGGCCCTCTTCTCTGATGCGCAAAGCGATATCTCCCGCGCCTTTGGCCAGCATTGTGGGGGCGACCATTCCGCCTTCTTTGTAACAAAGGGCGATGGAATAATGTGTTGGGTTATTGACGATCACATCTGCTTGAGGAATATCACTCATCATCCGCTGGCGTGCGGCCGAGCGTTGCAGTTGTTTAATCCGCCCTTTGACGTGCGGGTCACCCTCTTGTTGCTTAAATTCGTCACGTATTTCCTGGCGACTCATCCGTAACTTTTTAAGATTGCTCATGATCTGGTAGAGAACGTCATAACCGACCAGGGGAATCAGTGCGAGAATAACGATCAATAGGCAGCCAGAAATAAGGGCGGCCATGTCTTTTAAGGCGATCTTTACCGGCTCATAAATGAGCTGGATCATATGCGCCTTATTCATCCAGATAAAAAGGGAACATGCTGAACCCACTAAGGTGACTTTCAGCACACTCTTTAATAATTCAGACACGACTTGAGTTGAAAACATCCGTTTGAATCCCGACAGAGGATTTAAACGCTTGAGATCCACTTTCAACGACTTGCCACTTAAATTCAGGCCACCTAACAGCATTGGCGATGAAATACCGGTAATAAATAAGCCGAGCAAGACGGGCAGCACGGAGATAATCGCCATCTTGAACAACTCATAAACCCGGATCAGCATAATATCGGTATCAAGTACCAGTAGCCGATCAAACGTCAGCCCGTTATGCAGCAGCAGGGCTAATTTCCCTGCAACATGATTGCCGCCGAGTAAAATAAGAAACCATCCCACCAGCAGCATCAGTAATGAGGTCAACTCTTTTGATCGCGGAATTTGCCCATCCTCACGGGCTTTCGACAGCTTATGGGGGGTGGGTTCTTCTGTTTTTTCTACATCACTTTCTTCGGACATGGGCTCTGCTAAACAAATTGCCGCGCGGGCGGGCTGACATAATAAGAGGCATTAAAAACCTAATGTTTCGAGCAAATCATCAACCTGATCCTGAGTGGCAACCACGCCAGAGCCGGACTGATTGATCTGAGGCCCATTCTTTAAGTTGTCTTTGATTTCATCTGGCGGTGACGTGGCATCCGGCATGTTGTCGACTAAGACGTGAATCAGCTCATTCTCGACACTTTGGATAAGATTCATCATGTTTTGAATGACCTGCCCGGTGAGATCCTGAAAATCCTGAGCCATCATGATCTCCATCAACTGCGCATTGGTCTGGCTGGCAATTTTTGGTGTGTTATGCAAAAAATCACGTGTATCCGTCACCAGTTCTCGCGCCATCGGCAGCTCAATGGGGTCGGCAAACCAGGCATCCCAGCGCTCAGTTAGCGCGGTGGCTTTCTCACTCAGCTCATCCTGAAGCGGGCGGGCAACCTCTACGCAAGTCAATGCACGATCCGCCGCTTGTGATGTTTTCCCAACCACATAGCTCAACCGATCACGGGCATCAGGAATGGCTTCAGCCACATCCATAATGGCGCGATCTAAACCGAAGCTCGCCATGCTGTCTCGTAATAGACGAGTGAGGTGGCCTATGCGGGAGAAAATATCTTTGACGTTAGCTTCAGCTTGCTTGTTTGGGGTTAGATTCATAATTTACCAACCCAACTTTTCGAATATTTTGTTGAGCTTCTCTTCTAACGTGGCGGCGGTGAAGGGTTTCACAACATAGCCATTGGCACCGGCCTGCGCGGCAGCAATGATATTTTCCTTTTTCGCTTCGGCTGTCACCATCAGCACCGGGATCTTATTCAGCTTCTCATCTTTACGTATTTCGGTGAGCAATTGCAGACCATCTAAATTAGGCATATTCCAGTCGCTGATAACGAAATCAAATTCTGATGCACGTAATTTAGCTAACGCATCTTGACCATCTTCGGCTTCATCAACATTCTTAAAACCGAGATCCTGAAGAAGATTACGGACAATTCGGCGCATGGTGGCGAAATCATCGATAACCAAGAAGCGCATATTTTTATCTGCCATATTTTGATCCTATAAAAGTAAAATGCACCCAATGAAGGATGCTCATGGTGGTAAGGGGAATAAATTAAATTCGGCGAGCCTGGCCCACAACACTGTTCAGTATGCGTTGGCTGGCATCGCCAAGATCGACCACTTCGCAGGCGGCACCTAAAGCAATCGCTTCACGCGGCATACCAAATACCACGCAGCTTTTTTCGCTTTGCGCCAATGTATGAGCACCTGATTTGCGCATCTCTAATAAGCCAATAGCGCCATCGCTGCCCATGCCGGTTAAAATAACGCCCACCGCATTTTTCCCCGCAGATTTAGCCACGGATTTGAACAGGACATCGACGGCAGGGCGATGGCGATTGACCGGAGGGGACTGGTTCAGTTTGAGATGATAATTCGCGCCACTACGCACCAGTTCCATATGGTTATCTCCCGGTGCGATATAAGCATGTCCCGGCAGCACTCGGTCGCCATCTTCGGCCTCTTTCACTGAGATTTGGCAGAGATTGTTCAAACGCTCGGCGAAAGAACGGGTAAATCCGGGCGGCATATGTTGGGCAATCACGATGCCGGGGCAGGTCAGCGGCATGGGAATTAAGACTTGCCTTAACGCCTCAGTGCCCCCAGTGGATGAACCAATGGCAATGATTTTTTCACTGCCGACCAAGGGGATGGAGAGGGTTTTTAGCGCTGGATTCAATCGGCCACCGCGCTTCACCTGCACCTTTGACGCCATGCGGATTTTTTCTGCAATAATTTCAGCATATTGCATCATCCCATCCTTGAGGCCCATCTGCGGCTTGGTGACAAAATCGATCGCCCCCAGCTCCAGAGCACTGAGTGTTATCTCCGATCCTTTGCCTGTGAGCGAAGAGACCATAATGACGGGCATAGGACGAAGACGCATTAAACGCTCTAGAAAATCCAGACCATCCATACGCGGCATTTCCACATCCAGCGTCAAAACGTCAGGGTCATATTGCTTGATCAAATCTCGGGCAATAATGGGATCGGGGGCGGCCGCCACCATCTCCATATCAGGCTGATGATTCACAATATCGGTCATAATGCTGCGTATCAGTGCCGAATCGTCAACACAAAGGACTCTTATCTTTTTCATGATTTCTCTTGAGCAAGGTAATAGACTGACTGGCCACGCAGGCGGAAAGGTCCATTCATATTGTTAAAATGTTCAGAATGGCCAGCAAATAAAATCCCTCCCGGTTTCAGCATCTTGGAAAAGCGAAGCATCAACCTTTCCTGTGTCTTCTGATCAAAATAGATCATCACGTTTCGACAAAAAATAGCGTCAAAAGGCGCAGGAACATCCCAATTTGCATCGAGTAAATTAAGTTGTTGATACTGAATACCTGAGAGCAACTCTTTTCTTACTTTCACCAGATTTTCTTGTGCTCCGGTTCCCCGCAGAAAATAGTGTTTTTTTTGCTCCGGGGTCAGACTTTCAATATCGGATAATCGGTAGACGGCATTATTTGCTTTGGTTAATACCTCGGTATCGATATCAGTGGCCCACACTCGCGGACCAGAAATAGTGCGACCCAATGCCTCATCTAGCGTCATCGCGATAGAGCAGGGTTCTTCCCCAGTCGATGCCGCTGTACACCACACGCTATAATTTGCTGTTCTGGCACGAGCGTGCTCAGCCAAAATAGGGAAGTGATACGATTCCCGGAAAAATGATGTTAGGTTGGTCGTCAAGGCATTAATAAAGGATTGCTTTTCATCACCCTGCTGATCTGACTCAAGCAGCTTCACATAATCAGTGAAACTGGCGAGTTTTAACTCACGTAGTCGCCGCGAAAGACGGTTATAGACCATATCGCGTTTCTGGCTGGTTAATACTATCCCCGCATGGTGATATATTAACGTACTGATTTTCTGTAAAACCTGATCAGACAGTTCTTCCTGAATACGAAAATTTTTATTACTCAATTTTTAACTTCGCTAATGTCACTAATAGAAAGCATCCATGCGATATGTAACATTGATAAAATTCGCCTTGTTGCCGCCAGTCACACTGGCTGAATAGCGACTAAAATTATCAGTGGGTCATATAACTTAATAAAGAGTGTGTGAATGTGTGAAATAGTTACACAGACATATTCATGACTTCCTGATATGCGCTAACGAGCTTATTGCGGACTTGAACGCCAAGGTTTAATGCCAGAGATGATTTCTGCATAGAGACCATCACGTCATTCAGGCCAATGCCAGGCGTGCCGGTCATATAGTCTTGCGACTGGCTTTTAGCCTGAGTTTGCATTGCATTAATACTATTAACACTGTTAAATAACATGTCGGAAAAGTGTATTGGCTTTTCGACATCTTGGCTGATTGAAATTAATGGTGATTTTTGAGTGGATGATACTTGCTGAGCCTGGAAGTTAATTTGATCCAGAACTCCACTCATCGATTGAATAGACATCACTATTTCCTTTTAAACGGCGTAATAGAATCTTTCCCGTTATTCCTAATCGTATTTAGTAACGACAGCGTAACATATGTCCCTATAAATAAAATAATCCAATAAGCTGACAGAAGTTTCAGCTTATTGGCACTTAAAAAAAACATAATTAGAAGATAATACGCAGCTGGAATTCTGTCTGTGTATTTACTGCTTCGTTTCTTACCCCCCGTCACTGGAGTGTTGATTCGCAATAATACATCTACATTGCGTCATTTATTTTTTACAGGACTACGGCATGAATGCCACGACAAACGGTATCAAAAACAACAATACAGTTAATTTGATGGCAGCATTAGAACGTATTCGTGCTAGTCCTAAAATTGTTCTCCTTATCTGCGTTTCAGCGGCGGTAACACTGCTTATCGCGCTATTACTCTGGGCGAAAGCACCGGACTATCGGGTCTTATATAGCAACATTTCCGATCAGGATGGTGGGGCTATCGTTGCGCAATTAGCGCAAATGAATGTGCCCTACCGTTTTGAGGATCGCGGCGGTGCCATTATGGTTCCGGTCGATAAGGTCTATGAAGCTCGCCTCAAATTGGCCCAGCTTGGATTACCGAAAGGCGGCTCAGTGGGCTTTGAATTACTGGACCAGGAAAAGTTTGGTATTAGCCAATTTAGTGAGCAGGTTAATTTCCAGCGTGCTTTAGAAGGCGAGCTGTCTCGCACCATTGAAACCCTTGGCCCCGTGAATGGCGCTCGCGTTCATCTGGCGATACCTAAGCCCTCCATGTTTGTCCGCGAACAGAAGCCCTCTTCTGCCTCTGTCACCGTCAATCTGAGTAATGGCCGATCGTTAGAGAGTGGTCAGGTAAGTGCGATCAGTTATCTCATTGCCAGCGCGGTTCCCGGCTTAAATGCCGACAATGTGACAATTGTCGATCAAGGTGGGCATTTATTAACTCAACGGGGTGGTCAGGAAGTTCAGACCTCGCAGCTTAAATTCACCAGTGAGGTAGAAGCGGATTTCCAGCAGCGTATTCAATCGATTCTTGCCCCCATTGTTGGGCGTAATAACGTCAAAGCACAGGTGACGGCGCAGCTTGATTTCACGACTCATGAACAAACCGCTGAGCAGTTCCAGCCTAATACGGCCTCGGACAAAATGTCGATTCGCAGTCGTCAGTCCAGTGATTCTGAGCAGGGAAGCAAAAATGGGGTCGGCGGCGTGCCGGGTGCCCTGAGTAATCAGCCACCGACTCCGGCGACAGCACCGATAACTCAACCTGTTGGTGCTAAAGAGGCCACGCCGACGACACCGACAACGCCGGGAGCCAAAGGCGCGGCAACCACGGTTGCGACCCCCGTTCCTTTCAACAACCGCAGAGATAACACCACCAACTACGAGCTTGATCGCACCTTGACGCATATCAAGCGCAGCGCCGGCTCGATTGAACGTCTCTCCGTCGCCGTAGTGGTCAATTACTTGCCAGCGAAAGAGGGTGTTCCTGCTGCGTTGAGTAAAGCGCAGATGGATCAGATTAACTCTCTGGTGAAAGAGGCGGTGGGCTTTTCCGTAGAACGCGGCGATACAGTCAATATTGTGAATTCACTTTTCAGCGATGTTGAAGAGGAAGTTGCCCCGCCATTCTGGAAGCAGGCTGGGTTTATCAATCTATTGATGGCCGCAGGTCGCTATCTGCTCGTCGCCATCGTGGCGTGGTTCTTCTGGCGCAAGGCGATTCAGCCCGCGTGGATGAGAAACCAAGAGTTGATATTGGCGCGTCTGGAGTTAGAGAAAGAGGCTCGTCAGGCAGAACTGGATGCCAATAAACGTAAAGCCGAAAGCGGAGCAAAAAATAAAGCCGAGCAGCGCGTTGAAGTTGAACTTAATACGCAGAGTTTGCGGGAATTAGCCGAGCAGGAGCCTCGCGTTATTGCTCTGGTGCTCCGCCAGTGGATGAATAAGGATCTGGATTCATAATGAATGCTTCTGAGAAAAGTGCGATTGTCATGTTGACACTCGGTGATGTACTGGCGGCCGAAGTGTTCAAGCACCTCAATAGCCATGAAGTCAAACAGATTAGTGGTGCGATGGTCAATATGGGCGGTTATACCCATGATCAACTGAGCACTGTCCTGAAAGAGTTCCAGCGCGACTCCAGTGAATATGCTGCGCTTAGCGTCAATACCAATGATTACCTGCGCAGTGTTCTGGTCAAAGCGCTGGGCGAAGAGCGGGCTTCAAGCTTGCTCGAGGATCTGCTGGATTCTCAGCAGGGCACCAATGGTATCGAGACATTGAACTTTATGGAGCCACAGGCGGCGTATGATCTGATCCGTGATGAGCATCCGCAAATTATCGCCACGATCCTGGTTCACCTCAAACGTGGTCAAGCTGCTGATGTATTGAGCAAATTTGACGATCGAGCGCGTAACGACATTATGCTGCGTATCGCGACCTTTGGCGGCGTCCAACCGGCGGCGTTGCAAGAATTGACCGAAGTGCTCACCAATCTGCTTCATGGGCAGAACCTGAAGCGCAGCAAAATGGGGGGGGTCCGCCCAGCGGCAGAGATTCTCAACTTGATGAAAACTCAGCAAGAAGAGGCCGCAATCGAGGCTGTGCGCGAGTTTGATCAGGAACTGGCACAGAAAATTATTGATGAAATGTTCCTGTTCGAAAATCTGGTTGAAATCGAAGACCGCAGCATCCAGCGCATTCTTCAAGAGATTGAAAACGAGTCGCTTATCATCGCGCTTAAAGGGGCTGATGCACCACTGCGCGATAAGTTCTTCCGCAATATGTCCAGACGTCAGGCGGATATCATGATGGAAGATCTTGGCTCTCGCGGCCCGGTCCGTATGTCTCAGGTTGAAGCTGAACAGAAGAGTATCTTGTTGATCGTCAAACGCTTGGCAGAGTCCGGCGAAGTGATCATTGGTGGAAGTGAGGATGCTTATGTCTGATCGTGAACAGAAGCTTAACTGGCAGAGCTGGCAGCCTCAGAGTTTATTGGATGAAGAGACTCAGCCAGAAGATGAGATTATCCATTTGCCGGGTGATTATCAGCCCGATGAGCTATTACAGGCTGAACTCTCTCGCCTCCGCCAACAAGCGGAAAAAAAAGGATTCGCCCAAGGGGAGAGTCGTGGTGTCGAAGAGGGTAAAAAGCAGGGCTATGACGCTGGGTTGAGTCAGGGGAAAAAAGAGGGTCTCGAGCAGGGACTATCTGAAGCCCGTGCACAACAACATGAGACGGGGCAGCGTTTTTCCCAGCTACTTGAAGAGTTTAAAGTGGCGCTAGACAATCTGGATAGCGTGATTCCTTCTCGGTTAGTGCAACTATCCCTGACCGCCGCCCGTGCCATTCTGGGCAAGAACATTGTTTGTGATAACGCCGTGCTGCTGGAAAAAATCCAACAGTTGTTGCAGCAAGAGACTCTATTCAAGGGTAAGGCACAGTTGTGGGTCAATCCGGCAGATAGGGAGATCGTGGAGCAAAATGTCGGTCACTCGCTGGAATCCTTGGGCTGGGAACTGCGCGAAGATGCCCAAATCCTGTTGGGTGGGTGCCGGATCACCTCTGCGGAGGGCGAATTCGACGCCACGATGACCGCTCGCTGGCAAGCATTATGCGAACTGGCTCGTGAGGATTATCCCGCATGACGATGCGCCTTAAAAACTGGCTGGATGTCATTGACCGAAAAGAGAAAAACATCGCCTCGCTGCCGCCGTTTCAACAATACGGCAAATTAACTCGGGTGACCGGGTTGGTGATGGAGGCGGTGGGGCTGAAATTGCCTATCGGCACGCTCTGTATTGTCGAACGAAATACCGGCCAAGGTATGCAGAAGGTAGAGAGCGAAGTGGTGGGTTTTAATGGCGAAATTCTGTATCTGATGCCGCTTGAAAATGTCGACGGTATTTTGCCCGGTGCGCGTGTCTATGCCCAAGGGAGTGGGGCGGATATCGCCCACGGCAAACAGTTACCATTAGGGCCGGAACTTTTAGGGCGTGTGCTAGATGCCAGTGCGCGGCCACTTGATGGATTACCGCCTCCAGGTTGTGCTAAGCAAGCCCCCTTGTTTACCCAACCCGTTAACCCTCTATTACGTGACCCTATTAAGGATGTACTGGATGTCGGCGTCCGAGCAATTAACGGCCTGTTAACCGTTGGGCGAGGGCAGCGCATGGGCCTGTTTGCCGGTTCAGGTGTCGGTAAAAGTGTGCTGCTTGGCATGATGGCGCGTTACACCAAAGCCGATGTCATTGTGGTCGGGCTGATTGGCGAGCGTGGCCGAGAAGTGAAAGATTTTATCGAGAATATCCTTGGTGAAGAGGGGCTTAGCCGCTCGGTCGTCATTGCCGCACCTGCGGATGTTTCACCGATATTGCGTATGCAGGGGGCGGTATATGCGACCCGCATCGCAGAAGACTTCCGTGAGCGGGGCATGGATGTGCTGCTCATCATGGACTCCCTGACGCGGTATGCCATGGCGCAACGTGAAATTGCCTTGGCTATCGGCGAACCCCCTGCAACCAAAGGTTATCCACCGTCGGTATTTGCGAAATTGCCCGCATTGGTAGAGCGGGCGGGGAACGGCGTGAAAGAGGGGGGATCTATCACCGCATTTTATACCGTGCTGACGGAAGGTGATGACCAACAGGACCCGATTGCCGACTCCGCGCGTGCCATCCTTGATGGGCATATCGTGTTGTCGCGACGCCTTGCTGAATCTGGCCACTATCCTGCTATCGATATCGAAGCTTCGATTAGCCGTGCAATGACCGAATTGATTGATCAAGCACACTACAGAAAAGTCCAAAACTTCAAACAGTTGCTTTCGTCTTATCAGCGCAATCGTGACCTCGTGAGTGTCGGAGCCTATGCTGCTGGCAGTGATCCGCTGTTGGATAAAGCCATCCGTTTATACCCTGAGATGGAGACCTATTTACAGCAGGCGATTCACGAGAGCAGCGGTTATGAAGAGGCCAGTGACAGACTGGCTGAGATATTTTCTGATGCCCCTAGAACCTAAGGTGAGTAATTAATTATGGCGATCACTAGCCCAATGGATGTCCTGCGCGATCTGGCAGAAAAAACATTAAGTGATACCACTGTTCAGCTAGGGAAAATGCAGCAAGCACACACCCAAGCCGTGCTGCAACTTGATCAACTTGAAAGTTTCGAATTGGAATATCAGCAGCAATTACGCAGCAGTGTTGTGGAGAAAGGTATGCCTATTGCTGACCTGCTAAACCGCCAATCTTTTATTGATTCACTGGGCAGTGTCGTCAAACAACAAGCAGGGCAAGTGGCTCAATGCCAGCATTCAGTGGACCAAACATTGCTGGCATGGAAACAAGATAAGCGGCGTCTCAATGCGTTCGAGACCCTCAAAAGCAGGGCAGATGCCGTGAAAATGTTAAAAGAGAATCGTCAGGAACAGAAGATGATGGATGAATTTGCACAGCGTGCCTGTATGGGAAGAAAAACCTTATGATCGTCAAGGCCATGCCTGCTATCAATGGCGTCATCGCGAAAAATAACCCGCAACCCGCCGCAGATGCAGAGAATTTCTCTGCGACACTGGATAAAAAACTCGCTTCGCCTGAGTTGAAACTGCCCTCAAAGGGCAATACTCCTCAGCCTGAACAGGCATCCCCCGAGCCGGGGAAAGCGGAGGATGAGACTGAAAACAGGGACGTGATCGACATTACACTCACCGATATTATTCCGGTATTGCCGCCACAAGAGCCGCCAACTGAACCTGTACCCTCTATTGATCCGCAGCTTCAGCACTTACAGCAGCTAGTGGCTAACGCCGTGCAAGGCAGTGTGGCGATGCCCGCATTGGCGGTGACGCCAGCACCAGTGGCCTCGCCGCTGATTGAAACCACGGGTGAGCAGAGTGCTGAGGGTGCCGCCATCACACAGGCTGACCTTGCCGAGCCACAGGGCAAGGAGCAGCAGAGTCGCTCCGCGCCATGGCTGAATCCGGGGATGCCGAAAAACGCGCCTCTAAATTTCCGTGGGGCACTGGAAGGTCAGCCAGTGACGGACAAAACAACAGCAGATCAGCATGATGCATTTCTTTCCCAGATTAAAAGTGTGGAAACGAATCAGCAGGGAAATACCGCAGCGCCGATAAAGTTGGAGGTCAATACCCCGCTCCCATTAACGCCAGAGAGTCGTTTATCGCTGACGCCGGACGCGGCCTTCCGCCCGAACTTCTCTGCGGTCCATGATACGTCAGTTTCTCAACTGCCCGCAGCGACCCCCTCTCCGGCGGTATTGAATCAGCCTCTGGGGAGTCCGGCATGGCAACAAGCGCTCAGCCAGCAACTCTCCTATTTTTCGCGAAATGGCATCCATAATGCGGAATTACGTCTACATCCTGAAGAGTTAGGCGCATTACAAATTAACCTACGGTTGAACAGCGATCAGGCGCAACTGCATTTTGTGGCGGAAAATCATCAGGTGCGTGCTGCACTTGAGGCGGCGATGCCGCATTTGCGCACCTCGCTGGCGGAATCGGGTATTAATTTGGGGCAAAGTAGTGTCGGGGCGGATTCATCATCGTCTTGGGGCGCATTTTCTCAATCAGAGCAATCATCAAAGCAGCCTCATTTTAAGGATGAAGCTGATGACCAGACGCTAATACATGATGATATTGACGAAATTAAAACTAAAAATGTGAGTTATTCCAATGGAATAAATACATTTGTTTAAGAAATTTAATCATCAAATGAATTGGCGACAATAATTCAATTTCTTCAGTGAATTGCCCTAGAGCCTAGCTGTAATAGAATGTACAGCTCATCCGCATGTTTGCTATTGCCGGAAATCAGGGTATTTATAATAGGGTTTTTCACAAAATGATAAAAAAGAATCAGAAAGCTAATGGGGGTGGGAAAAAATTCCCCTGGTTAGTTTTATTACTGATGTTAATTTCAATCGCAGCATGTGCCTTGGCTGGTTATACTTTTTATGAAATAAAAAACATGAAAGCCAATGCACCAGACGAAGGTAAGAAAACAGCTTCGGTAAAGATCCCAGAGACGCCATTATATATCCCCATGGATACCTTTACCGTTAGCCTTAAACCGACGTCTACTGAATCTGATCGCGTGTTGTATATTGGATTGACTTTACGCGTTAAAGATGAAGATTCAAAATTATTGGTAGAGAAGTTTTTGCCGGAAATTCGCAGTCGATTACTGATGATTTTAGCGCATCAAACTGCTGAAGATTTATCGGTGGATGATGGGAAAAACCAATTAATTGAAAAAATTAAAAGCGTTGTCAGTAAACCACTTGCACCGAATCAGAGTGTGATGATTACAGATGTATTATTTAATGCATTCATATTACGGTAATTCCTAATGTCTGATAGCATATTGTCTCAGGCCGAAATAGACAGCCTTCTCAATGGCGGTAGTAATACTGAAAGTGAAGATCTAGCAAATAACCCGGCATTAGATGTAGGTATTAAACCTTACGATCCTAATACTCAACGCCGTGTTGTCCGTGAGCGCTTACATTCTCTTGAGATTATTAACGAACGTTTTGCCCGTCAGTTCCGAATGGGGTTGTTTAATCTTTTGCGCCGTAGTCCGGATATCACCGCCGGAAATATTAAAATACAGCCGTATCATGAGTTTGCGCGTAATCTTCCGGTCCCCACCAATCTTAATTTGGTCCATATGAACCCACTGCGCGGCACGGCACTTTTTGTCTTCTCGCCTAATCTGGTTTTCATGGCGGTAGATAATTTGTTTGGTGGCGATGGGCGATTCCCCACTAAAGCAGATGGGCGAGAGTTTACGCCAACGGAACAGCGCGTGATTAAACGCATGTTAACGATGGCACTTGAAGCTTATGATTTCGCATGGAGCTCGATCTTTAAACTGCATACTGAATATGTGCGTGCAGAAATACAGGTCAAGTTCACTAATATCACCTCATCACCGAATGATATTGTGGTGACTACGCCATTTTATGTAGAAATAGGCCCACACCGAGGTGAGTTTGATATTTGTATTCCCTTCAGCATTATTGAACCCTTACGTGAGCTATTAACCAGCCCGCCAATGGAAAATTCGCGCCAAGAAGAAAAACAGTGGCGCAACACACTCGCCTCACAGGTCAGAGAAACTGAACTTGAGTTAGTGGCAAGTTTTGCTGATATACCGACTCGCCTTTCACAAGTGATGAAGATGAAAGAAGGTGATGTAATTCCTATTGATAAACAAGAGAGTATTGAAGCTTGTGTTGATGGGGTTCCCGTATTTTCTGGTAAGTACGGTTGTGTTAATAAGCAATATGCTCTCAAAGTCGAGAAAATGATGAATCCCGCACTATTATCTTTAAAAAAGGAGTAATTCCCCCATGAGTGACACCACACCTACGTCTGGTGCTGATAAGCAATCTATTGATAATCTTTGGGGTGAAGCGATGAGCGAGCAACAAACAGCAGATAATATGCCAGCCAAAGAGAATCTGGTCCCTAATTTTTCTGAAGATCTCGATTTGATTCTGGATATTCCCGTCAAGATGACGGTTGAATTAGGCCGCACTAAAATGACAATTAAAGAGTTGCTGCGCCTGAGTCAGGGATCTGTTGTTTCTCTGGAAGGACTGGCCGGTGAACCTTTGGATATTCTCATCAATGGCTACTTAATCGCCCAAGGTGAAGTTGTCGTCGTTTCTGATAAATTCGGTATCCGTATTACAGATATTATTACGCCTTCAGAAAGAATGTACCGCTTGAGTCGATGATGGGTAACCAAACACAAATCCAGGCATCATCTTCGATGATTGATGCCACAACACCCGGCTCATTATTAGTCAATATTGGTAGCTCACTGGCGTTGATATTACTGATTATTGCCGCCATTGCATGGGTTGCTCGCCGCACCGGGCTTGCCCAGCGTTTCCCAAAGGGAAATCAGATTCTCTCTGTGGTTTGCAGCCATTCACTGGGGCAGCGTGAGCGCGTTATTGTGATGGATATGGGTGATAAAAGATTATTACTCGGTATCACGGCGACCCAAATCAGTTGTCTGGCGACATTTGAAAAGTCAGAAGATCAGCATATTACTGCTGATTCGCCACCATCCGGTGATTTTCAATCGACCTTGATAGGCATGTTAAAAAAAGGCAAAGCGGGGTCTGGAACATGAATACAGTCCCACGACAAGGTACGAGTGTCTGGATGTGCTTGGGTCTACTCACTCTGCTGATGATTGGATTTTTGCTGCCCGTCCATAGTGTCTGGGCGGCGAACAGTGATGTGATGATGGCACGTTCCGCAGATGGTGAGAATTGGTCGTTGCCGGTGCAAACGCTGGTCCTCCTAACGTCTTTAACGTTTTTACCCGCCATACTGCTGATGATGACGGGTTTTACCCGCATTATCATTGTGTTGGGCTTATTACGTAATGCACTTGGGACACCCTCTACACCACCGAATCAAGTGTTACTTGGATTGGCCCTGTTTTTGACCTTCTATGTCATGTCACCTGTTTTTAATCAGATATATAAAGAGGCTTGGCAACCGCTCTCTGAAGACAAAATCTCCATGGAGACAGCACTGGAAAGAGGTGTGCAGCCGCTGCGGACTTTCATGCTAGAGCAGACACGGGAAACTGACTTGGCTCTCTATACGCGAATGGCGAAAGAGGAGAATTTTCAAAGTCAGGATGATGTGCCGTTGCGAATTCTGCTTCCCGCTTTTGTGACCAGTGAACTGAAAACCGGATTCCAGATTGGATTCACCGTGTTTATTCCTTTTCTGATTATTGATCTAGTGGTCGCCAGTGTATTAATGGCGCTGGGTATGATGATGGTTCCACCGGCCACAATATCATTGCCCTTTAAATTAATGCTGTTTGTTCTGGTTGACGGCTGGCAACTGTTAATGGGCTCGTTAGCACAAAGCTTCTTTAGCTAAATAGGATAAGAGATGACACCCGAAAGTGTAATGGCGATGGGGCTTCAGGCAATTAAAGTCGGGCTGATGATGGCGGCACCACTATTATTTGCCGCTTTGTTTACTGGCCTTATTGTCAGTATTTTGCAGGCATCAACCCAAATAAATGAAATGACACTATCGTTTATACCTAAAATACTGACGATTATTGCCGTAGGTGTCGCCTTGGGGCCATGGATGCTGAGTGTTTTCCTTGACTATACGCGCACGCTTTATAGCAATTTACCGTATGTCATTGGATAGCTATGCTCACCCTATCAATCGCTAGCCTGTATCCCATTATTAACCAATTCTTCTGGCCAATGCTGAGAATATTAGCACTCTTCAGTACTGCCCCTATTTTTAATGAAAAAGGTATTGGCAGAAAAACCAAAGTCGGTTTGGCCGCTATTATCGCTTTGTTGGTTGGCCAGCATCTTCCCAATAATCATATTGAGATTTTTTCTATTACCGGATTATGGGTAGGGGCCAAGCAATTCATTATTGGTGCGGCAATGGGGTTAACTATCCAGCTTATATTTGTGGCTGTACGCAATGCCGGGGAGATTATTGGATTGCAAATGGGGCTCTCCTTTGCAACCTTTTATGATCCTGCTGCTGGGGGGAATATGCCAGTGGTTGCCAGAATACTTAATCTTCTGGTGACACTACTCTTTTTGACCCTTAACGGCCACTTATGGATGCTCAGCATCCTAGCAGACAGTTTTATCGCCTTGCCTATAAACAGTGATGAATTCAATTCAGAAGGCTTTATCTATTTACCCCACGCGGCAGGATTAATTTTCAGATTTGGGCTGATGTTGGGTTTGCCTATTATTACTTTACTGCTATGCCTTAATTTGACGTTGGGGCTTCTCAACCGTCTCACGCCCCAGCTCTCGATCTTTGTGGTGGGTTTTCCTTTGACACTCGGTACTGGGATGGCTGCCTTATCGATGATGATGTACACATTATCGCCATTTTTTGAAAACATGATGGAAGAGATTTTCGATCATGTCACGAGAATAATGACTCTTCTTGCCTGACTGTTATTTAAAAATAGTTTTGCCAAAATATCGCATTCTATCTATTGAGTTTCCCTGCGTGAAATAAACCCTTATTAAACAGAAGGGGGGATTTTTAGAATTTTTCGTTTGTTGAAGGTAAGCGTTATCACTCTATCTGTATCTGAAAAATATGTATCAATATGTTTTTATCTGATCGTTGGTGATTGCTATTTCTGCCTCTCTTCTTTTATTATGAAAAATGGGTTTTGTCGGCTGGAAATGACACTGATAGCGAATAGCCCGAGTTCTGAAACATATTAGATTGTGGAAGTGATAAGCCAGAGCCAACATTTATTTGGCATGGCTTCTGGTAATGAAAGATAGCCCTACCTATAAGATCGCAATTCTGAGTGATTAACAGTGGATCTCTATGCGGATACCTATTTTCTGACCCTCATCAAGTTGCTGTTACATATCCGCATAGGCTCTTTTATTTATCTGAAATAAGGAATGATTTACTATATGGAAACAACAACATATCAGTTACCTAATGGTATCGCTCTTACACTAAGAAAACCCCTATCTGCAGGAAATCTCCCGGTCATTATTTTGTGCCACGGTTTTTGCGGTATACAGGAAATTTTACTCCCGCCATTCGCTGAATTTTTCACGCACTCAGGGTTCTGCACCGTTACATTCGATTACAGAGGTTTTGGAGCAAGTACAGGAGAGCGTGGTCGTCTTGTCCCTGCAATGCAAATCGAAGATATCCTTTCCGTTGTTGAATGGATTAAAGATAAATCGGGTATTGATGAAAACCGTATCGGTTTGTGGGGAACATCCTTTGGCGGCTGCCATGTCTTTGGGGCTGCGGCAGAAAATAGTGATATCAAATGTATCGTGAGTCAGTTGGCTTTTGCTGATGGCGAGAAGATCGTGACGGGAAAAATGTCCGAGGACGAGAAGACAGGGTTCATTGCCACATTAAACAAAATGGCAGAAAAAAAGAGCATTACAGGGAAGGAGATGTTTGTTGGAATAACCCGTGTGCTGGCTGATGAGGAGTCAAAAGCATTCTTCGAAGAGAATAAAAATCGTCACCCGACAATGAATATTAAGATTCCTTTCCTGACGGTAAAAGAGACCCTGCAATATAAGCCCAAAGAGAACGCCATGCGTGTCACTTGTCCGAGCCTGATTGTTGTGGCAGGGAATGATACCGTCAATCCACCCGAACAAGGGCTGGAGTTATATGGTGCAGTCAAATCAGATAAAAAGCATCTTCATGTGGTCGAGGGCGCTCAGCATTATGATATGTACAGCGGTGAGCATTTTGACCATGCAGTTAATATCCAGGCAGACTGGTTCAAAACATATTTATAATTGTTACAAATAATATCTAAAAGGCTGCCAGTTGTGTTTGGTAATATTAATGAGAATAAATATCATAATATCCTATTTTGAGATTTTAGATTTATTTAATATTCCCTCAATACATACTGGCAGAGACTAGCTTAATATAATTTCGGAAAAGATTATGTCAAAGAGAATTCATCTAGGTTTTATAGCATTGCTACTTATGCTCTCACTCCCTGCCTCCTATGCGGCTGATTATAAAGAAGGTGTCAGTTATACCTCTCTTGAGAAACCTGTGGCATCAGCCCCCGCAGTTGTCGAGTTTTTTTCATTTTATTGCGGCCCCTGTTATATGTTTACAAGTACCTATAACGTTAGCAAGAGCGTGAGTGAAGGGCTGCCTGTAGGAACAAAACTCGTCAAATACCATGTCAGCCTGATGGGTAAATTGGGCAACGAGTTAACAGAGGCATGGTCCGTCGCTATGGTTCTCGGCATTGAAGATAAAATAGAGACAAGATTGTTTGAAAGGCTTCAAAGAGAAAACGCCATTAATGGAATTGATGATATTAAGAAATTGTTTGCTGAGGCTGGAGTCAATGAATCCGTCTATGACAATATACGTCAAAGCCCGTCGGTAAAAGCTTTAGTCGCTAAACAGAATGAGACTGTAAAAGAGATGGATATTCGAGGAACGCCTTCATTTTATGTCTCAGGAAAGTACAAGATCGAAAATTCCGGCATAGCGGATAAAAGTATTGAAGGATATGCCAAAGAGTATGCATCTGTGATTCGTTTCTTATTAGATAAACAGCCATAACTGTTTATCTTGCGGAGGAAACGCCCCAAAGGCTCGTAGGCCGCTTAATTTCTTAATAGCAAAATCTTCACTGTGATTTTGCTATTAGCCATATCGAGTGACTTATCCCGCTATATGTTGACACTTATCAACCCTCAAAACGCCTGATGTACCTCATTGGGCGTTTTTTATTTGTGCTGGGTGCATCGCCATTTCATCGTCACTTAAATGCCAGATACAAAAAAGCCACTTCGTTAAAAGTGGCTTAATGTACTGATTTAACAGCTAAAATTTGGTGGCCCCTACTGGACTTGAACCAGTGACCAAGCGATTATGAGTCGCGTGCTCTAACCAACTGAGCTAAGGGGCCAAACTTGGACGCTGATTATACGGTAGTTTTTATCCTGCGGTCTAGAGCTGATAAATCAGATGGGTGTTTTCTGCGCAAATTTAAGTGTTTTTAAGTATATAGTGGAAAATAGTAAGCCAATATTGGTATCGGAATCAGAGTTTAAGCCAAAAAGAAAACCCCCGGTATGCCGGGGGTTTTGTCTGCTGGTTAACGCAACCGACGATTAATCGTCGAGGAAGCTGCGCAGTACTTCAGAACGGCTTGGGTGGCGCAATTTACGCAATGCCTTCGCTTCGATCTGACGAATACGTTCACGGGTAACGTCGAACTGCTTACCCACTTCTTCCAAAGTGTGGTCAGTGTTCATATCGATACCGAAACGCATACGCAGAACTTTCGCTTCACGTGCGGTCAGGCCAGCCAACACGTCGTGAGTGGCAGAACGCAGGCTCTCAGAGGTTGCAGAGTCCAGCGGTAGCTCCAGAGTGGTATCTTCGATGAAATCGCCCAGATGTGAATCTTCATCATCACCGATTGGCGTTTCCATTGAGATTGGCTCTTTAGCAATCTTCAGCACTTTGCGGATCTTGTCTTCCGGCATCAGCATGCGTTCAGCCAACTCTTCTGGCGTTGGCTCGCGGCCCATCTCTTGCAGCATCTGACGCGAGATACGATTGAGTTTGTTAATCGTCTCAATCATATGTACCGGAATACGGATGGTACGTGCCTGATCCGCGATAGAGCGAGTGATTGCCTGACGAATCCACCAAGTTGCATAAGTTGAGAACTTATAACCACGACGGTATTCGAACTTGTCTACTGCTTTCATCAAACCGATGTTACCTTCCTGAATCAAATCCAGGAATTGCAGACCACGGTTGGTGTATTTTTTCGCAATAGAGATAACCAGACGCAGGTTAGCCTCAACCATCTCTTTCTTAGCACGACGCGCTTTCGCTTCACCGATAGACATACGGCGGTTGATGTCTTTCACTTGCTCAATCGTCAGACCCGTTTCTTCTTCGATCTGGCGTAATTTCTGCAAGCTACGTTGAACATCGTCCGAGACATCTTTCAGTTTTTCCGACCATGGTTTACCCATAGCCACTGCTGCTGCAAACCAAGTATCACTGGTTTCATTGCTGGCAAACAGGGTAACGAAGTTTTTCTTCGGCATTTTGCACTGTTCAACACACAGCTTCATGATGATACGTTCTTGAGTACGAACGCGATCCATCATGGCGCGCATGTTATTGACCAGATAGTCGAACTGCTTCGGAACCAGACGGAACTGTTTGAACACTTCAGAAAGATTCAGAATCTCGGCAGCAGCAGTAGCGTGGCTACGGCCATTTTTCTTGATGGCCATGCGTGTATTTTCATACTGCTCACGCAATTCGCTGAATTTCTGACGCGCCAGCTCTGGGTCGATGCTGTTGTCGTCTTCCTCTTCTTCTTCGTCTTCTTCTTCTTTGTCGTCGTCATCCATCTCTTCAGTGGATAATTCAGAGCCTACGTGAGTTGCCGTCGGCGCAATATCTTCTTCGGCATTGGGATCGACAAAGCCGTTGATCAGGTCGGATAAACGAGCTTCACCCGCTTCGACGCGATCATATTGTTCCAACAGATAAGTAATAGCTTCAGGGTATTCAGCTACAGAGCACTGAACCTGATTGATACCCTCTTCGATACGCTTGGCGATATCAATCTCGCCTTCACGCGTCAATAGCTCAACGGTACCCATTTCGCGCATGTACATACGCACCGGGTCGGTTGTACGCCCGATTTCAGATTCAACACTGGACAACACCTGTGCAGCAGCTTCCGCTGCGTCATCGTCGGTATCAGTGGTGTTCTCGGCCAGCATTAAATCATCGGCATCAGGGGCTTCTTCAAGTACCTGTATGCCCATGTCATTAATCATCTGGATGATGTCTTCGATCTGATCGGAATCGACGATATCTTCCGGCAGATGGTCATTGACCTCAGCATAGGTCAGATAGCCTTGCTCCTTACCACGGGTGACAAGTAGCTTCAGCTGTGACTGCGGGTTTTGCTCCATAAGACGGTATCCACACTTCAGAGTATTTGGGTTGGTGTCGGTCGGCGAAACCGCCAACAATAGCATTTGGGGCCTTTTTTTGTCGCCGCTGCCCGCTATGGCGGCATATTGTGGGGAGTCGCCCCCACATTTATCGGCAATTAAGCCGTTGGGTGATTCATTTTTTTCTGGCTAAAGCCAGATTCAAAGACCAAAGCTCTTTACGTTCTTCGGCGTTTAATCCATGTGTTCGGTCACGTGCTATCAGTGTTTCCTGACGTTGCTCCAAAATGGAGTCATACAGGCTTGCTAGCGTATCGACAAAAGTCGGTTCGACCATATCCTCAACAATCATGTGGTTCCATGTTGCGAGAGTTTCAAGCTGTTGGCTGAATTTATTATCACGGTACAGTTCCAATAACTGCCCGGTTGTCAGTCCCGGCTGGGCCAGACAAGTCTCAACCAACTCAATAAATAACGGTAAACCGGCTAACTTAGCTTGTTCAACTCCCTGTAGTGAGGGGATAAGTGTAGCCAGTTGCGGATTTTGTACCAGTAGCCCTATAAGTATACGCATGGTTGTGCGTTTTAGCTGTGGCGGCTGGTAGGTATTCGTATTTTCAGCCTGTTTTGGCATCAGCTTATCAAGCTGGCTGTCATCAAGCAGACCTAACTTATTGCCTAATTGTTGACGCAGATAAAGGCGTAAGGTTTCACCAGGCACTTGGCTGATTAAAGGGAGTGCCAGTGTGCTTAACTTGGCGCGCCCATCGGGGCTGCTCAAATCAACTTGTGGCATCAACGTTTCGAACAAGAAGGTTGAGAGTGGCTGCGCCTCCTCCATCCGCTGTTCAAATGCGTCTTTCCCTTCCTTACGTACCAGTGTGTCTGGGTCTTCGCCATCGGGCAAAAACATAAAGCGTAGCTGACGTCCGTCATTTAGATAGGGCAGTGCCGTTTCTAATGCTCGCCAAGCAGCATCTCTACCCGCCCGATCGCCGTCATAACAACAAATTACGTTATCGGTCGCACGGAATAATAATTGAATATGTTCCGCCGTCGTCGCTGTTCCCAGCGAGGCAACAGCATAATCGATGCCAAATTGCGCTAATGCCACCACGTCCATATAGCCTTCCACCACGAGTAAACGTGTTGGATTGGGGGGATTCACTTGCGCTTCATACAAGCCGTATAACTGGCGGCCCTTATGAAAAATTTCTGTTTCTGGGGAGTTGAGGTATTTCGGCACTCCGTCGCCCAGAATTCGCCCACCAAAAGCGATAACCCGGCCGCGTTTATCACGGATAGGGAACATGACGCGCTCACGAAAACGATCGTAAGTCCGCCCTGTATCGTTTGTCACCAGCATTCCGGCATCGTTCAGCGCGGTACGGCTCTCGCCATCGCGGCCAAAACGTTTTAAGGCATTGTCCCAACCGGGGGGAGCAAAACCGATAGCAAAATGTTGGATGATTTCTTCACTCAAACCGCGACGTTTAAGATATTCGCGTGCCGGGTTGGCATTCTGGCCTTTGAGTGACTGTTGATAGAATGCGCTCAGGCTTTCCATCAGTTGATATAGACTTTGTCGTTGGTGGCGTTCGATCTGGGTAGTGCCGGTTCCTGCCTCGTAAGGCACTTCCAGCCCGTGCATGGTGGCTAATTCCTCGATACTTTCGACAAATTCGAGTCGATCATAATTCATCAAGAAATCAACAGCATTACCATGTGCACCACAGCCGAAACAGTGATAAAACTGTTTTTCGCCGTTAACGGTGAATGAGGGTGTTTTCTCATGATGGAACGGACAGCACGCATGGTAATTTTTGCCTTGCTTCTTCAGCTTTACCCGAGCATCGATAAGATCGACGATGTCGGTGCGAGCGAGCAAGTCATTGATAAATACGCGTGGAATTCGTCCAGCCATAAGCCCCTAGTCGTCAGTCCATAAACGAGAACAAGCCGCGCATTCCTTTCGGAAAGCACGGCCTTCGTATGCAACTACTCGATCTGCGCGTTCTTAGAACATAAAAAACTACGCGGTGGGGTTACCCCCGAAGAATTAATACAGACGAGTGCGGCGTGCGTTTTCGCGAGCTAATTTCTTCGCGTGACGTTTCACAGCAGAAGCTTTAGCGCGTTTACGTTCGGTAGTCGGTTTTTCATAGAACTCACGACGACGAACTTCAGCTAAAACACCTGCTTTCTCGCAAGAGCGTTTGAAACGACGAAGAGCTACGTCGAACGGCTCGTTTTCACGTACTTTAATTACCGGCATGTGCCTCTCACCTCAATAGAAATCGGTTTGCTGCTGGCCAATCGCCAGCCTTCTCAAAATGGTGCGGAATTTTACTTCAATGGATGCTGCTTTGTAAAGCACCACAGCAAATTGAAACAGGCACGCCCCTGTGATGTCGACCCATTCTTTACAAGAAAGTTGGTGCCTAAGAGTACGACGGCCAATGATTATATACTAAACAGGGGTATTGATCGAATTTATCAACACTCTTTTCAAATGTGACGACTATCAACAACATTCGTACCTCTGACGGCCCCAAATGGCACATTTTCCCCGCAATTTGGCATCAGAAATCATGACGGACGTCACTGTTATGCTAAACTGTCGGCCGCACGTGAATGATGGGAAATGTAATGCGAGTTTTGGGTATAGAAACATCCTGCGATGAAACCGGAATTGCAGTGTATGACGATGAAACCGGTCTGTTAGCTAACCAACTGTACAGTCAGGTTAAATTGCATGCTGATTATGGCGGCGTCGTCCCTGAGCTGGCTTCCCGTGATCATGTGCGCAAAACTGTGCCGCTGATTCAGGCGGCATTGAAAGAAGCTAATTTGAGCGCCAAGGATATCGATGGCGTGGCCTATACCGCGGGTCCGGGTTTGGTTGGCGCACTGTTGGTTGGGGCCACAGTTGGCCGCGCATTGGCATTTGCATGGGGTGTACCTGCGGTGCCGGTCCATCATATGGAGGGCCATCTATTGGCACCTATGCTGGAAGATAATGCCCCCGAATTTCCTTTTGTCGCGTTGCTGGTTTCCGGTGGTCACACCCAATTGATTAGCGTAACTGGTATCGGTGAATATCTGTTGCTGGGCGAATCTGTTGACGATGCGGCGGGTGAAGCTTTTGATAAAACAGCTAAATTATTAGGGCTGGATTATCCCGGCGGGCCAATGCTGTCGCGTATGGCACAACAGGGCACTGCGGGGCGATTTACTTTCCCGCGCCCAATGACTGACCGGCCTGGGCTGGATTTCAGTTTTTCTGGTCTGAAAACGTTTGCCGCAAACACGATTCGCACCAACGGCACTGATGATCAAACTCGTGCTGATATTGCCCGCGCATTTGAAGATGCCGTGGTCGATACGTTGGCGATTAAATCCAAACGCGCGCTGGATCAGACCGGCTTCAAGCGCTTGGTGATTGCTGGTGGTGTCAGTGCTAACCGCACTTTACGTTTAAAATTGGCTGAAATGATGCAAAAGCGGGGCGGCGAGGTATTTTATGCCAGACCTGAGTTTTGTACCGATAATGGTGCGATGATCGCCTACGCTGGTTTGATCCGGCTGAAAAGTGGCGTAAACAGTGAGTTGAGTGTTTCGGTGAGGCCGCGTTGGCCGTTGGCTGAGTTGCCGAAAGTCTGATCAGAAAGTCTGAGTGGGGCTGCGGCTGTGTTGCCGCGTCATCTCGTGATGCTTACATACTGATGTATGCTCCGCTCTCTCAATTCCTTGCGCCTTGCCTCGCTCCCGCTCAGTCATTCTCGTTTTTGAGGAAAACTAATCCTCTTTCTCTTCCAACTCTGCGGCTTCTTCGGCGGTGGTTTTCTGTTTTTTCTTTCTGAGTTTGTCCCAGATTTTGCTCTCTTTTCCACGCCATAAACGTTGAATGTTATCGTGGTGGCGCATCAGGATCAGGCAGGAGAGCATGGCGACTGGGAAGGTAAATTGCGGCTTAAACCACCAGACGTAGAAGGGGGCGATCAGGGCGCTGATAATGGCCCCTAAAGATGAATAACCGCTCAGTAATACCGTCAGCAGCCAAGTTCCAGTCATCAGGCCAGTGAGATCCCAGCCAATGGGTGCAATGGCACCGAATGCAGTGGCGACACCTTTGCCACCTTTAAAGTGGAAAAATACCGGATAAATGTGGCCGAGACAGGCGGCAATGGCGGTCAGGCCAAGATAGAGTGGCGAAACATGCAGCAGGTACGCTATCCAAACCGGCAACATGCCTTTGAGCACATCAAAAATCAGAACAGTTGCGGCGGCAGTGCGGCCCCCAATGCGCAGAACGTTGGTCGCTCCGGGATTACCGGAACCATGCACACGCGGATCTGGCAGCTTGGCAACCCGGCATACCAAGATCGCACTGGAAATAGAGCCACACAAATACGCGAAGATAATCATGCCAAGCGCGATAGCACTCATAACACCGCCCTGTTGAATAATGATCGTTTTAATCCCCACATCAGTGGATAATACGCATATTCGGCTGGAAGTGGTATCCGGCGAGCATAAAAACAGAGAATGACGTGATGGACATCGTATTTATTGAAGAACTCAGTGTCATAACCACCATCGGTGTTTATGACTGGGAGCAGACCATTCAGCAAAAGCTGGTGTTCGATATCGAAATGGGCTGGGATAATCGCAAAGCTGCCGCCAGTGATGATGTGAATGATTGCCTAAGTTATGCGGACATCAGTGATAGCGTCATAAAACATGTGGAATCACAGCGTTTTGCCTTGGTTGAACGAGTGGCAGAAGAGATTGCCGAGCTGCTGTTACAGCGTTTTAATTCACCTTGGGTGCGGATTAAGGTCAGCAAACCGGGCGCAGTGGCCCAAGCCAGAAATGTCAGCGTGGTGATCGAACGCGGTCAACGCCCTGACTGAGCGAAAGTTTGATGGACTATTTTTTGCTGGGATGACATAAAAGTGCAACCCTGCGTCGATAATATGGTCTGATTGCATGGCGTGATAATTTTATAACTATCGAATTTGAACGGCACTATCTTGAAAACCATATTGTTTTGTTGACCCTATGGTTTTCAATATTGCCGTTTTTTTGGTTTCTATCATATGGCATTGGGTATCGTTGATGACGGATATGTATTCGCTGTTTGTGGCTTTTGTTTTGGGTGTAGTCGAAGGATTAACCGAGTTTCTGCCGGTTTCATCTACTGGGCATATGATTATTGTCGGCGAGTTACTGGGCTTTACCGGTGACAAAGCCAAGACCTTTGAAGTCATTATTCAGCTAGGGTCGATTCTGGCCGTGGTCGTGGTGTTCTGGCGGCGGTTGTTTGGCCTGATTGGTATCCATTTTGGCGCGACACCCCATGAGGGGAAAACCAGCGGCCATCTGACATTAGGCCATATTTTACTGGCGATGCTGCCCGCTGTGGGATTGGGATTGGTCTTTCACAACGCCATCAAATCACTATTTAACCCGCACAGTGTGATGTATGCCTTGGTGGCGGGTGGCTTACTGCTACTGGCCGCAGAATGGTTCAAACCTAAAAATCCGAAAGCCGTCGGGCTGGATGACATTACCTATCGCCAGGCTTTTGCCATCGGTTGCTTCCAGTGCCTTGCATTATGGCCGGGGTTCTCCCGCTCGGGTGCCACCATTTCTGGCGGGATGCTGGTCGGCGTTAATCGCTATGCCGCCTCTGAATTCTCCTTTATTTTGGCGGTGCCGATGATGATGGGGGCCAGTGGGCTGGATTTGTATAAGAGTCTGCACTTCCTGACACTGGGTGATTTACCGATGTTTGCCGTCGGATTCACCACGGCATTTATCGTCGCACTGATTGCCATCAAAACCTTCTTGTCACTGATTAAACGTATCTCTTTTGTGCCTTTTGCCATCTATCGTTTCGTGGTAGCCGCAGCGGTGTATTGGGTATTTATGTAATTGCGCAGTGAAATTGAAGCATAAAAAAGCCCTGATTAATCAGGGCTTTTTGTTTGATTAGGGGCAGGAGTTTATTCTGACGCGGCTTCTTGAGCTTGCTTCCATTGCGCCAGTGCCTGTTGACGACGGCGTTTTAGCTCGTCACGAATCGCCAGACCTTGTAACCCGCTGGCGACCACCTCTTGCACCGAGACGCCATTAGCAATCTGGAATGCGGTTCGCAGATAATCGCCTTGTGGATAAGGATTTTCTTCAAATCCAGTACGACCACGGGCATCGGCCTCGCTGGTCATAATCATCTGCTCAAGGCGCTCTGGCTTGCGCCAGACATCAATCGCATCAAATAATTTGAGTAAAGTCTCAGGTCGGAGCTTATTCACCGTATGGATGAGATCATGGTATTCCGCCACCAGTTTCGCCAAATCACGCACCGGATTAGGCACACGTAAACGCTGACACAACTGCTCAACCAACTTGACGCCAGCGGGGCCGTGGCCGTGATGATGAGGCCAAAACTGTTTTGGCGTCAGCCCTTTGCCCAAATCATGGCAAAGAGCCGCGAAGCGAATATCAACCTCTGGGCTGAGTCGAGCGGCGATAGTTAGCGTCATTAGGGTATGAATGCCGGTATCAATTTCCGGGTGCCATTTTTCCGGTGCGGGAACACCAAAAAGGCGGTCAATTTCTGGGAACAGCACCGCCAATGCATCACAATCGCGCAGTACCTGAAAATAGACCTGTGGGCTTTGTGTTTTCAGGGCTTTCTCGGTCTCTTTCCAGACCCGTTCTGGCGTTAGAGCGGATAGCTCGCCACTACGTGCCATTGCTGCCATCAAAGATTGAGTTTCGGGAGCGACACTGAAGCCCAAGTGAGCAAAACGGGCGGCGAAACGGGCAACACGCAGAACACGCAGGGGATCTTCGCCAAATGCCTCGGAGACGTGGCGTAACACTTTGTTTTTTAAATCTTGTCTGCCGTGGTAGGGATCGATTAACTCACCGTCATCACTGCGGGCGATAGCATTAATGGTGAGATCACGACGCAGTAAATCTTCTTCCAGCGTGACATCAGGGGCGGCGTAGCAGGTAAAGCCTGTATACCCCTGACCTGATTTACGTTCGGTGCGGGCTAGCGCATACTCTTCATGGCTAACCGGATGAAGAAAAACCGGAAAATCTTTGCCGACCTGTTGGTAGCCCTGTGCCAGCAGCTGTTCTGGGGTCGCGCCTACGACCACCCAATCCTGCTCGGTCACAGGTAGGTTTAGTAAGTTGTCGCGTACGGCACCGCCGACCAGATAGACCTTCATTTTTATCCTTCGTTCTTGACGTTGCAGCGTTGTTAGCTGCTCTCACTCAACTGATGACTATTAGTTCATCCAGCGATTGTTCTTTTTACGGCTGGGGATCAAATGTGGCAGCACCAAACCCAACAGTAGGCCAATCCCTGCAACACCGCCGCCGTACATAAACCACTGTAGGATAATGGTGCGCTGCTTATCATCCAATTGCAGATTCACTGCGCTGACCTTCTTCTGAGCGACCACTAACTGGTTTTTCAGCGATTCATTCTCTTTTTGCAGTTCGGAGATAACACTATCGCTGGCAGCCACTTTCTGCTGCATTTCTGCGGTGCGCTGATTCCAGCTATTATCAATATTAGCCAGTTTATCAGTCAGTGTTTTGACCTGCTGTTCAAGGTCTGGCACCCGAATGCGTAGGCTGGGGGTTTCACTCAACTGATTCAGCGGTATCCAGATGGTTTTACCCTTGCTGTCGCGAATTTGGCCATAATTTGTGCCTTCATCAACGCTTATCAGGGTGACTTCATCCCCACCTTTTAGCGTGCCAACAATGCGGTATTGATTACCGGGGCCGCTATGAACGTAGGTATCCAGCTCATCAGAGATGTAACGTTTTTCTTCGGCGTGTGCGCCCCAAGAGAGAGTGAGACTGAGCACCGTGAGGCAAATTAGGCGTATTTTCTGCATTAGAGAGTCATTTATGAGTGAATTTATGGAACGATAGTAGTGTGTTCAGTTTGCCGACGCAACGCATAAACCGGAATGAGAACTATCTTACTCTCATAGCCAGCGCGGCTTGGGACACTTTAGTGGCTATTTTTACCGCAGTGAAAATATCTCTTATGAAGCCTTAGGGCAGATCGGCGAAAACAGGTTAAAATAGGCTTTGACTTGGGGTTGCCGCGCGCGCGTTTTTTGTTTTAAAGCAGAGAAGTTTGTGCAAAACAGGCAAATCACCGTGAAAAAGGCATAATGCCCGTAATCTCGCAACATACCGGTGTGAATGAAATTATGACCGTTGAAATAGAATTAAAATTTATTGCTACGCCTGCGGCCATCGCCGCGTTGCCGGAGCGGCTCACGACCTGGAAAAGCCAGCATTCAGCGCCGCAAACATTGACCAACATCTACTTTGAAACCGCAGATAATCGCCTGCGCCAGCATGATATTGGCCTACGCATTCGGGGTTATGATGGCCGCTATGAAATGACGGTGAAGACCGGCGGCAAAGTGGTTGGCGGCTTACATCAACGACCTGAATACAATGTCGATATTGATAACGACAAACTCGATCTGGCGCGTTTCCCCGCCGATATCTGGCCAGAAGGCTGGGCGGTTGAGACGCTACAAGCTGAGTTGCACCCCCTGTTTCGCACGGATTTCACTCGTGAAAAGTGGGTAATCACTTACGGTGAGAGCGAGATAGAGCTTGCTCTTGATCAAGGTTCGATTAGCGCTGGCGAGTTGTCGGAGCCATTGAGCGAAATCGAGCTGGAACTAAAACAAGGCAATCAGGCTGACTTACTGGCACTGGCCGCTGAATTGGCGCAAATCGGCGGTTTACGTCAGGGCAATCTGAGTAAAGCGGCGCGTGGCTATCACTTAGCGCAAGGCAATCCTCCTCGTGAATTGCGGCCACTGTTGGTCTTGCAGCCTGCGCCGAAATCGACTGTCGAGCAAGGGATGGTGGCTGGGCTGGAGATGGCGTTGGATCACTGGCAATACCATGAAGAGTTGTGGTTGCGTGGTGAGGCAGCGGCCAAGGCGATGATCATTGAGGCTGTGGCGATGGTTCGCCAGACCTTGGCGATTTTTGGCGGATTAGTGCCGCGTAAAGCCAGTACTGAACTGCGGGTGCTATTGATCGCGCTGGAACCCCAGTTAGAACCGAAAAATGCAAAGGCGGAACAGCTCTGCTATAGCGCCGACTACCTGAAATGTAAGTTAGCGCTTACATCGTGGTTAGTGACCGCAGGCTGGCGGCCATTTATGGATGCCAAAGCACTAGCGAAGTTTGATGGTTCATTTAAGCGCTTTTGCGACGTGATGCTAAGCCGCTGTGCCGCCGATCTGAAAGAAGCTTTTGGGCACAATATGGATGACGACGGCTATTTGGCTCAACTCCCCCGTCTGAATCGGCAGATTATGACCCTCCAGCTGCTCTCTGGCTTCTATCCGCAGAGTGAATGGCACCCTTATATTGATGGCTGGTTTGGATTGCAACTGGCGATTATGGAACGTCAGGGCCACTGGCGCGATACCGCCCGTAAGGAAGCGCTATCTCAGCCCGCCTTCTGGCTAAATGGTGCCCGTTAATCGAACATATACCCTAAGCCATTGGCGTTACAGTCAATAATCTGACGACGCTAAGGCGAAGGGTATGCAAGGAATCGATATGTTGCCACTCCCTCCGGAATTACAGATTCAGGCGCAGAATGTACAGCAGCGCTTTCATGAGTTGCCGACGCCGCTGAGCTTAGGTGATGAAGATATCGCCGTATTGGCGTTGAGTGATTTTGTCAGTGATATGCTACTGATTCACCCTGAATGGTTGGCGGAGTTGCATCAGCATCCCCCACAACCGCAGGAGTGGCAATGTTATCCGCAATGGCTGAGTCAGGCGCTGGCCGAAGTGCAAGACGAGGCCGCGCTGCTAGCGGCTTTGCGGCTGTTTCGTCGGCGGATTATGGTGCGCATTGCCTGGTCACAGGCCCAGCAAACCAGCGCGACCATTGATAGCTTGCAGCAACTCAGTTGCCTGGCTGAAACCCTGATTATTGCGGCCCGCGACTGGCTCTATCAGGCCTGTTGCCGTGAGTTCGGAACACCATGCAATGGTGACGGTGTTCCGCAGCCGCTGCTGATTCTGGGGATGGGCAAACTGGGCGGCGGTGAGCTGAATTTCTCCTCTGATATCGATCTTATTTTTGCTTACCCAGAGAATGGTCAGACCCAAGGCGGTCGGCGGCAGTTGGACAATGCCCAGTTCTTTACCCGCTTGGGCCAGCGGCTGATCAAAGCACTCGATCAGCAAACTATCGATGGCTTTGTCTATCGGGTGGATATGCGCCTGCGCCCGTTTGGCGACAGTGGCCCGCTGGTTCTGAGCTTTGCGGCACTGGAAGATTACTACCAAGAGCAGGGCCGTGATTGGGAACGTTATGCGATGGTGAAGGCGCGTCTGATGGGCGGTGCTGAAGACCCCTACAGCAAGGAGCTGCGCCAGACTCTGCGGCCTTTCGTCTTCCGCCGCTATATTGATTTCAGCGTAATTCAATCGCTGCGTAACATGAAGGGGATGATCGCCCGAGAAGTGCGCCGACGCGGCTTGAAAGATAATATCAAGCTGGGCGCGGGCGGGATTCGTGAAATTGAGTTCATCACGCAGGTGTTTCAGCTGATTCGGGGTGGCCGCGAACCGCGACTGCAAGAGCGAGCTTTGCTGCCCACCTTGCAGGCGGTGTCAGAGTTGGGTTTATTGCCCGCGCCGCAAGTGGCGGATCTCAGTGGCAGCTATCTGTTTTTGCGCCGTTTAGAGAATCTGCTGCAAGCCATCGCTGATGAGCAAACCCAGACCTTACCCGGAGATCCACTCAATCAGGCCCGATTGGCTTGGGGGATGGGGTACGCGAATTGGGCGGACATGAGTGTGGCGCTGGAGCAGCATATGCAAGCCGTTCGTGCCGTGTTTGATGAGCTAATTGGCGACGATACCCCCGATATTGGCGAAGATCCTTGTCATGGGCTGTACAAAAGTTTATGGCAGGATGCGCTGGAGGAGTGTGATTTAGCCCCACTAACGCCGCATTTAGACGAAGCCGCACGTCGCCAGTTGCTGATCACCATTAATGATTTCCGTCATGACATGGACAAGCGCACTATTGGCCCCCGTGGCCGTGAGGTGCTGGATCAATTGATGCCGCGTCTGTTCGCTGAAGTTTGCCCGCGCCCAGATGCTAATATTGCGCTTAGCCGCCTGATTCAACTGCTGCTGAGCATCGTGACCCGCACCACCTATCTGGAGTTGCTGGTGGAGTACCATGCGGCGCTCAAGCATGTGATCCGCCTCTGTTCAGCTTCGCCGATGGTCGCCAGCCAGCTCGCCCGCTACCCACTGCTCTTGGATGAGTTGCTCGACCCGCAATCCTTCTATCAGCCGCTGGAACCCGGTGCTTACCGCGATGAGTTACGCCAATATTTGCTGCGGGTGCCGGAAGATGACGAAGAGCAGCAGTTGGAGGCATTGCGTCAGTTTAAGCAGGCGCAGCAATTACGCATTGCTGCTGGTGATATCACTGAGGCACTACCGGTGATGAAAGTGAGTGATCACTTAACCTATCTGGCAGAGGCCATCATTGATGCGGTGATCCAGCAGGCCTGGAATCAGATGGTGGTTCGTTATGGTCAGCCGAGCCATTTACAGCAGCGCGAAGGCCGTGGTTTCGCCGTGATTGGCTATGGCAAACTAGGCGGATGGGAGCTGGGTTACAGCTCGGATCTGGATTTGGTGTTCCTGCTCGACTGCCCTCTGGACGTGATGACCGACGGCGATCGCAGCATTGATGGCCGCCAGTTCTATCTGCGCTTGGCCCAGCGAGTGATGCATCTATTTAGCACCCGCACCTCCTCAGGCATTTTGTATGAGGTCGATGTCCGGCTGCGGCCCTCCGGTGAAGCGGGCATGTTGGTCAGTACGGTCGAGGCTTTCGCGGATTATCAGAAAAATGAGGCGTGGACGTGGGAGCATCAGGCGCTGGTCCGTGCCCGTATTGTTTATGGCGATCCGGCCATCCATCAGCAGTTTGATGCTATTCGTCAGCAAGTGTTGTGCCGCCATCGCGACGGCCCACAATTGCAGCAGGAAGTACGCGAAATGCGCGAGAAGATGCGCAATCACTTGGGCAGCAAACAGCGCGATATCTTTGATATCAAAGCGGACGAGGGCGGGATCACTGATATTGAGTTTATCGCGCAATATCTGGTGCTGCGCTATGCCGCCAGTGAACCGCGTCTGACTCGCTGGTCAGATAATGTGCGTATTTTTGAGCTGATGGCCAATAACGATATTATGCCGCCGGATGAGGCCGCCGCGTTGACCCGTGCTTACGTCACCATGCGCGATGAGATCCACCATCTGGCCTTGCAGGAGCAATCCAGCAAAGTCGCTGCCGACAGCTTTATGGCTGAGAGGGCGCAGGTGGCCGCCAGTTGGTATAAATGGCTGGTATCAGTGCCAGCGGATGCATAGATTCCAGTTATTAATGGTATGCAAGGCGCCTGTGATATTATCCGGCGCTATATAATGAACACAATATGAGATTGGAGCGAAGGATGCGTGTTTTCGGGGATAATAACAGCTCACATTGGGGGGCAAACGTATGAAAGTCACGCTGCCTGATTTTCGCCGCGCTGGAGTACTAGTCGTTGGTGATGTCATGTTAGACCGCTACTGGTATGGGCCAACCAGCCGGATTTCACCAGAAGCACCGGTTCCCGTCGTCAAAGTGGACACCATCGAAGAGCGCCCCGGTGGTGCTGCCAACGTCGCGATGAATATCGCCTCCCTTGGCGCAATCTCCCGTTTAGTGGGGTTGACCGGTATCGACGATGCCGCGCGCGCGCTGACCAGCAAGCTGAATGAAGTTCAGGTGCGCTGCGATTTTGTCTCGGTGCCCACTCACCCAACCATCACCAAATTGCGGGTGCTCTCCCGTAACCAGCAACTGATCCGGCTGGACTTCGAAGAGGGTTTTGATGGCGTTGATCCGCAACCAATCTTTGAGCGCATTCAACAGGCGCTGCCACAGATTGGCGCGCTGGTGCTGTCCGACTACGCCAAAGGTGCATTGAGCAGTGTACAGCAGATGATCCAATTGGCCCGTAAAGCGAAAGTTCCGGTGCTGATCGATCCTAAAGGCAGCGATTTCGAACGTTATCGCGGTGCAACTCTGTTGACACCGAATTTATCCGAATTTGAAGCGGTAGTCGGCCATTGTAAAACCGAAGAAGAGTTGGTTAGCCGTGGTATGAAGCTGGTGGCCGATTTTGAACTTTCCGCTCTGTTAGTGACGCGATCCGAGCAGGGGATGACCTTGCTGCAACCGGGTAAACCGCCATTACATTTGCCAACGCAGGCGCAGGAAGTGTTCGATGTGACCGGTGCCGGTGATACCGTGATTGGTGTGTTGGCGGCTGCACTGGCGGCGGGAAACACCCTCGAAGAGTCATGCTTCCTCGCGAATGCCGCTGCTGGCGTGGTAGTCGGCAAGTTGGGCACCTCAACGGTTTCCCCGATTGAACTGGAAAATGCCATCCGTGGCCGTGCTGAAACCGGCTTTGGCGTGATGGATGAGCAACAACTGAAAAAAGCCGTTGCGCAGGCTCGCCAGCGCGGCGAAAAAGTGGTGATGACCAACGGCATTTTTGACATTCTCCATGCGGGTCATGTTTCCTATCTGGCTAATGCCCGCAAACTGGGTGATCGCCTGATTGTGGCGGTGAACAGTGATGCCTCGACCAAACGATTGAAAGGCGAAAAACGCCCAGTTAACCCACTGGATCAGCGCATGATCGTATTAGGTGCGCTGGAAGCCGTGGACTGGGTGGTGCCGTTTGAAGAGGACACGCCGCAGCGCTTAATTGCTGATATTTTGCCGGATCTACTGGTGAAGGGCGGGGATTATAAGCCGGATGAGATTGCGGGCAGTGCTGAAGTTTGGGCTGCCGGGGGGGAAGTTAAAGTGCTGAATTTTGAGGATGGCGTTTCTACCACCAATATTATTCAGTCAATCAAGAATGGCCGTGGCTAAATACCCTTCGTCCTTGAGTTTGCGGGGGAGTTAGCTGCGCTCATTTACCCGAATCACTTACTTGAGTAAGCTCATCGGGACGCGTTTACTTGCCGCCTACCCGCAACATCAATGACTTTGGGTATTAAACAGAATGAGTGGACTAAAACAGGAGTTAAGTCTCGCACAGGGAGTCGGGTTGTTGTCCACTTCTCTGCTGGGTACCGGTGTCTTTGCCGTGCCAGCATTAGCTGCCGTGGTGGCAGGTGATGACAGCTTATGGGCCTGGCCGATTCTGATTGTGCTCGTTTTTCCGATCGCTATCGCTTTTGCTGCTTTGGGCCGCCACTTCCCCAGTGCCGGTGGTGCTGCTCACTTCGTGAACATGGCTTTTGGGCCGAAGTTGGGCAAAGTCACTGGCTGGCTATTTTTGTCCGTCATTCCCGTCGGTCTTCCCGCCGCCTTGCAAATTGCCGCTGGTTTCTGGCAGGCGACTTTTGGGTGGCATGATAGTGAATTGTTAATGGTGCAACTGGCGACCTTGCTGGTCATTTGGCTACTGGGGACGCGCAGTGCTGGCTCCAGCGCCAATGTGCAAACCTTGATTGCGCTACTGGTTATCGCGCTGGTGGTCGCAATTTGGTGGCAGGGCGATATTAGTCCATCACAGATACCTTGGCCCTCGCCCCAAGATATTTCCCCTCCGAATATGTTCAGTGCGCTTGCCGTGATGTTCTGGTGCTTTGTTGGGTTGGAAGCTTTTGCGCATCTGGCGACAGAGTTTCGCCATCCCGAACGAGATTTTCCCCGTGCTCTCATGGTTGGGCTATTGGTCGCCGGTGCGGTTTACTGGGGATGCACAGTTGCGGTGCTGCACTTTCATGCCTATGGTGAGCAGCAGGCGGCTGCGGCCTCGCTGCCCGGTATCGTGGTGCAACTGTTCGGCAAACATGCGCTGTGGGTTGCTTGCATTATTGGCTATTTGGCCTGCTTTGCCAGCGTCAATATCTACACTCAGAGCTTTGCGCGTATGGTGTGGTCGCAAGCTCAAATGCGGCCGCAAAGTAAGCTGGCACAGCTCTCGGCGGGGCAAACCCCTGTTTATGCGCTGACTGCGGTGGTGGGCAGTTGTCTGGTATTTGCGTTGCTGATTTACTGGCTGTCGCTACCATTGGATTTACTGATTGTGTACGCCAACGGTATTTTTGTGCTGATCTATTTACTGTGTATGTTGGCGGGAATTCGCTTGTTGAGCGGGCGTTCGCGGATGATGTCGGTGATTGGCGCGATTCTATGTTGTGTCTTGCTGGTGATGATTGGTTGGAAAAGTTTATACGCGCTACTGATGTTTGTTCTGCTATGGATATTTATGTCCCGCGCGCCGAAAGCGGCAATATCATCATAAATTCAGGGTGCTACATGAGCACCCTGATGATCAACGATAACGTTTCGCCTGTAATGATTTTATCCATCATTACTCGCCCGTTTGGTTATCGCCTTTCTTATCTTCAATCGCGGCTGGTGTACTGTTGAATTTCGCTTCCAGTTCACCCATGCGTTGCTCCAGCAACGCCAGTTTCTCTCTGGTACGCAGCAGCACTTGAGTCTGTACGTCGAACTCTTCACGATTAACCAAATCCAGTCGGGTTAACTGCGATTGCAGCACTAGCCGAATTTTCTTTTCGACGTCGTCCCCGAATTCGCGAATTCCTTTCGGCATAGACTCATGCACCTGGCGGGCGATTTGTTCAATTTTTTTCGGGTCAATCATGATATTTCCCTAATGAGATGTGTGGTGACTCCCTCTAGTGTAATGCCAGATGGAGTTTGTATAAACCTCCGCATATCTACATTTTGGTAATTGCCGAGAAGAATCAATAGCGCTATAGTCATAACTTATTCTCAGGGCGGGGTGTAAGTCCCCACCGGCGGTAAATTGTGTTGCGGCGTATCAACGTCGTCGTGCAAAAGCCCGCGAGCGCTCACCTTGTTTCTTCTCCAAAGAAAACAGGGTAGAGGTCAGCAGATCCGGTGTAATTCCGGGGCCGACGGTTATAGTCCGGATGGGAGAGATTAACGGTATCTGCTGAGTTTATACACGTTATGGCTTTCAAGATGTTGCCAACACAGGGGCAACTTGAATACTATCGGGTATAGCTCTTCTGCGTTATTTCGGCCATTTCTATTCATGTCAAATGTATAGATAAAGAGTGGCCAGTTACTCCTCAAGACCGCCCTGATTCTGGTAATCCATAATTTTAATGAGGTTTTTTTACCATGAATCAGACCCTTCTATCAGATTTTGGCACGCCTGTTGAGCGCGTAGAACGTGCTATCGACGCTCTGCGTAATGGCCGTGGTGTGATGGTGTTGGATGACGAAAGTCGTGAAAACGAAGGCGATATGGTTTTTGCTGCTGAAGCAATGACGGTAGAGCAAATGGCACTGACTATTCGCCACGGCAGTGGCATTGTGTGCCTGTGTATCACAGATGAACGCCGCCAGCAGCTCGATTTACCAATGATGGTGACTCACAACTCCAGCCAGTTCCAAACTGCATTTACCGTGACTATTGAAGCGGCTAAAGGCGTGACCACAGGGGTTTCTGCTGCTGACCGTTTGACGACTATCCGTGCGGCCATTGCCGATAACGCGAAACCTAGCGATCTTAATCGCCCAGGCCATGTCTTCCCGCTGCGTGGTCAGCCGGGGGGCGTCTTATCACGCCGTGGTCACACCGAAGCCTCAATCGATTTGGCAACACTGGCCGGCTACAAACCTGCGGGTGTGCTGTGTGAGCTGACCAATGATGATGGCAGCATGGCCCATGCGCCAGAAGTGATTGAGTTCGCTAAATTACACGATATGCCGGTCGTGACGATTGATGACTTGGCTGAATATCGCCAGTCTCAAGAAAAGAAAGCCAGCTAATCTCTGAGAGCAATATCCGCTGATATTGCCGGGCGATAATAGAGTTGCACACTGGGTTGCTATCATTCTATTGAATAGACTGCGGCCCAGTTATTTCTTCCTGCCATAGAATTTCAATCGTATTTCTCCTCCACGTTTCCCATTCAAATTTATTGAATATCTTCATCACTGTTATCTGGCTGTGTAATGAAAAAAAAGCGCGTAATGTGTCGCTTATGGTTTAAGCGCAGATGATGTTAAGCGCCACTCATTTCTTAACAGTAAGGATTTTCTATGAACACGCCTCGTATGCCTGCACTGTTTCTCGGCCACGGTAGCCCGATGAATGTGCTGGAAGAAAACAGTCACACTCAAGCATGGCGTACGTTGGGTGAGACGTTACCGCGTCCTAAAGCGATTCTGGCGATTTCCGCTCACTGGTATACCCGTGGGACTGCGGTAACGGCAATGGAGAAACCTCGCACTATCCATGATTTTGGCGGCTTCCCGCAGGCGCTGTTTGATACCGAGTATCCAGCTCCGGGGTCCCCAGAACTGGCCGCACAAATTCAACAATTGCTGGCACCTATTGCCGTGCGGGCAGATACCAGTGAATGGGGTCTGGACCACGGTAGCTGGGGGGTCCTGATTAAAATGTATCCTGAGGCTGATATCCCGGTGGTACAACTGAGTATTGATGGCACCCAACCGGCAGAATATCACTATGAATTAGGCCGCAAATTGGCGGTGCTGCGTGAGCAGGGCGTGATGATTGTTGCCAGCGGTAACGTGGTGCACAACTTACGTATGGTGAGGTGGCAGGGGGATAGTAGTCCGTATCCATGGGCTGAATCTTTCAATCAGTTCGTGCGGGCTAACTTGAGCTATCAGGGTAATAATCACCCATTGGTTAACTTTATGCAGCATGAAGGAGCGGCGTTGTCTAACCCATCACCTGAGCACTATTTGCCACTGTTATATGTGTTGGGGGGCTGGGACGGCAAAGCGCCGATTTCGATTCCCACTGATGGGATTGAGATGGGGTCGTTGAGTATGCTGTCGGTAGTAGTTAGTTAACCCAGAGCATCAGTATTAGAAAGTAAATATCAGAAAATAAATAAGGGAAGGCATGTCACCTTCCCATTATCAATGCGTACACTTAGCCCAAAATAATATGTGGGTAAAAACGCGATAGATCTTGGGTGATCAGTTCGCGATCTTCACGCAAACCAATGCCGCAGGGTTGATCATTCACCAGCCAACTACCAATCAGCGTGTAGCTATCCCCGAACTTAGGCAGCGGATGGAATTGCTGAACAATCATACCCTCCTCGCCATATGGCCCATCAACCCGTGCCACTTCTTTACCATTCTCCACTATCTGAATATTGGCACCTTCCCGCGAGAATAGCGGCTTGGTGACATAATGATCCATCGGCGGATGATCATCTTCAGCAAAGTAAGCGGGCAACAGATTCGGGTGATTCGGGAACATCTCCCACAGCAAAGGGAGTAAGGCTTTATTGGAGATAATGCTCTTCCAAGCGGGTTCCAGCCAGCGCACGCCAGCATCTTCCAGTTTGGTCGAGAACATTTCGCGGAACATAAACTCCCACGGGTAGAGCTTGAACAAATTACTGATTACTTGGTTATCGAGGTCAGTAAATTGCCCTTTTTCGCCTAAACCGATCTCTTCCATAAACATGAATTCAGTCGGCAGACCTGCTTCCAGCGCGCAATCTTGCAGATATTGCACGGTGCCACGATCTTCTTCACTGTCCTGACAGCAGGCCAGATGCAGCAAGCTAAAGCCATGGTTATCATGCAAATCGACAAAGCGCTCGATCAACTTCTCTTGCATGCTGTTGTATTGGTCTGCGTCCTGGCTCAAATTGCCTGCGTTGATCTGATCTTCCAACCATAACCATTGGAAAAAGGCGGCTTCATACAGTGAGGTTGGGGTATCCGCATTGTTTTCCAGCAGTTTTGCTGGATTGACGCCATCATAGGCCAGATCAAGACGAGAATAGAGTGAAGGCTGATTGGTTCGCCAAGAGCTACGAACAAAATCCCAGCAATGTTTTGGGATGCGGAATTTCGCCATCAGTTGATCGCTATTGACCACTTTCTCAACCACTTGCAGGCACATTTGATGTAACTCGGCGGTGGTCTCTTCCAGCTCTTCAATTTGCGCCAATGTGAATTCGTAATACGCATCTTCACACCAGTACGGTTCACCATACATGGTGTGGAAACGGAAGCCGAATTCGGTGGCTTTTTCGCGCCAATCTGGGCGTTCGCTAATCGCTAAACGTTTCATTAATCAGACCTTAGCCACCCATGCTGCGCGTGCTGGTTTTGGATGATGTTGCGGCGCTACGTTGCATAGTGGATTGCTTCGCCACTGATTCGCCAAAACCGCCACGGGTGATGGTATTGGTCACGGCGGGTTTCGGTGCCATTGCCGTGCGCGGTACTGTCATGGTGCGGCCAGTGGTGGCGGAACCAAAGTTTTTACCGGTGGCATCAACAAATTTGCCGTTAGCAGGGCTATTGGCTGCTTTAGAGGTGAAGAGTGGCTGGCTCGCGCCGCCGCCCATCATTCGGCCCATCATATAACCTGCCATTAATGGCATCCACATACCGCCGCTCTGTTGCGGTGCGGCTTCGGCAGTTTGTTCAGTCGATGATGACGATGTTGGTACCATGCCCGCTTGTGCAGGGGCCTGAGTACACTGAGACTCGCCAAATTCGGCTATACAGTCTTCTCGGGTCGCATACTTAGGTGCCGTTTTAGCCGCTTCCTGCAAGGCAGTGTTGTAAGCGGTGGTACATTCAGCGCTCTTGGACGGATTGGCCTGAGAGCAGTCATCTGCGTTTTGGTACAAAGAGACGGTTTCGTCAGTTTTTTCGCAGCCAGCCAGCATAAATACAGCACTGACAGCTAAAGCTACGGGCGCAAGGCGATAACTGCGCCAGGATTTACGGAAGGTCTCTTGATTGATGTTTTGAGTCCGTTTCATCATTATTTGTCTCATTTCCGGGCGTTCATGCCCTTTCCCAGTAAGTGCTCTTAGGATAGGGGAAACGTGTATAAAATTAAAGCGCGAGGGGCGGTCAGCGGAAGACTTTACAAAGCTATACGAAATGGTGCGAGTGGCTTTGCTTTTTTCATTGACGAAAAATGCTGGGTCACTAAAGGGGGGAGGGCGGAAAATAAGCCGGGCGCAGCCTGATGCCGCGCCCGGAGAATCCGAACGAATAAAAATTAGTTACGGAATGGATTGCCGTTACGTGCTGGTGCTGCTGTGGTAGAAGGCTGGCTTACTGGCGTAACACGTGGTGCTGCTTGAGTGTTAGTTCCATCAGCATAGGCATTCTGGTTAGCATTATCGGGTGCCAAGGCCGTCGCTGAGGTTGGAACTGGCTTGTCCAGAACCCCATTCAACTCCATCAAGTCATTCATGTTCAGTGTACCCAGTGCTGACTGGATGTTTAACTGGTTAATCAGGTAGTTATAACGCGCATCAGCAAGCTGTTGTTTGGACTGATACAAGTTAGTGGTTGCAGTCAACACGTCCAGAATGGTACGTGTACCGACCTGATAGCCCGCTTCCATGGCATCCAATGAGCTTTGGTTAGAAATCACCACTTGCTCATAAGCCTTGATGCTGCTGATAGAGGCTGAGATATTGTTAAATGAGGAGCGAACTGTTTGCACCACACTACGGTGAGCGCTCTCTAACTGCTCACTGGCACCCACGAAGTTGTACTGCGCTTGTTTCACCGCAGAATTGGTGGCTCCACCGCTATATAGTGGCAAGCTCAGTTGCACGCCGATTTGGTTCTGGCCTGCATCATTATTCACTTGCTGAGTACTTGGCGTGCCGCCGCTGTAACGGGTATTGGTCACAGACGATGATGCCGTCAAATCGATGGTTGGCATATAGCCGGTTTCCGCCGATTTAATTTGCTCACGGGCCAAATCTTGATTCAAACGGGCAGAAAGCAAAGAAAGGTTACGTTTCTCAGCGTCTTTCAACAGGTTAGCAACTGCCTCTGGGCGCTTTGTCTTCAAGCGATCAACATTCAGTGAGGCCAACTCTGGGTAATAAACCCCGGTAATCTGACGCAGATTTTCCAGCGCATTATCCAGATTATTACGCGCCGTCACTTCATCCGCTAATACGGTATCATAGCTGGCTCGGGCGTTTTGGACATCAGTGATCGCCACTAAACCCACATTGAAACGCTGGGTTGTTTGGTCTAACTGGCGATAGACCGATTGCTTCTGCGCTTCGGTATAAGACAAGCTATCGATCGCTCTGAGCACATTGAAATAGGCGGTTGCAGTGTTCAGAATCAGTGCTTGTTCGTTAGTTTGGAACGTAACATCCTGAATACCCGCAGCTTTTTCCTGCAAGGTCAAAGCACGCCATTTTGACATATCAAAAATGGTTTGAGTCAGTTGCAGAGAGCCTGAGGTGGCGTTGCTATCTGGATTGTCAGATGCATCGCGGAAACCATTGGTGTGGCTGTAACCGGCACCCAAACCAAGCTGTGGTAACAGCGGGCTGCGAACTTGATTAATTTTTTCGTATGCAGCATCACGGTCAGCAGCCGATTTGCGTAAATCCGGGTTACTATCCCTGGCTTGCTTATAAACTTGCAGCAAGTTCTCTGCCTGGCTCATGGTACTGAAACCAGCCAGACTCAGCCCGATAAGAAGGGGGAGCAGTTTCTTCATTTGCAGTCCTTGTTGTGCAGCAGTTGTGCGGCAATATTACTATGGTAGCCGTCGATAGACGAATTCTTGCCAATTCTATCAGAGTCTGCCAATGGGATAAGGTGGCTGATTGTGCCATCTCGCCTTAATTTACTTAAATCTATCACAAAGCTAAATGTGTGTTCAGACAACTAATCTGTATCAGGCCATCTTTGTCAAATAATCTTTATCAAACTGTCTTTTTAAACCGCTAACTTTAGTAAGGAGAATAGTCTATGTCATCAGAACAACCTTCACCGGTGACCTTTGACAAGAGCGACGTGGAAATTATTGCACGTGAAACCCTGTACAGTGGTTTTTTTTCACTGAATTTATATCGTTTTCGCCACCGTCTGTTTAATGGCGAAATGAGCGGTGAAGTTAAACGTGAGATTTTCGAGCGCGGCCATGCCGCCGTGTTATTACCTTATGATCCGGTGCGTGATGAAGTGGTGCTGGTGGAGCAATTGCGGATTGCGGCCATTGACACCAGCCCATCACCTTGGTTATTAGAGATGGTCGCCGGAATGATTGAAGAGGGCGAAACCGTCGAGGAAGTGGCGCGTCGCGAAGCCGAGGAGGAGGCGGGAATTCACATTGGTCGCTGCAAGCCGGTTCTCAGTTATTTAGCCAGCCCTGGCGGTACTAGCGAGCGCTTATCTATTATGGTGGGCGAAGTTGATGCCACGACGGCGAGCGGTATTCATGGTTTGGCCGACGAAAATGAAGATATCCGGGTGCATGTTGTCAGCCGTGAACAGGCTTGTCGTTGGGTTGAAGAAGGTGCTATTGATAACGCAGCTTCAATCATTGCACTACAATGGCTGGCGTTGCACCACTTATCGCTGAGAGCAGAATGGCAGTCGTAAAGAAAAGCGAGCAGAATAATGATAAAACGCTATACACCTGATTTCCCTGAAATGATGAGGCTATGCGAAACTAACTTCGCACAATTGCGTCGTTTAATACCACGGGTCGATGAAGTGGGCGAAAATGTTGCTTATCAGGTTAATGGTGCGAGTTATCGGCTGACAATTATTGAATCAACCCGCTACACTTCGGTGGTAGAGATTGTGCAAACTGAGCCAGCCATTAGTCAATGGGGTCTGCCGTCGATGGTGGTCAGGCTTTATCATGATGCGCAGGTCGCGGAAGTGTGTGCCAGTCAGCAGATCTCCCGCTTCAAAGCAAGTTATGATTATCCGAATAAAAAGTTGCATCAGCGGGACGAAAAGCATCAAATTAACCAGTTTCTTGCCGACTGGTTGCGCTACTGTTTGGCGCATGGAGCGGTGGCAGTTCCGGTTTATTAGACAGACTTATAGCCTTGCCTGCCGAGGGTGAAAATCGAGTTGGGAAGGGTGCAAAAACAAGGACACCATTTGGAAAGCCTGTTTAAACTGCCTATGGCGAGTGGGGCCAGAGTCAGAATTTTACAAATAACAGATACCCACCTCTTCGCGGGTGAACATGAGACCTTGCTGGGTGTCAATACTTCCCACAGTTATCGCGCTGTGCTGGATGCGATTATTGCTGAACAGCACCCATTTGATCTGATTGTTGCAACTGGCGATTTGGCTCAAGACCATTCTGTTGCTGCCTATCAAAATTTTGCGAAGGGCATCGCCCGTTTGCCTGCGCCTTGCTTATGGCTGCCCGGTAATCATGATTTCCAACCGGCGATGGTCGATGCACTGGCTGATGCGGATATTGCCCCTTCAAAGCAAGTTCTGGTGGGGGATAATTGGCAAATCCTATTACTGGATAGTCAGGTCTTCGGCGTTCCTTATGGTGAGCTGAGCGACTATCAGTTGGAGTGGATGGAGCGCTGTCTGGTGGCACATCCAGAACGCTACACTTTGATTTTATTGCACCATCATCCTATGCCCTCGGGCTGTACTTGGCTTGATCAGCACAGCTTGCGTAACGCGCATATGTTAGCGGCGGTTTTGACCCACTATCCGCGTGTGACCACCTTGTTGTGCGGCCATATCCATCAGGATTTAGATCTCGATTGGTACGGTAAGCGCCTGCTCGCCAGCCCTTCGACCTGTGTGCAGTTCAAACCGCACTGTACTAATTTCACCCTTGATACTGTGGCCCCGGGATGGCGCTACCTCGATTTACTGCCCGACGGAAGACTTGAAACTGAAGTGCGTCGATTAGCCAGTGATGAGTTCTGCCCGGACATGGACGCGGACGGTTATTAATGAGCACACTTCTCTATATTCATGGTTTTAATAGCTCCCCCAGTTCGGCGAAAGCAACGACCTTTAAAAGCTGGTTGCAACAATACCATCCTCATATTGAGATGCTGACTCCACAACTGCCGCCTTATCCTGCGGAAGCCGCAGAGATGTTAGAGAGCATTGTGATGGATAAAGCAGGGCAGCCAATGGGGATTGTTGGCTCTTCTCTTGGCGGCTATTTTGCGACTTGGCTCTCCCAACGTTTTAGCATTCCTGCCGTGGTGGTGAACCCTGCTGTGCGGCCATTTGAGCTGCTCAGTGATTACTTGGGCGAAAATGAGAACCCCTACACCGGGCAACAATATGTGTTAGAGTCTCGGCATATTTATGACCTGAAGGCCATGCAAATTGAAAAGTTGGGATCGCCGGATTTACTCTGGTTATTGCAACAAACTGGGGACGAAATCCTCGATTACCGTCAAGCGGTGGCCTATTACACCCCTTGTCGGCAAACAGTAGAATCCGGTGGGAATCATGCCTTTATTGGTTTTGATCACTTTTTCTCCCCGATTGTCACGTTTTTAGGGCTAGCGACTGCCTAAAGCCTTTCATCCATTAGCCGAATATTAATCAAGCCATGACTGAATCCAGCTATAACGCTGATGCCATTGAAGTACTCAGCGGTTTAGAACCAGTGCGTCGTCGTCCGGGAATGTACACGGATACCACGCGACCAAACCACCTTGGTCAAGAGGTGATTGATAACAGCGTCGATGAAGCGCTGGCGGGTCATGCCCGTCGCATTGATGTTATTCTGCACGCCGACCAATCATTGGAAGTTATCGATGATGGCCGAGGTATGCCCGTCGATATCCATCCTGAAGAGGGTGTCCCTGCTGTTGAACTGATTTTGTGTCGTTTACATGCAGGCGGTAAATTCTCCAATAAGAACTATCAGTTCTCCGGTGGCTTGCATGGCGTGGGCATTTCCGTGGTGAATGCCCTATCCAAGCGGGTTGAAGTGACGGTACGCCGTGATGGGCAAATCTACAGCATCGCCTTCGAAAATGGCGACAAAGTACAGGATTTGCAGGTTATCGGCACCTGCGGTAAACGCAATACCGGCACTAGCGTACATTTCTGGCCAGATGTTTCCTTCTTCGACAGCCCACGTTTCTCGGTCTCCCGCTTATCCCATTTGCTGAAAGCAAAAGCCGTGTTGTGCCCCGGTGTCGAGATCGTTTTTAAAGATCTAGTGAATAACACTGAGCAGCGTTGGTGCTATGCCGATGGTTTGACTGACTATCTGATGGAAGCGGTCGATGGCTTGATTACCCTGCCAGAAAAGGCGTTCGTTGGCTCTTTTGCTGGCGATACTGAAGCGATTGATTGGGCACTGTTGTGGCTACCAGAAGGCGGCGAACTGCTGACTGAAAGCTACGTCAACCTGATACCCACAATGCAAGGCGGTACTCACGTCAATGGGTTGCGTCAGGGCTTGCTGGATGCCATGCGTGATTTTTGCGAATACCGCAACATTCTGCCCCGTGGCGTCAAACTCTCGGCAGACGACATCTGGGAACGCTGTGCTTACGTCTTGTCAGTTAAAATGCAGGACCCACAATTTGCGGGCCAGACGAAAGAGCGACTCTCCTCACGTCAGTGTGCCGCTTTTGTCTCCGGTGTCGTCAAAGATGCTTTCAGCTTGTGGCTGAACCAAAACGTGCAGGCGGCAGAACAGCTGGCTGAACTGGCGATCTCCAGTGCTCAGCGCCGTATGCGTGCGGCGAAGAAAGTGGTGCGCAAGAAGCTGACCAGCGGCCCGGCCTTACCCGGCAAGCTGGCAGACTGTACCTCGCAAGACTTGAGCATGACCGAGCTGTTTTTGGTGGAAGGGGATTCCGCAGGCGGCTCAGCCAAACAAGCTCGTGATCGTGAGTATCAGGCGATCATGCCGCTAAAAGGTAAGATCCTGAATACGTGGGAAGTGTCGTCAGATGAAGTGTTGGCCTCGCAGGAAGTACACGATATCTCTGTGGCGATTGGTATTGATCCCGACAGCGAAGATTTGAGCCAACTCCGTTACGGTAAAATTTGTATCCTCGCGGATGCCGACTCCGATGGCTTGCACATTGCGACCTTACTCTGCGCCTTGTTCGTGCGCCACTTCCGGGCATTGGTGCGCAATGGTCACGTCTATGTGGCGATGCCGCCGTTGTATCGTATCGATTTGGGCAAAGAAGTGTTCTACGCACTGGATGAAGAAGAGAAAGCCGGTGTACTGGAACAACTAAAACGTAAACGCGGCAAACCTAACGTCCAGCGCTTCAAAGGGCTGGGTGAGATGAACCCGTTGCAGTTACGCGAAACCACCCTCGATCCGAATACCCGTCGCTTGGTGCAATTGACCATCGGTGATGATGATATTGATAAGACGATGGCGATGATGGATATGTTGCTGGCGAAGAAGCGCTCAGAAGATCGCCGCAATTGGCTGCAAGAGAAAGGGGATACCGCTGAAATCGAGGTATAATCGATGAAAGTGACGTTAGAAGAGTTGCAGGCGTTTACCTCGGTGATTGACTGCGGCTCGATTACGGCAGCCGCAGAGCAGCGTAACCAAACCACATCCGGTATCAGTCGGGCCTTGAGTCGGCTGGAGAAAAAACTGGCGACTACCCTGCTGCGTCGCACCACTCGGCGGCTGGAGCTGACGGAAGAGGGCGAGTTGTTCCTCAGTCATGCGCGGCAGATTCTCGGCGCGGTGGATGATGCCGAAGAGCAGATTGCCCTGCGGCGGCTAAAACCGGCAGGGCGGTTGCGGGTGAATGCGGCAGCACCTTTTATGCAGCACGTCATTGTACCGATGATCACCGGTTTTCGGGCGCTCTACCCACAAATCATTCTCGAGCTAAATACCGACGATCTTAATATCGATTTACTTGAACAGCGCACCGATATTGCGATCCGTATCGGCGCACTGCGCGACTCGACGATCCATGCCCGTTTATTGGGTGCCAGTCGGGTGCGTATTCTCGCCAGCCCCGATTATCTCCAGCGCCACGGCACCCCACAGAGCATTGATGAACTGGCAAACCATAGTTTGTTGGGCTTCACTCAGCCGGAATCGCTGAATCAGTGGTCGCTCCCCCATTTGCCTGCTGGGCGGGCGTCAATCATCCCCAATCTCGCGGCATCCAGTGGCGAAACTCTGCGTTTACTGGCCCTACAGGGCGAAGGGATCGTTGAATTATCTGATTTTATGACCCGCGAGGATCAACTGGCGGGGCGCTTAGTTGAGGTGATGGCCAACCAGACTCTGGAAACCTGGCAACCCATCAATGCCGTGTATTACCGCAATACGCAGCTTGCTGCGCGGATAACCTGTTTTCTTGATTATGCGAGTGAACAGATTAAGCTGCGAGGCGGCAATTGGCTTCGTCCTTGACGCCGCCGTGGTGTTAGCGGCAGCGCCAATGACTTTGGGGATTGATACGTTATGCGTTATCCAAAATATGAATATTCACATCTAACACATCATCTTTGATTATTTCACGATGCTGCTGCATATGCTCCATCTGCAAATGCAATTCCAAATGGTGGACGCTCTGCCACTTTTCCAGCATGAAAATGGAGTCTGGCGATTTTTTCTGCCAGTCGAGCTGAGTTGGCACATCAATCATCGGCCGATAGCCACCACACCCCTCTTCAGCTAACACCGCAGGCAAAAGCTTCTCGATCGCCTGCAATACCGCCTCACGGCGTCCCGGTTTAACTTTTATTTCTGCAAAAACAGTAATCATTGCTGCCCCAAATTGCGTTACGGTGTCAAATTAAGCGGTCTGACCATTAAAATGCACGGCTAAATGTTGACGGTAGCGGCTAATATCCCCTTCGATATCAGGCTGTTTCATCACGTCATTACACATAAATGTTGGCAATGGCTCCATGCCAAGGAATTGATTTGCTTTATGGAAATGCAAATACACGCCATCAACGCCGACGCCTTCGAAGAACTGCGCAGGGTCCGTAAAGGCTTCAATCGGTGCATTCCAGGTCACTGAAAGCATGTAATTTTTACCCTGAATTAAGCCGCCAGAGCCATAGCCTTTGGTGGTGTCGGAGCGGGTACGTCCATCACTTTGGTACAAGCGGCCATGACCAAAGGTAAAGACCTCATCGATGTATTTTTTCAAAATCCACGGCTCACCCATCCACCAAGCGGGCATTTGGTAAATCACGGTGTCGGCCCACAGATAATTCTCAATTTCACTTTCAATATCATAGCCTTGATCAACAGTGGTGACTTTAACCTGATGACCACTTTCTTGTAGAAATTCGACAGCAACATTAGTGAGAGTGAGATTAAGCGCGCCTTTGGAGTGCGCAAATTCTTTCATTGCGTTAATAATTAATACGTTACTCATTGATGTAATCCTTGTGAGGCGGGGGCCAATATCATTTCTCTAATCACGCAGAGAGTAGCCAACCCGGAATAGTGAGTATGCTAACGGTTACGACACCAGAGAAAAATGCGCAATAATGCACAACACTCTTGCTCAATAAGCAACAAAGGGGGGATTAAGGGTGATGAGTCTCTCTTTTGTTGGTGCGAAAGCCGAAATTTGCCTGACTCAAGGGGAAAGGTCGAGATTCTCTGTGGGTTGTGACAGTCACCCCGCAGATGAGGTACTATCGCGGGCAGAAATCGACAATAAACTTGCGGTGCCGATCCGCTGACGCCCAGTGATCGCCATTCCAGAGTCTGAGGATAATTGAGTAATGAGTGATTTGACTCATGACGGTGCAGAGCGCTTACCGCTGCACACCTTTACTGAAAACGCCTATCTGAACTATTCCATGTACGTCATCATGGATCGGGCGTTGCCATTTATCGGCGATGGTTTGAAACCAGTACAACGGCGCATCGTCTACGCGATGTCCGAACTGGGGCTGAGTAATAGCGCTAAATTCAAGAAATCTGCCCGTACTGTGGGTGATGTATTGGGTAAATATCATCCTCATGGCGACAGTGCTTGCTATGAAGCGATGGTGCTGATGGCGCAGCCATTCTCTTACCGCTATCCGCTGGTGGATGGGCAAGGGAACTGGGGGGCACCGGATGATCCTAAGTCCTTTGCGGCAATGCGTTATACCGAATCCCGTCTGTCCAAATACGCCGAAGTGCTGCTGGGTGAGCTGGGCCAAGGGACGGTTGACTGGGTGCCAAACTTCGATGGCACCATGCAGGAGCCGAAAATGCTGCCTGCACGCTTGCCGAATATTCTGCTCAACGGCACCACCGGTATCGCTGTGGGGATGGCAACGGATATTCCGCCACATAACGTGCGCGAAATTGCCCAAGCCGTGATTGCCCTGATCGATAAACCGACGACCTCGCTCGAAGAGTTGCTGGAGTTCGTGCAAGGGCCTGATTTCCCGACGGAAGCTGAGATCATTACGCCGCGTAATGAGATTCGTAAAATTTACGAAAATGGCCGTGGTTCTGTGCGTATGCGGGCATTATGGAAGAAAGAGGATGGCAGCGCGGTCATTACGGCGTTACCGCATCAAGTTTCCGGTGCCAAAGTGCTGGAGCAGATTGCCAGCCAGATGCGCGCCAAGAAGTTGCCCATGGTTGAAGATTTACGCGATGAATCTGACCATGAAAACCCTACTCGATTGGTGATTGTTCCGCGTACCAACCGCGTCGATCTGGATCAAGTGATGAACCACCTGTTTGCCACCACCGATCTGGAAAGAAGCTATCGCATCAACATGAATATGATCGGTCTGGATCATCGCCCGACCGTGAAAGGGTTGCTGGAGATCCTGACGGAGTGGCTAGTATTCCGCCGCCAAACGGTACGTAACCGCTTGAATTACCGTTTAGAAAAGGTACTGAAGCGGCTGCATATTTTGGAAGGCTTATTGATTGCCTTCCTGAATATCGATGAAGTTATTCATATCATCCGCACCGAAGATGAGCCAAAACCGCTGCTGATGCAGCACTTTGCCATCTCTGAAACACAGGCTGAAGCGATTCTCGAACTGAAACTTCGCCATTTAGCCAAGCTGGAAGAGGTGAAGATTCGTGGTGAGCAAGATGAGTTAGCCAAAGAGCGCGATCAGTTACAGGCATTGTTAGCCTCAGAACGCAAACTTAACACCATGATCAAGAAAGAGATTCAGGCTGATGCAGCGGCTTATGGCGATGACCGCCGTTCACCGTTGACTGAGCGCGCTGAAGCTAAGGCTATGAGCGATCATGATATCGTGCCTTCTGAGCCGGTCACCATTGTGCTGTCTGAAATGGGCTGGGTGCGCAGTGCTAAAGGCCATGATATTGATCCGGGCGGATTGAGCTATAAAGCGGGGGATAGCTTCCGTGCCGCAGCACGCGGCATGAGTAACCAGCCAGTGGTGTTTATTGACTCGACTGGCCGCAGTTATGCGTTAGATCCACTGACGCTGCCATCCGCGCGTGGGCAAGGGGAGCCTCTGACGGGCAAACTGACACCACCACCGGGCGCGACCATCGAACAGGTATTGATGGCCCCGGATGACCAGAAATTATTGATGGCATCGGATGCAGGCTATGGTTTCGTCTGTACGTTCAATGACTTGGTTGCCAAGAACCGCGCCGGTAAAACGATGATTACCTTGCCGGAGAATGCCAAGGCCCTGCCGCCATTAGAGATTCATGGGCCGGATGACATGCTATTATCCATCACTGCTGCTGGGCGTATGTTGATGTTCCCAGTTGCCGATTTACCTGAGTTATCAAAAGGTAAGGGTAACAAGATAGTCTCAATTCCTGGCGCGCAAGCCGCAGCGGGCGAAGATCGTCTGGCATGGCTGTTTGTCTTACCGCCTCAAACCTCAGTGACGCTTCACTTTGGTAAACGTAAGCTAACTTTGCGACCAGAAGATTTGCAGAAATTCCGTGCCGAACGTGGCCGGAAAGGCTCACCACTGCCTCGTGGGTTGCAACGCATTGATCGCGTTGAAATTGATGCTCCAGCACGAGCAATGCCAACCGATAGCGAAGTATAATATTCAGCATCGTTGGCATTTCAGGTAGGCATCAGCCGGTAAATGTAACGAATGGCGCGCGCATTTTGCGCGCGCTGTCGCGTAACATCATTATGGCAAGGAATCAGCGCGGTTTTTTGTAACGAAGCCGTTATACTAGCGTCGATTAGGTGTCTAAGAGTTAGTGTTTAAGAGGGTGTTATGCTATTAATTTTGCGCACGGTACTGGCCGTTTTATATTGTGTTCTAGTGTGTGTGTTTGGTTCGATTTATTGCCTATTCAGGCCGCGAAACCCACGTAATCTCGCGACGTTCGCCCATCTGTTTGGCCGAATGTCAGTGCTGTTTGGTATTACGGTTGAGCAACGCATTCCTAAAGAAGCAGCCGACTACGGCACCTGCATTTATATCGCCAACCATCAAAATAATTACGATATGGTCACCATGTCGAATGTGGTTCAGTCCGGTACGGTTACGGTGGGTAAAAAGAGTCTACTGTGGGTGCCATTATTTGGCCCGCTATACTGGCTGACCGGTAATCTATTGATCGATCGCGATAACCGCGCCAAGGCGCATGGCACTATCGCTCAGGTTGTCGAACAGGTAAAAAAAAGGAATGTCTCCATCTGGATGTTCCCTGAAGGCACCCGCAGCCGTGGCCGTGGTTTACTGCCCTTTAAAACCGGTGCTTTTCATGCCGCTATCGCTGCGGGCGTACCAATTGTGCCGATCTGTGTCTCCAGTACCAATAATATCAACTTAAATCGTTGGTCAAATGGCAAAGTCATCGTAGAAATCATGCCACCCGTTGATACCACGGGTTATGGCAAAGAGCGGGTGCGTGAGTTATCTGAGCACTGCCGCAATTTGATGTTGGCTAAGATTGAGCAACTCGACGCCGAAATTGCCCAAGAGGCACAACAGACCGCAACTGAAAAATAACCGATTTTCTGCTGCGGGCAAGTGATGGGGCGTTGGCTTGGGTGATTGACCTCAGTTTAGATTAAAGCGAATTGTGGCGGTGGCAAATGGTGGTGAAGTTAAGTTTTGGATTTTTATTTAAGCGACTCGGGTCGTGAGCGTTTTGCCGTCCTTCAGCGTTATTCGCAGTTAGGCAAAATTTTGCAGTAGATTTGATTGTGGTTTTCACGGAGAAGATATGTCACTCAGTCGTCGCCAGTTCATTCAGGCCACGGGCTTAGCGCTAGGTGCTGGCTCGTTGCCATTGAGGGCACAGGCTAATAGTACCCAACAACCCTCGCTACCTGTTCCACCCTTACTGGAGTCCCGTCGCGGTCAACCCCTGTTTTTGACCTTACAGCGGGCGCATTGGGCATTCAGCGGCGGTCAGAAAGCCGCAGTTTGGGGGATTAATGGCATGTATCTGGGGCCGACCGTCAGAGTATTCAGCGGTGATGACGTCAAACTCATCTACAGCAACCGTTTGACTGAGCCGGTATCCATGACGATCAGCGGGTTGCAAGTTCCCGGTACATTGATGGGCGGTGCCGCACGCATGATTACGCCTGGTGCTGATTGGTCTCCGGTATTGCCGGTGCGACAACCGGCAGCGACCTGCTGGTATCATGCCAATACCCCTAACCGCATGGCACCGCATGTGTATAACGGGCTGGCTGGCATGTGGCTGGTGGAAGATGAAATCAGTAAAGCGATGCCGTTGCCGAGCCATTACGGCGTTGATGATTTCCCGATTATTATTCAAGACAAGCGGCTGGATAACTTTGGTGTACCGGAATATGACCCGCCTGCCAAAGGGGGATTTGTCGGTGATACGCTGCTGGTGAACGGGGTGCAAAGTCCGTTTGTTGAGGTCTCCCGTGGTTGGGTGCGGTTACGCTTGCTCAATGCCTCTAACTCCCGCCGTTACACCTTGCAACTCAGTGATGGCCGCCCGCTACATGTTGTCGCCAGTGACCAAGGGTTCCTGCCTGCTCCGGTGGCGGTACAGCAACTTTCGCTCGCGCCCGGTGAACGGCGTGAGGTGGTGATTGATATGTCGCAAGGCAGTGAAGTCTCCATTACAGCAGGGGATTCTGCCGGGATTATGGATCGTCTTCGTGGCTTATTTGAGCCATCCAGTATTTTGATCTCCACCTTGGTTTTGACCTTAAAGCCTACTGGGTTACTGCCATTAGTGACCGATAATCTGCCAATGCGTCTGCTCGCGGATCAGATTCTGGATGGTAATGTGATTCGTTCCCGCGAGTTCCGTTTAGGGGATGACTTGCCCGGTATTAATGGGGTTATCTGGGATATGGGCCGAGTTGATGCTCAGGCGCAACAAGGTACTTGGGAGCGCTGGACGCTACATGCAGATATGCCGCAAGCATTTCATATCCAAGGCGTTTCCTTCTTGGTGAAGAAGGTCAACGGCGCTGCGGCGATGGCTGAAGATCGCGGTTGGAAGGATACCGTGTGGGTTGATGGTGATGTCGAGCTGCTGGTTTATTTCAATCAGGTTTCCTCGGAGCACTTCCCGTTCTTGTTCCATAGCCAGACGCTAGAAATGGCGGATCGCGGGTCGGCGGGGCAGTTGGTGACGGTGGCAGCGCCAATAGTGGGTTAAGTAGGGTTCGGGTTAGGTGATTGGCTGATCAGATTGACCAAACCAATCACCAAACCAACCACCCAATCTCATGTCAACCGAACCGAACACCTGAACCCAATATCAACCGAAACTGGCTCTGATTCACCAATATCCTTCCTCTTCCCATGGATAAATGCGTATAATCGCCGCCCGGTGATGATTTCTTAACCCGAACCACCTCAACTTTCCCCAATTCAAAGAGTGTTGCCATGAGTACCAGCCTGATCCAACCAGAGCGTGACCTGTTTTCTTATCAGCCATATTGGGCTGAATGCTACGGCACTGCGCCATTCTTGCCGATGTCACGGGAGGAGATGGACATATTGGGCTGGGACAGCTGCGATATCATTGTCATCACCGGTGATGCCTATGTTGACCATCCCAGTTTTGGGATGGCGATCATTGGCCGCATGTTAGAGGCCCAAGGTTTCCGGGTGGGGATTATTGCGCAGCCGGATTGGACCAACAAAAACGATTTTATGCGCCTCGGTGAGCCGAATCTGTTTTTTGGTGTGACTGCCGGGAATATGGACTCGATGATCAACCGCTATACCGCTGACCGAAAATTGCGTCACGATGATGCTTATACCCCTGATAACCAAAGCGGTAAGCGGCCAGATCGCGCCACATTGGTGTATAGCCAGCGCTGCAAAGAAGCCTATAGCCACGTGCCGGTACTACTCGGTGGCATCGAGGCCAGTCTGCGGCGTATTGCCCACTATGATTATTGGTCAGACACCGTGCGCCGTTCAGTTATCGTGGATGCGAAAGCGGATATGTTGGTGTACGGCAATGGCGAGCGGCCACTGGTTGAAGTGGCTCATCGGCTGGCGGCGGGGGAGAAAATTGCTGATATTCAGGATGTGCGTAACACGGTGGTGATGCGCAAAACGGCGTTGCCGGGCTGGAGTGGGGTGGATTCTACTCGTCTGGATAGCCCTGGGCGCATTGAGGCCATCCCCAATCCCTATGGCGACGATCTGCCGTGTGCGACCAATGATATCCCTGAACCCGAAGCTAAACCGATCACGGTGCGTGCCGCGAAACCCAAGCCATGGGAAAAAACCTATGTCCTGCTGCCTTCTTACGAAAAAGTGAAGGCAGACAAAGTGCTATATGCACACACGTCACGGATTTTGCATCATGAAACTAACCCCGGTTGTGCGCGGGCTTTGATGCAAAAACATGGTGACCGCTACATCTGGATTAACCCGCCAGCGATTCCGCTCAGCACGGAAGAGATGGACAGTGTCTTTGCGCTACCTTATCAGCGCGTGCCGCACCCCGCTTATGGCAAATCACCGATCCCAGCCTATGACATGATCCGTTTCTCGATCAATATCATGCGCGGTTGCTACGGCGGCTGTTCATTCTGCTCTATCACTGAGCATGAAGGGCGCATCATTCAGAGCCGCTCGGAAGACTCCATTATTCGTGAAATCGAAGAGATTCGTGACAAAGTGCCTGGCTTTACCGGCATTATTTCCGATCTGGGTGGCCCGACAGCAAATATGTATATGCTGCGCTGCCAATCACCACGTGCTGAGCAAACTTGCCGCCGTGCCTCTTGCGTTTATCCTGAGATCTGCCCGCACATGGACACTAACCATGAGCCAACTATCTCTTTGTACCGCCGGGCGCGTGATTTGAAGGGGATTAAAAAGATCCTGATAGCCTCTGGGGTGCGTTACGATCTGGCAGTTGAAGATCCGCGTTATATCAAAGAATTAGCCAGCCACCATGTCGGCGGCTATTTGAAAATAGCACCGGAACACACTGAGGAAGGGCCACTTTCCAAAATGATGAAACCGGGCATGGGCAGCTATCAGCGCTTTAAAGAGCTATTTGATACCTACTCTAAGCAGGCGGGTAAAGAGCAGTATCTGATCCCCTATTTCATCTCCGCCCATCCGGGGACGGAAGATAAAGACATGGTCAATTTGGCGCTGTGGCTGAAGAAAAATCGCTTCCGTTTGGATCAGGTGCAGAACTTCTACCCCTCTCCGCTGGCGAACTCCACCACCATGTACTACACCGGTAAGAATCCGCTGTCGAAAGTCGATTACAAAAGTGAGGATGTGGTGGTGCCGAAAGGCGATCGCCAGCGTCGGTTGCATAAAGCATTACTGCGCTATCATGATCCGGCTAACTGGCCGATGATTCGCGATGCATTAGGCGATATGGGGCTACAGCATCTGATTGGTAGCCGTCGTGAATGTTTGGTGCCAGCACCGACGATCGAAGAGCAGCGCGAAGCCCGTCGCGCACTGCGCCATCATACGCCTGCGCTGACTAAGCACACCTCAATTACCCGCCAGCGCCAGCCGGGGAGTCGAGCCGCTGCTGCACCTGCGGGTAAGAAACCGCAATCAACCACTAATCCGACAGCCTCTAAGTCATCAGGCAGCAAAACCGGCGCAAACAGAGCGCCGGTGAATAAGTCTTCGGGCATGAGCAAAGGTAAAGGCAAGCCCCATTAGCTGAAAATATAGGGCTGAAATCAGTGGTCAGATCCGAAAATATCTGGGTCTGGCCCCAATCGTTTACCGCAATCCAGCTTCGAAATCGCCGTCAGTTCATCTTTATGCAGCTTAAAATCAAACACCTCAAAATTCTCTCTGATGCGCGTAGGGGTGACCGATTTTGGGATAACAATCAGCCCGCAATCAAGGTGCCAACGGATCACGATCTGTGCCGGTGTTTTGTTGTATTTTTGCGCGAGCTGGCGGATCACCGCTTGATCGAAAACACCTTCGCCACCTTGTGCCAAGGGGCTCCAAGATTCGGTCGCAATATGGTGAGTGGCATTCCAGGCATGTAGCTGGCGCTGCTGTAGCAGCGGGTGCAGCTCAATCTGATTGAGGGTTGGGGCAACACCGGTTTCATCAATCAATCGTTGCAGATGAGGGATGTTGAAGTTACAGACACCAATACTGCGGACCAAACCCTGCTCTTTTAATGTGATCAGCTCACGCCAAGCACTGACGTATCGATCTTGCGCTGGATCGGGCCAATGGATCAGATAGAGATCCACGTAATCGAGCTGAAGTTTCTCCAAGCTCTCTTTCAGCCCCTGTTTTGGGTAGCGCTGGTCGTCATTCCACAATTTGGTGGTAATAAATAGCTCATCGCGGGGGACGCCTGCCGCTTTTAGTGCCTTGCCGACACCCACTTCATTTTTGTAAATAGCGGCGGTATCGATTGACCGATAGCCCACCTCTAATGCCTTACTGACCGCAAGCTGTGTCTCTTCAATCGTTGCCTGCCAAACTCCGAGGCCAAGCTGCGGCATGAGGTTTCCATCGTGCAGTTTGATAATGGGTTGCGTCGCCATGTGTATCTCCTTAGCTTACAAACTGAGCTGTTTCAGCCCGGTGACCGATAGTGTAAGTTTAGTCGTGATTATCATATTAATTAGCTTGATTGGTATTTATCACGTGCGGGAAGCCATCAAATTTGAGTCGGTCTATCGTCGGCGCTGACCTGCCACTGAGATAGGGGGGTAATGTGGTAACAGTCCAAAGCCTAGTAATAAATAAATATATCGCCAATAAGATAGGTGAAAATAATGATTAAGCGGATGACTGAAGACATTGCATCAGGGTAATGCCTTCAGTCATGAGAGAGAATCTGCTATCGCCGATTCTATTACACCTTTTTATTAGACCGCAGCTTCGTAGATACGTTTACTGTCCGCCAGTGTGATATCACCATGCTCGCCAAGTTGGGTCATACCGTGCTCTTCCAATTTTTTGATTAAATCGGGAATAGAGCTGCCATCCAGTTTGTAGGCGGACAGACGCGTCGCCACACCCATGCTTTCAAAGAAATGGCGAGTCGCTTCAATGGCGGCATCAATGCGCTGTTCTTCACTCCCCTCTCGCAGCCCCCAGACACGCTCAGCATATTGCAGCAGCTTGGCACGTTTCTGTTCTTTCTTGGCAACCAGCAGAGCAGGCAACACCACCGCCAGTGTTTGTGCATGGTCAAGACCATGACGCGCTGTCAGTTCGTGGCCCAGCATATGTGTCGCCCAGTCTTGCGGCACACCTGCGCCAATCAGGCCATTGAGTGCCATGGTGGCGCTCCACATGATATTGGCGCGCACGTCATAATTTTCTGGATCGGTCAGGGCTTTCGGGCCATCTTCAATCAGGGTTAATAGCAGCCCTTCCGCGAAGCGATCTTGTACTTTCGCATCAACCGGGTAGGTCAGATATTGTTCGATGGTATGCACAAATGCATCGACAACCCCATTAGCGACCTGACGTGGCGGCAGGCTGTAAGTAACCACCGGGTCCAACACGGCAAACAGGGGTTGAACATGGGGTGAGAAGAAGTGCTGTTTATCACCGGTGCTGCGACGGCTGATCACTGCACCACTGTTGGTTTCAGAGCCGGTGGCCGGTAAGGTCAGTACTGAACCCATCGGCAGTGCTTCCTTGATATCGCTGCCTGTGGTTTCCAGAATGTGCCATGGATCTTGTGGATAGTTGACGGCAGCAGCTATGAACTTGGTGCCATCCAATACTGAACCACCGCCCACAGCTAGCAGGAAGTTGATTTTTTCTGCCCGGATCAGCTCCACAGCTTTCATCAGGGTTTCATAGGTTGGGTTAGGTTCAATGCCGCCAAACTCTAGGAAATCAAAGCCTTTCAGTGCGTCATGGACTTGATCCAGCACGCCATTTTGCTTAATGCTGCCACCACCGTAGGTAATAAGAATACGGGCATCAGCAGGAATTTCTTTGTTCAATTGCGCTATTTGGCCAGTACCGAACAGCACTTTAGTCGGGGTATGAAGGGTGAAGTTTTGCATGATTTGTCTTCCAGTGTTGTCGATTTTATTGTCAGCCATTGTCGGCAACTTAGCGCCATAGCTCAATGCACATTCCTGCCTTGCTCTTGCCTATTTCTCCAAAGCACTGTAGAAAATGTGACAAATAGAGCACAATTTATGTCAGATCGTTTTCGATGATAGATTGCCCCAGATAACAGAAGCAGGTGAGAGCACAATGGTAGAGGTTAACGATATTCAAGCGCTGATGGCTGAGAAGATTGCCCATCTGGCTCAGGGCAATGGTTTAACCCCTTCTGCCGTACCACGGGTGAAAATTCTGTACTCCACCGTTCATCAGCCGCGCACTCCGGTAATGTACACCCCCAGTGTGGTGATTATATTTCAGGGGCATAAAGTCGGCTATTTGGGCAGTAAGGTGTTTCGGTACGATCCCAAAAACTACCTGATTTTGACGGTGCCACTGCCGTTTGAATGTGAAACCTTCGCCAGCCCAGAGATACCGCTGGCAGGGATCTCCATTCATATAGATAGCCAGATGCTACAGGATTTACTGATAGATATCGGTGATGATGAACTGGATAAACCGTTCGGCAATGCTTCGGGCGTTAACTCGTCAGTGCTAACAGATGAGATGTTGTGCGCCACCGAGCGGTTGCTGGATGTGATGTCCACACCCCGTGATGCCAGAGTGCTTGGCCCACAAATTGTGCGTGAAATTCTCTACTATGTGCTGTGCGGTCAGTGTGGCGGTGCTTTGCAGGCGTTGGTCAACCGCCACGGGCACTTCAATCAGATCACCAAAACACTCCGGCGGATTGAGCATCAGTTTGCCGATAACCTGAATGTCGAGCAGTTGGCGGCCGATGTGAACATGAGTGTTTCGGCGTTTCATCACAACTTTAAAGCGGTGACCAATACGTCTCCGCTGCAATACCTAAAAACTTATCGGTTGCATCGCGCGCGGATGATGATGTTACACGACGGCCTAAAGGCCAGCACCGCCGCAAACAAAGTGGGATATGAAAGTGCTTCACAGTTTAGCCGGGAATTTAAACGCTATTTCGGCCATACCCCTAGCGAAGAGGTCGCCAAACTGCGCACTAACTGAGGTTAACTGTCTGGCTATTCAGTGACGCTTTTACGTTTGCACCACACCAGAACCAGTGTGCCGACCAAACCGACCAGCAGCAAAACGATAGGTAAAATCATCAGGGCGGTCATGACTTGATTTTCATAATGCTTAACCAAGGGGATTTGGCTGAGGGCAAAGCCCAACCCGACAACACTGCCAACCCAAAGCAACCCACTGAGCCAGTTAAAGAACTGAAAACGCGCACTATTCAGGCCCGAAATCCCGGCAAGTGTGGGTAACAGGGTGCGGACAAAAGCGAGGAAACGGCCAATAATCAGGGCCGCCAGACCATGGCGCACAAATAGGGTGTGGGCGCGCTGACGATAATGCACCGGTAACTGTAATAGCCACCTTTTGACCACTTTGGTATCGCCTAACCACAGCCCTTGCAGATAACTCAGCCAACAGCCGAGACTGGCCGCAATGGTCAGAATGATCATGGTGGGTAAGAATCCCATGACGCCTTTGGCAATTAATGCCCCCGCCAATAGCAACAAGCTATCACCGGGGAGGAAAGAAGCCGGCAGCAGACCGTTTTCTAAAAATAGGGTGGTAAAGAGAATGCCGTAAATAACCCAAATCACATTCGGGTCGGCAAGTTTACTAAAATCCTGCTGCCATAAGGCATGAAGGATTTCGCGTAATACATCCATTTCTATTCCTGTTTGCCTATCGTGTGAGGATATGGTCTGCAAGGACTCATCTTTGTCAGAACTCATATTGGTGGGGACCGACCTAGTGTATCTGCATTGGCGCTGAACCACATTGATCTTATCCTCAATAACTGAATTTTTGAGGGGATATATACGCGCCATTGATACTATTTTTGTAAGAGAGGATTAATGCGCGGAGATTGCGACCGCGCATGAAGATCAGAACCCGTTATTGCACTGTTTTAATGCGCTCAAACCCTGCCGTCAAGTCATCTTGCAAATCTTGAACACTCTCCAGACCAATATGCAGACGGAATAACGTACCTTTAATTCCTTCGGCCTCATATCGGCGAATGGCGCGGATATCCTTGGGTTGATAGCCCAGAATCAAGGACTCAAAACCGCCCCATGAGAAGGCCATACTGAAGTGGGTGAAGTGGTCGAGATAAGCTTCTAACTGCGACTGTGTTAACTCCTCTTTGAGTTCAAAGGAGAACAAACCGTTACAGCCCGTGAAGTCACGCAGATAGAACTCGTGACCTTTGCAGCTCGGCAGTGCAGGGTGATAGACCGCCGCCACTTCTGGGCGCTGAGCCAGCCAGTGAGCAATCTCAATACTGTTTTTCTCATGCTGTTTTAAGCGAACGCTCAGGGTGCGCAACCCTCGGCTGGCAAGGTAGGCGGTATCCGCATCGACCATCTGCCCCATCAAATAAGAGTCTTCTCGTAGTTGCTCCCAACATCGGGCATTCGCCACTGCGATCCCCAACATGGCATCAGAGTGACCAATAATATATTTCGTCCCTGATTGGATCGAGATATCAATATCGAAATCCAATGCTTTAAACAGCACACCGGCCGACCAAGTATTGTCCATCATGATGATCATCTCAGGTGCGACGGCGCGGATCGCTTTTACCATCGCCGGAATATCCTGTATTTCCATGGTGATGGAGCCGGGGGACTCAAGGAAAACGACTTTGGTTTCTGGTGTAATCAGGGCGGTTATCCCAGCGCCAATCGTCGGATCAAAATAGGTGGTGGTGACGTTCATGCGCGATAAAATTTTATCGCAGAAACTTTGAGCCGGTTCATAGGCTGAACCGGTCATGAGCACATGATCGCCCGCTGAAACAAATGATAAAATCGCATTGCTGATCGCGGCAGCTCCGCAAGGATAGAGCACGCAGCCCGCGCCTCCTTCCAGTTCAGTCATCGCTTCTTGTAAGGAGAAATGGGTGAGGGTGCCTCGGCGGCCATAGAATAGTGCGCCATTTCCCCGATTAATGGTGGCCTGTTTTTTCGCTTTAACGGAGTCGAAAACCAGAGACGATGCTCGCTGAATCACGGTATTGACCGAGCCTTGGGTGAATTTCTTGCTTCTGCCCGCGCTGACCAGCAGTGTTTCCAGTTTTTCGGTGGTGGGTTTATTTGCAGACATGATTTCGTTGTTACCTTCTTATCAGCTATGCCCTCGATTCATTGGCCAGCATATATAGGGGAAATTATTTCTTACGTTAACATGATGGTTGTGGCCTGAGCGCAGCTTTTAGCATGAAAAAAACTCAAGAGGGTGACCCGCTGTTTTCTATGGGTTAATCATAGGAAAATGCTGCGAAAGTTGCGAAATGGGAGATTTATTAAGGAATCATCGGCGAGAGGAGATTTCATCCTGAGCAGAGATGATGGCACTCAATCAATCGGTTTCTCAACTTTACAATTAATGTCACTCCCGCTGTACAGCTAGCCGCTCAATCCTGCCCATTAAGCCGCGTAGTGACTGATATCCGGAGATTTCTCATTTTTTCTCAAAAAATCGGCGTAAACACTAATGATAATTACTATCAATCCCCCATTTGTTTGGTATGATCGGCCCCTGATTTCGTCCTTAAATTGATATGCATATTGGGTGGAGGCACAGCGTGAAAACAGCTGGCAAAGAGATTAAAGATAGATCATTCGTGCAAGGCCGAGTGATGACAGGCGTGATGGCACTATTGCTGGTGGTGGGTTTAACGGGCCATGTACAAGCAGCACCCGGCAACAGCAGTGCAGTGGCTTCATCCGTGACGACACCAACAACGGCAACCTCGACACCACTACCTGCACCAGAAATTACCTCCGTGGCTGCTACCGCAGCAAACGCTGAAGCAAGCCCAGCTCCCATGGTTCAGCCGATAACGGCCCCCGCCCCACAAGGGCTGGCGATGGACTTATCTGTCTGGGGAATGTATCAACATGCTGACGTGGTGGTTAAAGGTGTCATGATCGGTTTGGTGTTGGCGTCAATCGTCACTTGGACCATTCTGTTCTCCAAGGGCACCGAACTATTCCGCGCCCGTCGCCGCTTACTACAAGAGCATGAAGTCATTGGTGCCGTCACCGATCTGGATACCGCATCCGAGCGTGCAGAGGTCTTTGCCCCAGATAGCATCAGCAGCCTATTGCTGCGTGAAGCGCAGAACGAGCGTTTGCTGTCGGCAGAATCGAATGACAACAATGGCATTAAAGAGCGTACGGCGTTCCGTTTAGAGCGTCGGGTCGCCGCGATTGGCCGCCAAATGGGCAAAGGCAATGGTTTCCTGGCCACTATCGGCGCTATCTCCCCCTTTGTCGGGTTGTTTGGTACGGTTTGGGGCATCATGAACAGCTTTATCGGCATTGCCCATTCGCAGACTACCAATCTGGCGGTTGTTGCACCGGGTATCGCTGAAGCCCTGCTGGCAACTGCATTAGGTCTGGTTGCGGCAATCCCTGCGGTGGTTATCTACAATATTTTTGCTCGCTTGATTGGCTCTTATCGTGCGCAAGTGGGTGATGTTGCGGCGCAGGTGTTACTGCTGTTAAGCCGTGACCTTGACCTGAGCAGCCGCACGGAAGCAAAGTCCGCTAAGCAACCTCACCAATTGCGTGCGGGGTGATTTATGGCGATGCGGATGAATGATAACCTCGATGAAAGTGGCGAATTGCACGAAATTAACGTGACGCCTTTCATTGATGTCATGTTGGTATTGCTGATTATCTTTATGGTGGCAGCACCATTAGCCACGGTTGATATCAAAGTGGATCTCCCGGCATCTTCAGCGGTGCCGCAACCACGGCCAGAGAAGCCGGTTTTCCTGACGGTGAAAGCGGATAACCAGTTATATGTCGGTGACAAACAGGTTGATCGCGATTCTCTGGCGATGGCACTGGATAAAGTGACCCAATCCAACAAAGAGACCACCATCTTCTTCCAAGCGGATAAAGTGGTGGATTATGAAACCTTGATGAGCGTGATGGATGCGCTGCGTAAATCAGGTTATCTCAAGGTGGGATTAGTCGGTATGGAAGCTGGTGGCGCTAAATAGCCTGCAACAGGCGCGGTGGTGAATGCGACCGCGCCTGAGATCAATGTTTAGGCGTATTACGGCCCACATCACGGATATTCTCCCCTCCTAATGCTTGTTGAAGATCGGCCTCCAGTTCATGGGCATCTTTTGCCAGATAGAAGTTATCTTTGCCGACGCACTTCTCCCAATCAATATAAGTCGGTGAGTAAGCATCGTTCACAGGTGTATATCCAATAGCAATAAAGACCATTCTAATTTTATTAGCCGCAATGGCTTCGCACATTCCTTTGTCAATAAGATTCTTAGTAATCCGAAAGGGTTTTCTATCTTCATCATTCTTAATATAATCATCAACTGCTATTAAATTTCCGTCCTTATCAAAAGTAGTGGTATTATCTGAATCTTCGCCGTCAGAAAGAACGATCATTAGTTTTTTGTTTTTATCATTGGCTTCTTTGAACAAATTATTGGCGGCTAATATTCCAGAACTGACTAGTGTCAGGCCGACTGGTTCTGTTGCAAGAGATTCAGTGATACTTTCATCACTAACTTTATTAAACTCCAGAGAATAAGTGGTTGAAGAACTCAAACAAATATTACCATCAAGAACGTCATCAATAGGAATATCGATGGATTTATATTTCTTAGACATTAAATTAATTGTTTTATCATAATCAATATTACTTGTCAGGATGTTGCTTATTATATAATATTTATTAATGTAGTGAGTCTTAATCATAAATTCATTAGCTAAATTTGACTTGCTGTGACTTATTTCATCTTTTATTTTAAGATAGTTTACCCTATTGTTTCTATTGCTGAGTTCTCCATATTCAATGTTATCAACATAATTAAAATTTTCAGGTGCTAGAAATTGTTTTAAATTGGATGCAGTGTATTGCCTAAGATAATCACCAGTGGATTTATGTTTTATAGGTGCGTAGGGAAAGTGGCAGTATGTTTTAGATTGCTGTCCAGTGCCTACAATCTTTTTAATTCCCCACGAGAACGGGATAAATCCGATAGTGTTGATATTGTCATTTTTTAATATATTTCCGTTCAACTTGTAAAATATATCTCTTAATTCATCTATCTTTGATCTACTGCCATAAGTTCCATGAAAAGGATTTATCATTGAGGATGAGTAATCCACCACAAACACTACATCAGTGAGTTCCGACGGGCCTACTGCCACATCTTTTCTGGCGGCCCCACTATCGGCTATGCTTATTTTAGTATTCGCGAGCGGGCTGTTGGCTAAGAACTGGGCCGGGTAACTCATGGTTGTCTCTGCTTTGTAGAGCAGATGACCCTTATTATTGCTAATATCGATTATGGGCGTTGAAAACTTCTCTGACGGCAAATAGGCAGTCGCATAATGAGTGACCAAATCACGGTTCTTCTGGCTCTGATTCGCATCAGGAATATCATTATTCTCAACAGTCAAAGCGAGTGTCGCTTGCTCAATAGCATCAGAGAGTTTGGCCTTTTTTTGTAAAAATTGTGAAATCTCAAATGACAGAAATAGCAGACCAATAAAAATAGGTAAGAATATAACAAAAGGCAACAAAATCGCCCCTTTGTCATTTTTAATAAAGAGAGAGAGTAAGCCGTATTTACGGAGAATAGATCTATTTTTTAGCATAAATATCCTATACATAATATCCATCTAGATTAGCTGTTAGCGCTCAATAGTCACTGCTGATGATTTTATAGGAATCGAGTTTCCCCCTTGGTTAAAGAGTGTGTTGTACCAAGATGCTGTAGGCAATAAGCATAATGTCACCTGATACAGAGGAACCCATTGGCCTGAGTTACTGTAGGGTGATAATTGTGCCATATCTTTGAGTGATCGGGTTGGTTTACAGCTGCCTGAATAATATTCTGGACTATTATGGGTATCGGGTTCTTTTAACCCCGTAGCGTTTGCAAAACTTAAACTCTCTATTTTCATCGTAACGTTTCTGTTGGACAATCCGGAATCTGATAGCATCTTTTTAGTCAGTGCTGTTAATTCATTATATTGTGCTTGAGATAGTTTTTCATTACCCCCGTATAATCTTCCTCGTTCCCTGACGATTCCGGTGATAGAGTATGAGATACGATCTAATTTACCGACAGTTGATTGGTGTGTTGCGACGGTAATCAACACCTTTATCAGCAGAGTGATAATGAAAACCACAAAAACAAACTCAACAATGACGGCCCCACAGCGGTTGAGAATAAAATTATTATGATTAATTTTCTTGTACAAAAATCACCTCGCGAGATAATAAATTATTAGCCCAGAGAGAGGGGATGGGAAAAAAAATAGGCTTATAAGTGTAACGTACTGTATAACTAGCCAATGTTTCATTTCTATTTGTCGACTTCATATTGTTATTAATAATATCTGATATGGTATTACTGAATTTTACATTCGCGGTAACAGCATTGTTTGCTGTGATAAAAGCTCCCAAAACACCTTGATGTATAATTAATTTTTCACGGAATAGTGTCTGATAGTCTTTACTGTCACTCTGCTCTTTATTTTTGGCTGACTTTGCTGCCTCTGAAACCGCTAGATCCAGACTGGCAGAGATATAAAACAAACGAGCTATTTCTGAACAGAACAGTAACGTAAAAATAAACAAGACGATGACGATAGAAAATTCAACTGTCACAGAACCTGTATTTGAGCGGAAAAATCGGAATCTCATCACGTGCATTAGGCTCCTTTATGACTCAGTTTTTCTTGGCTGAGTTGGCTTACCTGACTCAACGCTAATACCAATTCATCAGGATTTTCCGCTAACTTTTCAGCAACGATTATCTTTTTGGCATACTGGATGTCGCCTAGCTGGATCAGTGAAAATATCAAGTTATGCACCATTAAATGATTCCTTTTCCCTGCCAGATAGGCGGGTAACAGTATTCTCACCGCATCGGTATAGCAGTCATCAAGCATAGCGACAACCGCGAGATTGTTCATGGCCGTTTCGTCAGCAATAAACAAGGCGCGTGATTTGTCAAAAGCGGCTCCAGCTTTATCTGTCTCCCCACTATTGGCCAATATGATACCGTTCAAGTTATGTGCTTCAGCATTATTGGGCGAAATAATGAGTAGTTTACTCACGGCAAGTTGGGCAGCAATAGTATCATCGTTATTGATAAGATTCTTAGCTTGCAATAGATAGAAAGATTCGTTTTCTTTATTCACTATGGGATGCAAATAATATAATGATGATTTACTATCGCCAGCAAGATAGTAGGCATTGGCTAACTTTAATCTGGTTGAGTCATCCTCTCTTAATTTTAATTCATTGCGGTATAACGTAATTAGCCCACCGTAATTATTTGCTTTAAGTAAAATATTCTCACGATGAGATAATTCATCTCTGCTCATACTTTTGTTAGACGTACAACCACTTAATAGAGCAGTAAAGATCGTAATAGTGATAGCAGTTTTAATTATTTTGTACATAGGTAATTATCTCCAAAATGCTAGGTGATATAACTAATACGATAAAAGGTATTAGAATAAAGAGAAATAGTGGTATTGTCAGCTTTGCCGATAATTTACTGATTCTTTCTTCTGTGACTAATAACTGCATTTCTCTTATATCTTGAGACAGTTTAGTCAGTTGGTCGTAAACGGTAGAGCCAAAACTGATGCTGTATTGTAATGCACTACAAAACATTCTTATTTCTTTTGCCGTGGTGCACTGATGTAATTCCTTAATTGCACTCTCTAATCCATTTATTTCACCTCGCTTGGTCATTTTAAGCATGATAAAACTGATATCGGCATTGATTAATTTGAATTTTTTTGCTGAATAACTCAACGAATTGTCTATTGTCATTCCTGATTGAACACAGGCTGCAGTAATATCGATAAAAAATGGCAGTGATTTCAGGATGGATTCAGTTCTTTTTGTGATAATTTTTTTTATAATCATTTTTGGGAGGTATGATATTGCTATCAGAACAATCAATCCCACAGTCGCTATGTTTTTTAGATTGACAGTCATCATATCTGTTAATACCAATGCAGCAGTTGTTACAAGGGCTATAGAGATGGTCAATAACTTAAAATAAAAAATATTAGAAAGTAGAAAAGGCAACTCCATAAAATTAACAAGATCTTTCTCTTGAGTTATCTCTTCTTTTTTACGACCTTGTTTTTTTTCTTTATTATTGATTTTGTGAAATACTTCTACTTTATTCGATCTTGATTTTACCTTTAGTAAAAGCGCAAAAACAAAAATCACTAATGCGATGAATAGAGATATTTTCATAGCGCCTTCCCAAGCATAGTTCTTATTATGGTTATTCCAATTACTTCACTGAGGATAATATAATAAAACACCATTTTACCCATAGGATGATTCCACATAGATTCCATAGTGGCTGGATCAAGAAAGTAAAGCAAAGTAGAAAATACCAGTGGCATTAAGGATATAATATTGACTGACATTCGAGTCTGAGCTGTCATAACGGCTTTTTTTTGCTCAGATGTTTTGTTTTTATTTATCACCTGAGATAATCGACTAATCAGCTCTCTTAATTGTCCTCCTTGTTGGAGATTAAGCAAAATGATGGTGATAAGAAAATAGAACTCAGGGTAAAGAAAACGCTGATAAGCATCATTAAAAACAGCTTCCGGTGATTCGCCCAAATTCAATCTTCGGCAAATAAGGTCAAGCTCATCGCCTAATGGGCCACTGATCTCATTCCCGCAACGTTCTAATACTTGATTTATACTTGCACCACTGCTTGCTGCCATATTTATCATTAAAATAACTTCTGGCAGATCCCGCTTAAAGAGAGTGTGATGTGTTTTTCGTGATATTTTTAACTGAAAGAAGATAATGCTTGTTAATATAAAAATTAAAATAATAATGCTATTAAAATGAAGCCAATAGATATTTGCTGAATAAGCACCAATAGAATATAACACCGGAATAACCATGTGGATCTTGTTTTTATCCTTAATGATGGAGGATAAATATCGAATCCATTCTGAAAATATTTTTTTAGGTAAAACAATAAAAATACTGTCGCTTCTTAACTGCCTTTTCTTAGTATAACCAATAGACTTCTTTATTTTAATCCATTCTAGACTGCCTAACATCAGTAACAAAAATCCGGATGATAATATTATGTAATAGATCATTTTTCCACCATGGAGAAAATGCTACTTAATTCATTTGATAAATTGTATATTTCGGAATTTACCCTTACAGAGGAGCGACTCAATAGCCCATGATTGATAAATTCCCCTTGAATTTTTCCCTGTTGATCCCGCTCTTTAATGGGCTTAAATGAAAAAATATCCTGTAAGACAATATTTTCTCCCTCCATCCCCATGATTTCACTAATATTACGTATTTTTCGTGAGCCATCATTCATCCGTGAGACTTGAACAATAAGATTGATAGCAGATGCAATATTACGACGAATAGTAAAAATGGGCATATTAACTGGCCCCATCATGATCATACTCTCCAGTCGGGCAATGGCATCTCGAGGAGTATTCGCATGTAGTGTGGACATCGAACCATTATGACCGGTATTCATTGCTTGGAGCATTTCAAATGTTTCTTCACCACGACACTCACCAATAATAATCCTATCGGGGCGCATACGTAGTGAGTTAATCACTAAGTCTCGCATGGTGATCTGCCCGGTATTTTCCACACCCGCGAGCCGTGTTTCCATTCGGACAACATGCGGTTGTTCAAGATTCAGCTCAGCCGCATCTTCTAAGGTAATCACTCTCTCATTTTCAGAGATATACTTTGATAGCGCATTGAGTAATGTTGTTTTACCTGAGCCAGTGCCACCAGAGATAATAATATTGACCCGACAACTGGCTGAAATAATTAAAAAATTAGCCATGTCACTGCTCATTGCACCCATGTCGACTAAATCTTCTAATTTTCGTTTATTTTTACTAAACTTCCGAATGGAAAGTGATGTTCCATCTAAGGTTATAGGGCTGATTGCTGCATTGATCCGGCTACCATCAATTAAGCGAGCATCGGCCAGAGGTCTACCTTCATCAATACGGCGGTTCACTCGTTGCATTAAGCGTTTGGTAATATCTGTCAACTGCGTATTATTAATAAAACGGCGATTGGTTAAGGTTATTAACCCATAGCGCTCAATAAATATCTTTTCAGGGCCGTTGACCATAATATCACTGATGGATTCATCCTCCATTAGCTCTCTGAGCGGCCCAAATCCAGTAATTTCATCAGATATCATCTCAATTGATTTTTCCTGCTCTTGGGTCGTTAATTTATACTTGTTATCACTAAATAAAGCATAGAAAGTTTTTGAAAGTAGCTCAATAAGCTTACTGTAATCATCAACAAGATATTCCACCTTATCTATATCAATATTTGCCAGCATTTTTTCGCGGATTAACTCTTGCGTAGTTAATGATACATTCATGGGTTACCTTTTATTTTTTCAGGGATGTGATGATTTTCTTTATTAAAGTCCCACTATATGTTGATGAATCCATGCGGATACCTAATGTCTGACTGGCTAACTCAGTTATTGTTTTTTTCCTTCGGCCAAAATATTTTTGATCATTGAGTGAGTTGTTTTTCTTATATATATAAGGTGTTTTTATATCTATAGTTTTTCCTAATAATGATTGTATGTCCGAGATGTCTAACATATCTTTTGTTATTGGTCTACTTTCATTTACGCAAATTATTAACTTAACCGACTGTTTGTTATCTCGCTTAAAACGAGTATAAAAATCAATAAATTCTTTAGCAACACGAACTGATACCATACTATTGTCAAGCATAAGAACAATACAGTTAGAGTGTTCAATGTAATCTGCTAAATTTTCTTTTGTGGCATTATGAATTGATTGATCAAATATAATAAAATTATGTTTTTTGTTTTTCTGAATGTCAGCATCGCTTAATTTTTTATCTTTACACAGCATAAGATCAAAGTTCTTCTTATACTCAGTCAGCTCAGTACTCATCTTCTTTTCTGTAATAAGGTCCAGATCTTGCGATCCTTGATTACCTTGTAATAGCAAAGTGGGAGATTTTTTAATTTGAGTCATTTCATGGGCTAAATGATAGCTCATTAGCGTGGTACCTATTCCCCCTTTACACCCCAGCACACTGATAAAAAATGCTCTCCTTCCTGATTCTACCTGAATGCCTTTCAGTAAATGCTGTGTGAGTTCAGCAGATTGAGACTGCATATTTAAGTATAATAACCCGTGATCTGTAAACTGCTGTGCAATGCTGATTGAATCGATATCGCCGACTAATACACACCAACAGTCACGAGGAGTGTTATTTTTAATTAAATTAACTGTATCTTCTACATCGCAATTATTTCCTATGTCAATAATAACACCGACAGTTTGACCCGATAAATTAATAGTGACAGCATTAAATATGTCTTGCTCAATTTTTTTTATATTGTCAAAGTCAGTAAGTCGTATTTTTTCAGAAATCTCCTCGATTAACCACTTACGTGTAGAAATAATGGTAATAGTATTCTTAACTTTACTCTCTTTCCTACTGATCAATTCTTTATTGAGGATTAATTGCATATGTCACCATGGTAACTTGAATTTTTTCTATTGTTGCTAACAGCACATCCCATTTCACTGTTTTTTAAGTGACGATAGTCGTTAAGATTGTATTTGCAATGGTTATACTGAGTTTTGTCTCTGTTAGTGCTGTCTTTGCTGATGGCACTGAGTATAAGATCATTGTTTTTTATTAATGTAGATGCTCGGTCATTCTGAGTTGGCTTGATTGTTGATGCCGCCAGAGCAAGATGAGAAGATAAGATCAAACTCGTTATGATGAGTAATTTCATTTGATAAACCCGCCGTTACGCAGAAATTCCTTAGCTATTTTTTTACGTTTTACTTCCATAATAGGCGTTAAGTTAAAGAAACGCTCCAGTGTGGAGGTATGCATAAAATCGGGCAGTTCTACTTCTTTTTTTGAAACGGATTTAACCAGATTTACGGTGGCGATCACCACCAATTCAGTTTGATTTTGTTCAGTTTGTGCATTACGGAACAATGCCCCTAATATTGGAATATCGCCAATCAGTGGGATTTTCTTGAGTGATTCTCTTTCGGTGTGACTGATGAGTCCACCCAAGATAAAACTTTCCCCGTCTCCCAGTTCTAAGGTGGTTTCCGCCTTACGCGTTCTTAATGAAGGAATAGAGTCCCCTCCCTCAATGTTAAATGTTTTACCTATGCTACTCACCTCTTCATTGATATGAATGCGGATACGTTTTTTCTCATTGACTTTGGCACCGATATTCAATTTGATGCCAAATTCTTTATAAGAAACTGTTCTGCTATTTTCTGTCGTACTGATAATGGGTATTTCACCTCCGACTAAAAATGAGGCACTTTCGCCTGATAATACGGAGAGATTAGGTTCGGCTAAAATACGGGCAATCGAATCATCATTAATGGCATGAACCAACGTACTGATCCCTTTAGCATTGAATCTAATGAACTGAAAAGAGCCGACGGCATCCCCTGCGGTGCTCCAATCAACTCCGACATTTTCACTGAAATCCTTAGTGACTTCAGCGATGGTCAATTTGACATTCACTTGATTAGATTGCGGCAGTTTTATCTTATTAATGATATTTGAGTAATAAGGCGTATTAAAATATTGCCCCTTGCCAGATTCCTCTTTTTTACTGCCAATTGCTTCACCGACAAGAGTGGCTATGGTGTCTTTTTCCTCTTCTGACTCCACCTCTCCAGTTAAAATATAGCTATCACCTATTTTATCAATCTCAATGTGACTATCAGGATACTCCGCGATTATTCTTTTATTGGTGGCATTGATAATGTCATTGACCAAGACGGTTCTCTTAATGATCGGCTGATGATTGCGGCCGAATAGTATAAATTCTGCTGTTCCTTCTTTTTTTGCATAAACAATGATGCTATTTTTCCCGACGAGTTCATAGTCAGCGATAGCGGCTGAGGAAACAAAAACGGTATCTATCTCCTCTTGTGTTTCAATGGTATATGACTCACCAGAAGATAAGTAAGTTGATTTAGCCTTTGCCTTGTTAACGGCTATTTGGCCAATCGCGATGATAAATAGAAAGAGTAATATATTCCAGCGTAGAGACCTTGGTCTGGTTTCTTTCATCCTCTTAACTCTCTTATAGTGTGAAGTTTGGGTAAAATGTCATGTAAATTTTTTGATTTATATTTTTGATCACGAGGTTTAATACTCGGTATCAGAAAGATATCACCAGCTTTTTCTGCTATATGAATGAGATCAAGTTCATCAGTGCTAATGACGACATCTATATAACCAGCTAACCTATCTTTAGTCTTTTGATTATTGTTATTTATTTCTGATAATTCGCTAGTAGAATACTTATTTACTCTTATTATCCGCATATCGGGGATGATTTCGGTTAATGAGTAGCTCTGTTTTTTCCTGTCATTCATCTCGTTAGTATTAATAGAGATGCCATTTTCCGTGCCTTTTCTCTGATCTGTTTCAAGCGTTCTTAACTGAAATGAAAGTAAGTCACCTGCGCTTAATGTATCCAGTAGGTACTCTTCCAACTGTTTTATCTCTAATTTGTAAATTACCTCACCTTTTTTTAGAATTAGCCGACTAAATTCATTACTCTCGGGAGAGACTAACATTTCATGAGTAATATAAGATTCTGCAAGAACATTTGATCTCAGTAAATGGTGGTTAATATTTTCTATTTTCGATACATCACTTTTTACCCATTCACTTGATTCTGGTACTATAATTGTCTTTAGCGCGTAATCACCCTTAGCTAATATCGAGCCTGATGAGAGAGTACGGGTTGATTGTGCGAGCACAATACTCACTTCTTTCTCTTTGTTGAATTCGACTAAATTACCGATGGGGTTGTTTTCATCATCTCCGTTATTGCTGAGTATCCCTGTTATACCTATTGCCACAATGAAGAGTGATAATAATAGAAGAAATTTACGGTTCATGATTGATAACCTTTACACCATTATGTGGTTAACCTACTGACTGTTTAGGTAAACAGAGCTAATAAGAAGCCGATTGAAATGGCAACGGCATAAGGAACTCCTCGCTGTTGAATATCTGATCGATTAATCAGCATACCTATTATCATGACTACGCCGCCCATAATGGCAGTATAGAGAATGAAATCCAGTGATTGCCCTGGGGTCAAAGTAAGCAGTAAAACGGTTATTAATTTGACATCACCGCCTCCAATAAGATTGAAATGGAATATAATGTAGCCCGCTAGTAGCGCGAACAACGGGATGACTATACTAACCGTATTGTTTTTAGCAAAACCTAAGGCCAATGTAGTGATAGCGACAGTGATAATAAGTTTATTACTGACAATGCGGTGACGAATATCGCTATAGCAAATTAGCAATAGTTGTATTACTAATAATATAACCACTGAAATTTCAAATATATCCAATAAGCTATACTCACATTTTGTAATACTATGGCAACCTTAAGTTGCCATAGTACATTGATAAATTTATTACAGGATGCCAGTAACTGAACCTTTTGCCTGTGTGGTCAAATCGTTTACAAGCGTTACAAGTGTTGGTTTAGCCGCTGCAATAAGGACACCCGCTAAGGCAATAATCATCACGTACTCGATAATGGAACCACGATTGTCTTTCAAAAATGCCTGGGTGTTAAGTTGAGCTGCTACATAACCTTTAGTAATTAAGTTCATCATGTCTATTTCCTTTAAGTTTTTTATGGGGAATGCCCGTTGTTTTAACTGTGCTAGGTAGATAAGTTGCTACTGCCCGAATCGATACTATTAATTTCGCCTCGTTCGTAGTGGTAGCTATTAAACGGTTTTTTTTTGACGAATTCCTTTTTATTACCATCATTTACCCTTTTTAAATTACACTCATCTTACTCATAATATTAATGAGGTGAGTTGTTGCCATTGAATAAGATGATAATGATTAAGACTGAGAGAAATGAGAGCCAACAGAAAGAGAAAAAAGCTAACAGAGAAATTAATTTCTTCCAGCGGTGACTTTGTAAAAAACTCTGTTTTACTGGCGGCTGAGATACTAGAGTGATCGCATTTTTTATCGGCAGCGAGGGTGTGCTTATTTGTCTATTCTCAACCAGTGTGTCATCAGTCAATGTGTTATCTGCGGTTATTGACTGAATATTGTGACTATTTTGCTGCTGCTCTTTCTTATTACAAATCACTATCTGTTCTACTGAACCGGTGTAGCGCACACCTTTGCGTGGAATGGTATGAATCAGCGACTCTTTCAGCCCGACCTGAACGAAGGCTTTGCGTAGCATATAGAGCTGCCCGTAGTAGCTACTTTCGCTGACCGCCCCTCGTTGCTCTCTCCACACCTGATTAATAATCTGCTCTTTTGCCGTCACACCGCTGAGTAACAGCTGTAAAAACCTGATGTTATTCTCAGTTAATATGACAACTGTACCCTCTGGGCCATTTAAGCAACGTTGTGCGGGTGAGAACAGCACTGTTCTTTCTAATTTAAACACAGTCTCTTTATTCTCCATATTGATGGCTACCTATCCTATATAAAGTCTCTATTTATTATTGGATTGTTTTAAGCATTTACCTTTCATGGGTAAGCTCTACTTTGCTATGTGGCGACTTCTCTTTGAAACTTTTTATGTTCTTCTCTGTTTTTGGGATATGCAATAGTAGGGGTGAGAGTATTAAAATGTCATTTTGTTTTTTTATATCAATATTTCTTGGTATATTCTTGCATGAATAAATTATTATTAACAAGTCTGTGGTGAATATGATTGGGTTATTGTTTATTATTCATTACTTAATTTTCTTATTTTTTTATCATATATTATATTTTATGTTTTTTTAATTTTAACTAAATAGCGGTTGGCGAGCTGTTTTCTATATTTTTGACTTTATATTGTTTTTTTAACTTAAAATATAATATTTGTCTTTTATAAGATACAAATAGAGATGAGGAGTGAATGAGTGGTAAAGGTCTGAATCAGACCCTATTGAGGCGTGAAATGGGGGGCGTTATCGATATTAAGTGAATTAACTTACATTTCTGTGGATTCAGATTATCTGAGAGATAATCAGGTAGCAAAGAGAAAGCCCTAAGTCCTTTGAGGCAAGACTTAGGGCCAGAGTGATTTTTACTGCCGTTTTAATGGAAACTTGCTCTCTTTTTTATGCAGCAACATATATACCGCCGGAATCACCAGCATCGAAAGCAGCGGTGCACTGACCATCCCGCCAATCATCGGTGCCGCAATGCGCTGCATCACTTCTGAACCTGTACCGCCGCCCCACATAATAGGCAGAAGGCCCGCCATGATAGTGGCGACGGTCATGGCTTTGGGCCGAACCCGTAGCACGGCACCTTCGTGAATTGCGGCGCTCATCTGGCTGGCGGTCATGGCAATACCGGGTTGCTGATGCTTTTTCACCGCCTGATTAAGATAGAGCACCATGATGACACCAAACTCCGCCGCCACTCCCGCCAATGCAATAAAGCCCACGGCAGCAGCGACAGAAAAGTTATATTCCAGCCCATACAGCAGCCAGACACCGCCAATCAGTGCAAAGGGGAGTGTTGCCATGATCAGTGCGGCATCGCGGACACTGCTGAAAGTCACGTAGAGCAACACAAAAATGATCATCAGGGTGACAGGCAACACAATTTTTAGTTTTGCGGTGGCCCGTTCCAGATACTCAAATTGCCCAGACCAGCCGAGTGACACGCCCTCCGGCAGCTTCACCTGCTGTGCCACCGCCTGTTGCATCTCGGTGACGGCTGATTTTAAATCTCGCCCGCGCAGATCGATATACACCCAGTCGGATAGGCGCGCATTTTCACTTTTCAGCATCGGCGGGCCTTCCGTTACCTTAATATCGGCCAGTTCGGAGAGCGCCACTTGCCCACCATTGGCGGTCAGCACCGGTAAATCCCGCAGCTTTTGCAGTGAATCGCGAATTTCCCGTGGATAGCGCAGATTGATCGGGTAGCGCTCTCGACCCTCGATGGTTTCACCGATGTTTTGCCCACCGATTACTGTTGCCACCAGAGATTGCAGCTCTTTGACTGACACCCCATAGCGGGCTGCCCGCTTCCGGTCAATATCAATATCCACATAGCGCCCCCCAGCCAGCCGTTCAGATAGCGCCGAGGTTACCCCTGGCACCTTGCGCACCACTTGCTCAATTTGCTGGGCGACCTGCTCGATTTGTTGCACATTTTTGCCGTTAACTTTGATGCCAACCGGGCTTTTGATGCCCGTCGACAACATATCCAGCCGATTACGAATCGGCGGAACCCACAGATTGGCAATGCCGGGGACATTGACGGTGGCGTCCAGCTCCTCAATTAATTTCTCCATGGTCATCCCGGGCCGCCACTGATCTTTGGGCTTAAAGCGGATGGTGGTTTCGATCATGGTCAGTGGTGCGGGATCCGTTGCGGTCTCGGCCCGCCCGGCTTTACCAAAAACCGTGGCGACTTCCGGCACGGTTTTGATCAGGCGGTCGGTTTGTTGCAGCAAGTGGCTGGCTTCCCGCACCGAGATCCCCGGCAGGGTGGAGGGCATATAGAGCAAGTCGCCTTCATCCAGCGCAGGCATAAATTCGCTGCCTAAGCGACTGAGCGGATAGAGGGTTGCCAGCAGCAACATACCCGCAATTGCCAAGGTGGTTTTGGGGCGCGCTAATACAGCGGTGAGTACCGGATGATAGAGGGCGATCAGGGTGCGGTTAATCGGGTTAGCATTCTCATCGGGAATCTTTCCGCGAATAAAATAGCCCATTAATACCGGCACCAGTGTGATGGCTAACCCCGCCGAAACCGCCATGGCGTAGGTTTTGGTGAAGGCCAGCGGCGAGAACATCCGCCCCTCCTGCGCCTGTAAGGTGAAGACAGGAATAAAGGATAAGGTGATGATTAATAGGCTGCAAAAGAGAGCCGGGCCGACTTCAATGGCCGCCTGCTCTGAAATGCGCCAATAGTCCTGACTGACGGGAGTTTGTCCGGGGTGATCCCGCCGCCACTGCTCCAGCACTTTGTGCATGTTCTCGATCATCACGATCGCCGCATCCACCATGGCCCCGATAGCAATGGCGATACCGCCAAGTGACATGATATTGGCATTAACCCCCTGATAGTGCATCACGATAAATGCGCCCAGAATCCCCAGCGGCAGGGTGATGATCGCCACCAGTGCCGAGCGGAAGTGGAACAGGAATAGTGAGCAGATGACCGCGACGACGAGAAACTCCTCCAGCAGCTTAAATGAGAGGCTGTCGATAGCTTGGGTGATCAGTTGCGAGCGGTCATACACTGGCACGATCTCCACGCCCGCGGGTAGGCTGTGCTGAATCTGTTGCAGCTTCTCTTTCACGCCATTGATGGTTTCCAGCGCATTTTTGCCGTAACGCATCACGATGATGCCTCCGGCCACTTCCCCCTCGCCGTTCAGCTCCGCTACTCCACGGCGCATCTCTGGCCCCATGCGCACAGTAGCGACATCGGAGAGCAAAATAGGGATGCCATCACGGGCGGTAATCACGATATTCCTAAAATCATCCGGTGTTTTCAGGTAGCCGCTGGCGCGCACCATATACTCGGCGGCCCCCATCTCCAGCACCGAGCCGCCCCCCTCCTGATTGCTGTCGGCAATGGCGCTGGCAATCTGTTGATGGGAGAGATTCAGCGCGCGCATCCGTTCGGGGTCGAGCACCACTTGGTACTGGCGCACCATGCCGCCGACACTGGCGACTTCCGAGACGTTCGGCACGGTTTTCAGCTCAAATTTCAGTGTCCAATCCTGCAAGGCGCGCAGATCCGCCAAACTGTGTTTACCGCTTCTGTCGATTAGGGCGTATTCATAGATCCAGCCGACGCCCGTGGCATCCGGACCCAACGAGGCTTTGGCTTCAGCGGGCAGGGTGGATTGTACTTGGCTGAGATACTCCAGTACCCGTGAGCGCGCCCAGTAAGGATCAGTGCCATCGTCAAACAGCACATAGACGTAGGCATCGCCAAACATCGAGAAGCCGCGCACGGTTTTGGCTCCGGGCACCGAAAGCATGGTGGTGGTGAGTGGGTAGGTGACCTGATCCTCCACCACCTGCGGCGCTTTACCGGGGTAACTGACGCGAATAATCACTTGCGTATCAGAGAGATCCGGCAGCGCATCGAGCGGGGTCTGTTGCAGTGACCAGATCCCCCACGCGGCCATCATCACTGCGCCGAGTAGCACTAGCAGCCGGTTACGCAGTGACCAGCGGATAACGGCGGCAATCATAAGTGGCCCCCATGAATATCAGCACTGCTATTGGGTTTTACCGGCTGGATCTGGCGGATCTGCGCCCCTTGATCATTGAGGATAAAGGTGAAATTAACCTGACTCCCGACCGCGATTGTCGGGGATAACTTACCTGCGGGCAGCAGGAAATCCATGGTCATCGTCCCCCATTTTAGGGCCGCTATCGGGCCGTGAGACAGGGTAATGGTCTGCCCGTTGATCGCTTTGACCTCCCCTTGCACCGAGTAGACATCCACCGGATTGCCCGCCGCACTTTCTGCTGCACCCTCTGCACCCTCTGCGCCACTCGCCATTGGCGGCGTGAGGGGGGCTGGCGCGTCCTCCATTTGCGGCAGGGCGCTTTGCAGACTGGCTTCCGAATCAATCAGGAATTGCCCCGAGGTGACCACTAACTGACCCACCTCCAGCCCGGATTTTATCTCGACCCAACCGTCTTGAGTTTGCCCTGCGCTGACCGCTATCGGCTTAAAGTGACCCTCTCCTTGCGCCAGTAAAACGGTGTTGCGGTTGCCGCTCATCAGCAGGGCTTCCTGCGGGATCGCCAGCACTGGGGGGAGTGTATCGGCTGATGCTGATTGCACACTCAGGTACATACCCGGTTTGAGTTTCTGTTGCGGATTCTCTAGCACCACCCGCGCTTTGAGGGTGCGGGTAGCGAGATCCATATTGGGCAGTAATTCGCTGACTGTGCCGTGGAACGTCTCACCCGGCCAACTGGCGGTGGTGGCGGCAATGGTGCTGCCGAGCGTGACCAAACTGGCTTGCGATTGCGGATAATCGACCACAATCCACACTGGATCGAGGCTGGCGAGTTCAAACAGGGATTGTGTCGCGGTGACTTGCGAACCGGCACGAATATCCAGCTTATTGACATAGCCATCAGACGGAGCGCGCAAGGTCACCCGTGTTTGCGGCTGACCCCTTTTTTCGACACTGCGAATCACCTCTTCGGGCATAAATTGCAGTTGTAGCCGCTGGCGGGCGGCGGCGGTTAACGCGCTATCGCCCAAGGTGCGGATCGCCAAATACTCTTGCTGCGCGGCACTCCAATCCGGCACCCATAATTGAGCCAATGGCTGGTTTTTCGTGACGGGCTGCTGATTGGCGCGCACATACAACTGCTCAATAATGCCGTTAGCTCGCGCGGCGATCACCTGCACGCTGCGTTCATCAGTCGCCACTGTGCCATAGCCATTGAGGTGATAGTTGAGTGAGCGCATCTCAGCGGGTGCGGTGCGAACCCCCAGATTTTGCTGTTGGCGGGCGCTAATGGTCACGCCGCCATCATCAGCACTCTCTCCGGCATAGCGCGGTACCAACTCCATATCCATAAAGGGCGATTTACCCGGTTTATCAAAGCGCTGACCGGGCGACATCGGATCGTACCAATAGAGCACGGTGCGGCTATTGTCTGCTGCGGCATCGGCGTGGGTTGCGACAGCAGCAGGGGGTTGGGACGTGGGTTTCCCTAATAGATAGCCAGTCAGCCCACTGACCACCGCGACGGCGACTAAGGTGAAACTCAGTTGTTTTTTCATTGCGCGCTCTCCTGCGGGGTCAGATAACGGATGGCGGCCCAAGTGCGGGCTAACTCTCTGGCGGCATTGCTGGCGTTGAGCTGGCTATCGAGGAGGGCGCGCCGCGCTTCCAGTACACTGCTCAAGTCACTTTTATTGGCCTGATATTGTGCCATCATCAAATTAACCCGTTGTTTTTGCAACGGTAATACTTCCTCTGTCTGCCGTTGCCATAGCTGCTGGGTAGCCTGATATTGCGCCAATAGCGTGTCAAGCTGCGCCCGATGATCGCGGGTCAGTAAGGTCAGTTGGTCGTTGGCCTCCATCGATCGCGAGACGTCAGCGGCGTAGTCTTTGTCTTGACGCTGTGAGCGGAACAGCGGCAGATCGACCGTCACCATCACGCCCGCCATATCCTCATACTCGTCCGCCCGTTTGGCGTAATAAACTTCAATGCCAATATCGGGGGTGGCAGCAATGGCGGACTGGGCAGAGCGGGCTTTGGCGACATCCGCCTCACGGCTGGCGAGCAAGATTTCCGGGTGCTGATTGATGGCCTCGCGCAAGAGGGTGATCTCGGCAGGTAGGCGGGTGAAGTGGGGCAAGGAGCCGCTGATGTGATTGACCTCAATGCCAGTCAACTGGGTCAGTTGGGTTTGCGCCAAGGCGACATCCCGCTGTGCAGTCGTCAATCTGTCCTGCATGGCCGAGAGTGTCAGGCGGGCATCCAGCACTGAGCTGGGGAGTGCGCCACCGCTGGCCACCCCCGCTCGTTGTAGCGCGACCTGTTTTTCGCTCTCCTGTACCAGCACTTTGGCAGCGCTGACGGCCTGCTCAGTTAAGGCCAGATCCAGCCACGCCTGCGCGGCCTCTTTTTGCAGCCGAGTGCGGATGGTTTCGCTGCCCGCTGCGGTTTTACGCGCTTCGGCACTTAGGGTATCGGCCTTTCTTTGCCGCTTATCACTGCTGATATAGTCCTGCATGATGCCGACGCGCTGCATGGTCATGCCCTCGCGGGTAAAGCGCCGCGCATTGCTGCCGCCAACCGGCAGGTTTTCAATGCCGAACTTTAGTTTGGGATCAGGGAGTTGGGTGGCGGAACTGGCCATATTCTCCAACGCATTGACCTGATGCTGATTGGCCGAGAGTTCAGCCGAATAGCGCTCTGCGGAGGTGAGCGCCTGTTCCAGCGTGATATCTGCCGCGTAACCGACAGCGGGCAAGCTGAGCGCCGCCGCCATCAACACGTGGGCAAATCTTAAACGCCATGCAGCCGTGGGCCGCCCCTGCGATGGGTGATGAAGTGATGAGTTCATGGTAACTCCCGCCTTACGGCTGTTGCGCTGAAATGGCGGTCAACTGATAGCCCTGAGGGGTTTGGCGAAAGCTGAATGTGACAAGCGCGCCGACGGGCAATGGCGTTGCGACCAGATTTTCTGGCAGATCGAAAGTCATGGTCATGGGTGGCCAGTTCAGCGCCGGAATGGCAGGGTGGGCGATGGCGACACTGCTGGCGCTCCAGACTTTCACCTGCCCGCGAGAGTGGTAATTATCGGCATCAGTGGCGGGAGCATCTGCCATCATTGCCCCATGATGGTGGGACATCGGCATACTGTCGGTCATGGATTCAGTCGCGGCGAACAGAGGTGCAGAGAAAATAATCCCAGCGCAGAACAGAAGGCCCGCCATCGCGGAGGTAGCAGTAGATAAGGAACTCATAGGAATCACTCCAGAACATAAAATAAGCGCAATACACCGCACGAAGGCGGCCTGAAAAATGCGGTTAACTCTGTCTGGATCTACTCTCTAAATCGGCAGAAAACGATCTCGGTGGGGGGGCCAACAATGGGGGGCGTCTGCCAGTCAAGGCGATGGATGCGCGGGTTTTGCTGCACATCTGCCAGCACCAGTTCTGTATTAGTCGGCAGGGCTGCCAATACTAACATGCCGCTGTCAGACTGCACCGAGTCAGGGATGCAGTGCTTTTCGCACAGGGCGTTTTGCGCCTGACCATGAGGCATTTCCGCCATCGATGGCATATCTTGCATCTGGTTCTGCAAATGCCCTTGGTGCTGAGTAAAAACGGGCGAGGCGGCAGGGGTGATATCACATTGATGGCTGGCAACGGCCAATTGCGCATTGAGGATCAACCAGCAGGCAAGCAGCAGCAGACCGCACATGCGCTTCTTGCTAGCGCGCATCCGATGCATAAGCTGTGCTGTTCCCCTGAATGCTGGCATTTTTTACCTGAATGAGTGGCGGTATGAAATCATGCTGTCAGCGAGTATAGGACTATCCCCCTGTTTTTAGAATGGTTTTGTCCGGTTATGCAGATTGGGCAGAAAGGTTGCGAAAAAGTTAGTGTGCTGAATATATTCTATTTTTTTTCAAATCCAGGGCCGAAATGGCGTAAATCGTGGTAAAAATTTACTTTTCTTTAATCAAGGGTCGGCGAGCGAGAGAAATTACACTGATCTATGGGTGTTGTAATCAATAATGATTCTCAATATGATTTGTATCATATCCCTACCTAGTTTGAGCCGACTAAAAAAGGACCGCTTGTGAGCGTGGCGAAACACCATCCAGACAGTCAGCAGTTGTTGAACTCCCCCATGGCAGGCAGTGATGTCTGGTGGCAGCAGATTGCACAGTGGGGCACGCCGCTGACAGAACCGGCGGGCGAGGGCAAAGTTAAACTGACATTTCTCTGGCGCGATCGGCAGGGCAAGGCGAGTGACGCGGTTTTTAGCCGGGTCTATATCGACGTCAACGGGGTGACTGATCACCACAGTGTGAACCCTGAAACCCTCCAGCGGTTGGGGCAGACGGATGTCTGGTATTGGCAAGCGGAGGTGGCATCTGACTTTCGCGGCAGCTACAGTTTTATTCCCGCCCCCGCCGAGAAAAGTTTGAATTTACCGCAAGGCAGCCCGCAGGAGCGGCGTCTGGCGCAGCGCAATGGGTGGCTCTCACTGATGGAGCTGGCGGAAAACGACCCGCTAAATTTGACTGCCGCCCATGCCAGCTATCGGGGTAAGCCGCTTTCGGCGGTGCATTTAGCCGATGCTTTGCCACAGACGGCTTGGCAACCGATTGATGCGGGCCAATCACTTCCGCCGGACCCGCAACGGCTGCAACTGATCACATGGCACAGCCCATTATTGGGCAACAGTCGCCATGTGTGGATTTACTCTACGCGCGGGGCCAAAAGCAATAATGGCGCTAAAAATCTGGCTGATCGGCCATTGGCTATCTTGCTGGATGGCCAGTATTGGGCGCAGCGGCAGCCACTATTTGGCGTGCTGGATAATGAAACTGCCGCTGGCCGCCTACCTGCCACGGTGTATGTGTTGATAGATATCATTGACCAAGCGCATCGTTCGCAGGAACTGCCCTGCAATCCGAATTTCTGGCAGGCGCTGCAAACGGAACTCCTACCGCAAGTGGCCGAGCTGCAACCCTTTACTGAACTGGCCTCCCGCACTGTCGTGGCGGGGCAAAGCTTCGGCGGATTGGCGTCGTTATATGCCGGATTACACTGGCCGCAGCGTTTTGGTTGTGTGCTGAGTCAATCGGGTTCGTTCTGGTGGCCAGATGTCGACAATCTTAGGATGTTGGCAGCGGAAACGGCAGAGCATCAGGGCTGGTTGACCGATCAAGTGTTGCAGGGGCTGGGGGCTAATCACCCATTGAATATATTTATGGAAGCAGGCCGCTACGAGGCTGTGATTTATCAGGTCAATGAAGTGATGAGTGAAGCCCTACGCCGCGCGGGGCATCGATTGCAGTATCGGGTTTATAGCGGGGGGCATGATTCGCTTTGCTGGCGAGGGGGGTTAATTGAGGGATTAGGGGGATTACTAGGATCAGGGTTTGGTTGATATTCTGTTCAGGCGCTCGGTTCGGTTGACATGAGATCGCCGTTCACTTGGCCTCCGCAATAGATCGGATCTGGTTTCGGTTGATAATCGACTCGGTGATTGGTTCGGTTGACATGAGATCGGTGCTCACTTGGCCTCCGATGCTCCAACCGCCAAAGAGGTCACAAGCGCGTGACCCCTTTGGAATCCCCGCGCTAGCGCACGTATCGCTTGCCCACTTCGTGGGTACCCTCGCTCATCATTACGCTGACGGAACGCCGTGATTCGCTCCTGCTCAAGCACGGCTCGCTCGGCATCCATGCCTCACGTCCTACCTTCATTCTTCACTCGGTAGCTCAAATGTGCTTTTAACACCAAGGTCAAAACCCCAGTTTTGATTTTGCCTTTCTCTTTTGACCTTAAGCGCAATCAGAGATATTGCCGACGAGGATGGAGGGTAGAGTGAGCGGGCATGGACGCCCGCGAAAAGCGCGCTTGAGCATGGATGCGACAACACTGCGAAGCAGTTTTGAACAACGCTTGCGTTGGCCCGAAGGGTAGCCTCGAAGAGGCAATAATCGCGCTGGCTCGTCAGCCCGAAAGACGTGGGAGGTTTACCCGCAGGGCAATATTCCGCGCAAGGCGCGGGTGTTGGGCCGCCGCCCTGCGGCCCGACTCGGTTGAGGCTGGGGAGGTCAAGTAAGCACCGAGCGAATATCAACCGAAACCTGATCCGATCTGATTTACTGAAACTGAAACTGAAACTGAAACTGAAACTGAAACCTAAATCAAAACCAAATTGAGCCTTAACCCTTATACCTCCCCCTCGGAATCACCAACGGCGTCCCCGAAACCGGATCATCAATAATCAAACACGGCATACCAAACACCTGCTCCACCAACTCAGCGGTGATCACCTCACGCGGTTTACCTTGGGCCACAATCTGCCCGTCGCGCATGGCGATAATATGAGTCGCGTAGCGGCAGGCGTGGTTGAGATCATGCAAAACTGCTACCAACGTGTGGTGGTGTTGCTGATTAAGGTGGCTGAATAACTCAAGCAAATCAATCTGATGGGCGATATCCAAATAGGTAGTTGGCTCATCCAGCAGCAGTAGCGGGGTTTGCTGTGCCAGTACCATGGCGATCCATACCCGCTGGCGCTGCCCGCCAGATAGGGCATCAACTGATCTATCAGCCAGTTCAGTGACGCCCGTTGCTTGCATCGCGTGACTGACGGCCAGCTTATCGGCCTGTGTCCACTGCTGTAATAGCTTCTGGTGGGGATAGCGACCCCGCGCCACCAGATCCAACACGGTAATGCCGTCCGGCGCTTGCGAGCTTTGCGGCAATAAACCCAAATGGCGGGCAACCTGCCGGGTATCAATGCTGGCGATATTCTTGCCATCCAAAATCACCTGACCCGCCAGCGGTTTCAGCAAACGGCTCAAGGCGCGGAGCAGTGTCGATTTGCCACAGGCATTGGGGCCGACGATCACCGTGAACTCGCCGTCGGGAATGGCGACACTCAAATTTTGGCTAATTATCTTGCCGTCATAACCCAGAGTCAGGGCATCAGCCTGCAAACGGGGTGTGGTGCTCGCTGGGTTAACAATACTCATGATCGTCCGGACTCCCGGATTAAAAGCCAAATAAGATACAGCCCGCCGATACTGATTGTGATAACCCCGACCGGCAGTTGATTAGGTAAAAACAGGTGTTGGGCGCAGAGATCTGCCGCAATGAGGAGTAGCGCCCCCATCAATGCTGAGGCGGTTAACGTCACTGACGATGTTCCCGCCAGACGCCGTGCAATTTGTGGTGCGGCTAAGGCAATAAAGGAGATCGGCCCCGCAGCGGCGGTGACGGCAGCCATCAGAATCACGCCAATCGCCATCAGGCTCAAGCGCGTTCTCTCCACCGGAACCCCTAACGCGCCAGCGGCATCATCGCCCATCTCCAGCAGCGGCATACGGCGGCTCAGTAGCATCGCGGCCAATATAGCAATGGCGATAAACAGCACTGAAGGTAGACCTTTTGCCCACGTCAGACCATTGAGCGAACCCGCCCCCCAAGCCGCCGCCGTCATGGCGGACTCCAGCGACGCGGTGATCGTCAGCCAAGTATTGAAGGCGGTCAACATGGCACTCATGGCAATGCCGACAATAATCAGCCGAAAGCCCTGAATCCCCTGCCGATAGGCCAGCAAGTAGACCGCCATGGCGGAGAGTAAGCCCCCCACGAGTGCGCTACTGGCAATCTCAAAATAGTTGCCATTAAACAAAGTGATGGCGACCAGTGCGCCAGTGTAAGCACCCACATTGAAGCCGATAACGTCAGGGCTACCCAATGGGTTGCGTACCAATGATTGAAATATCGCGCCACTGATTCCTAGCGCCGCCCCGAAAATCAGCGCCATGACGGCACGGGGTAAGCGCCATTGATTGACGATAATATCCACGGTGCCGTGGGCTTTGCCGAACAGAGCACTGACCACTTGTGCGGGGGAGAGCGACAGTGTGCCCGCCATTAACGCCAGCAGCGCGCCCAGTAAACAGGCCAGCAATAACAGGCCGCCCACCAGCAAACTGCGTGACCGGACACGTAAGTTTATCGGGCCATCGGAACGACCCAATAGCCACGCGGATGTGGCAGACTTCATAGTGTGGTCATCCTTTTGTTACTTCGCACCAGCCAGATCAGGATCGGTGCGCCAATAAATGCGGTCACGATGGAAACCCGTAATTCGCCCGGCACCAAAAAGCGCCCAATAATGTCGGATACCAATAACAGAATCGGTGTGATTACCAGCGTGAATGGCAGAATCCAAGCTTGATTTGGCCCGACGATCCAGCGAGCAATATGGGGAACCATCAGGCCAATAAAGGCGATAGGGCCGACGGCGGCAGTCGCGGCACCACACAATAACGTGATGGTGATCACCGCCCAAAATTGGGTTCGGGCAATGCGCGCGCCAATGGCTGCTGCCAGATCTTCCCCCATATGCATGGCATTCAGCGACCGCGCCAGTAACAGGGCAATAAGGCAACCCAGTAAAATGACCGGGGCGACGGCGGTCACCACCGACATGTTGCGGATATCCAGCGAACCGGCTTGCCAGAAGCGGACACTGTCGTAAACCTGCGGATGAGTCAGCGAGATACCGGAGGTGATGCCGGTTAATACCGCGCCAATCGCGACGCCAGAGAGAGTCAGGCGCAGAGGATTCACTCGCCCGCCGCCCATCGCGCCGACCCAATAGACCACCAGTGTGGTGATCAAGGTGCCGATAAACGCAGAGATCATGTAGCCGTAAATGGCGTGTGCGCCAAACACAACGATACCGATGACCACGGCAAAACTGGCCCCCGCATTCACCCCGAGAATACCGGGATCAGCCAGCGGGTTGCGGGTCAGGGCTTGGATCACCGCGCCAGACAACCCCAATGCGGCCCCCGCGAGGACTCCAATCAAGGTTCGCGGCAGGCGTGATTCCAATATCAAAATGCTATCGGCGTTGTGGACCTCACCGAGTAGGCTATGCCACACCACGGAGAAGGGAATCGCTTTGGCCCCGAACATCAGGCTAGCCGCCATCACCAGCATCAATATAAGGATGCTGAAGAACAGCAATAGAGCGCGTCGGCGCTCTGTTTGCGCACCTAGAGTGGACGCTGATTTCAGCGTTGATGATGATGGATCTGAGGAATAAGCCGCTGGCATTGTTACTCTTATTTAACAAATGATTATTTTTTTAACAAATGATTATTGTTATCGATTTGATTATCATTATTATTTGCTGGGGTTATGTTAGCACGAGTTTTTATGGGAGAGGAGAGGGGATTTATTACCATTCGGTAGGTGCAGATTAGTGATTCGGTTGATATTCAGTTTAGGCGGTCGGTTCAGACGATCGGTTCGGTGATGGGTTCGGTTGACATGAGATCGGCGCTCACTTGGCCTTCGATGCCCCAACCGCCAATGGGGTTACAAGCGCGTAACCCCCTTGGAACCCCTGCGCTAGCGCACGTATCGCTTGCCCACTTCGTGGGTTCCCTCAATCATCGCTCCGGCTGACGGACGGCTTTATTCGCATCCCTGCTCATGACGCCTAAAACGGGCGTCCTGCCCGTTTTCCTTGCCTTCATTCTTCTCTCGGCAGCTCAAATGTGCTTTTAACACCAAAGTCAAAACCACGGTTTTTGGCTTTTGATGTTGAGCGCAATCAGGAATATTGCCGACGAGGATGGAGGGTAGAGTGAGCGGGCAGGACGCCCGCGAAAAGCGCGCTTGAGCATGGATGCGAATCGCGCTGGCTCGTCAGCCCGAAAGACGTGGGAGGTTTACCCGCAGGGCAATATTTCGCGCAAGGCGCGGGTGTTGGGCCGCCGCCCTGCGGCCCGACTCGGTTGAGGCTGGGGAGGTCAAGTGAGCACTGAACGGCTATCAACCGAAACCAGATCCGATCTATCTCGGAAGCCAAGTGAGCGCCGATCTTATGTCAACCGAACCGAACACCAGCCCGAAGACAAACCAAAACCAGATCCGATCCCTATTCCAAAATCAGAAAAAAATTACTACGGTTTGGCCGTAAACATCCCCTCAATCCGCGCCAGCAAATTACTCGCACTATAATAATCCAACCGGAAAGTATCATAACCCACCGCATAAACACGATTGTGCTCAACTGCCGGGGTGTGCGCTAAAAACTGATTACTTTTCAATGCCTCAACGGCCGGTTGATCACCGGAGAACAGTAAAATCGTTTCACCGTTTAGCCCCTCGGCCAGCTTCTCACCGCCTAACTGAATGATATCCTTACGATGCCCCATGCTGGTATTGCCTTTCACGGCATCAGGAATAGTCGCCAGCGTGAAGCCCAATTGCTGCAATAATTTCCCCTGCGCGGAGTTTTCAGTCCATAAATTGGCGGTGTTGCCCGCCGCTTGATAGACAAAAGCGGAGGTGGGTTGGGGCGGTAGGGTGATAGTTTGCTTCACCTCATTAAGCCGATTGGCAAATTTATCAATGACTTGTGTTGCATCGGACTCATGACCGGTGGCTTGCCCTAGAATGACGGCTAACGCCTGCCAGCTCTTATCATCGTAATTAATCACCAATGTCGGCGCGATAGTGGATAACTGCTCATACAGCTTCAGCGCGGAATCACCACCGGTAGCGGAAATGATAATTAAGTCTGGATTCATTCCGGCAACCGCTTCGGCATTCGGCTCGGTTTGATACAGCGGCACCAATTTTTTGGCCTGTGCGACCTCTGACCACTGGGTAAAGAATCCCTGCTTATCCGCGACGGTGGTGTTAGGGGCGGTGGCTCCGGTGGCAATGACCGGGGCATTGATCGCCAGTAAGGTGCCGGTAATGGTGATGCTGGTGGAGACAATACGCTTTGGCTGCTGGGTCAATGTGACTGGGCCTTTTGCCGTCTCCACAGTGCGGGACCACGCTGGCGTGTCTTCAGCCGCCGCAGATGTCTCGGCTTCTTGCGCAGGTTTGCAGCCGGATAACCCAAGAGTGAGAGCCAAGAAACTCAGCAGGAGAAGAACAAAACGAGCTGTTTTGGGTGAAATGGGGGGCGCGTATCGGGACATAACGGCATTTTCTCTCTCTATTTAACGATGCTGAGCGGTAATTTATCACGCCATAAAATGAATGGTACTGATTATTATTTCGATTATTATTTGTCGTGAGACGATAATAAAGCGCCGATATTGGCTGTCTGGTTGATCTGGCGAATAATTGTACTTTAAGCAGGATATTGCGGTTTTAAGCACTAAAATGGCTTTTTATGTCCCTATAACCACTCTGTGATTGAGCGATATGACTCGGCTAATCCCCCTCAAGACAGCCGAATAAACTGGTTTTTAGTTATCATGCGAACTATTTTGCGTGTATTTGCGATGATTATTGGTTTTATTCACTTATTATGAAAACTATTGCACCTGCCAAATCATTTAGACGATAATGATTATCGTTAAGCTTTGTTTGCTAAAGTTCCCTCTCACCGATTTTTATACGCTGACCTCCATGACTCAAATGACCACATTCTGGAGTACCTTCTATCTGGCTCATCAGGGCTGGTTACGTGGATGGCTGCGTAAAAAAGTGGGTTGTCACCATAGTGCCGCCGATCTGACCCATGACACCTTTATCAAGTTGCTGACCATGGCCGATCCCAGTGTGATCCGCCAGCCGAGAGCCTATCTGATGGTGACGGCGAATCATGTGATGATCGATCAATTCCGTAAGCGCAAGCTGGAACAGGATGCCTTAGTGGCGTTGGCCCAGATGGCGGAAGAGACACATGAACAATCGGCAGAAGAGCGGGCGGCTGTCAGTCAACTGGTGGCGCAGGCGGTACAGATTCTGGCCAGTGAACTGGAAGATCACGTCTGCCGAGCCTTCTTGATGGCGAGAGTTGAAGGCTATAGTTACAGCGAAATTGCCGAGGTGCTGGGGGTCAGCGAAAGCAGCGTCAAACAGTATCTCGCCAAGGCACTGATTCACTGCCATAGCCGCATTTTTTGTCAGGAAAATCATGAATAAAACCACGCATAGCCCTGATGGCGGAGTGGCTCAAATTCAGCAAGATGCGGCGCAATGGCTGTTGGACTTCTCTGAGGCGACGCCAGGGACGCCAGAGCACAGCAAGCTGCTGGATGCTTGGTATGAGTGGTGCCAGCAGAATGAGCAGCACGAAAAAATATATCAGCAAATGAGCGGATTATGGCACAGCACTCGCCATGAACCGCTGCGCCGTCGGCCTGCTTTACGGGTTTCGGTTTGGTTGGCGTTGATGGTCAGCGGGTTGCTGCTGAGCCAGCTCCCTTACCACTATTGGTTGGCAGATCAACGCACCGTTATAGGCGAAATCAAACATATTGCCTTGGATGATGGCAGTGAAATCATCCTGAACAGCAACTCCGCCGTGAACATTCATTACTCATCGGGGCAGCGCCTGATCGTGCTGCAACGGGGTGAGGTGTACGCCATTGTGGCAAAAGATCCTGCGAAGCGGCCCTTTGTGGTCAGTAGCCGTGATGCACAGGCGCGGGCGCTGGGCACCCGTTATACGGTAGAACAGCAGCCGGAAGAGACGAAGGTCAGTGTGGTTGAATCCACTGTCGAGGTCAGGGCGAATGGCAATCTACAGGCCAAGGTGACTTTGGCGGCGGGGCAGCAAGTGAGCCTCAATCAGCACCAGTTTATCGGCCCGGTATCCCATAACCGCAATGCAGACAGTTGGGTACAAGACCAGTTGATTTTTGAGGATGCGCCGCTCGAACAGGTGATTGAGCAACTGAGCCGTTATCGCCCCGGCCTGATGTATTTCGATCCGCGTAGCCGGAGTGCATTAAGCGAATTGCGCTTTACCGGCGTCCTCCCCGCCACCGACAGTGATCAGGCGCTCAGCCTGCTTAGGCAATCCTTGCCGCTGAAAGTGGCTACACCGCTACCCGGCTTGGTGTGGCTATCCAAAAAATAAATCATTATTATTCAATCGACTAACAATTATTTTAACGAAAATGATAATTAATTTCATTATCAACTGCCCGTTTTTATCTCTGGTGCGTCTTTGATCCTGAAAACATAAAAATATTATTTCAGGGTAAAAGTATGCGCAGGAAAATTTTGCTGAATACATTGCTGACAGTCATTCTGTCCGGCGGTACTTCAGCGCTGGCTATCGCCGCTTCAGGGAGCGACAGCAGCACCAAAATGATCACTATCTCTGCTCAGCCATTAGAGAGTGCGCTGACGCAGTTTTCCAAACAAACCGGCATCACTTTTGGCGTCGAGAGCCGCTTATTAGCGGGCAAACAGGTGACGGCCATCAGTGGCGATTACAGCACCCCTCAGGCGCTGGAATTACTGCTAAAAGGCAGCGGGCTGTATGCCGAGTTATCCGTCGATGGCCGCAGCTATATTCTGCGACCGCTGGCCACTTCTGCGGGTGAAACCACTGATTCTGACCGCAAAGCACCCTCCACGGTGACCGGAAAAACACAAAGCACGGGGGATGTTATGACCGTGCGCGGGCGGGCGGCGGGGCAGTTGCAAATCGGCAGCCAGCAGATGACGGAAACCGATATTGCCAAACAGCCGACAGGCAACGGCAACATCACCGAGCTATTACGCACCAATCCCAATGTGCAGTTTTCTGAAACGTCGCGCAACAGCACGACACCGGGAGAATTGGCCCCCGAGGTGGTCTCTTTCCACGGGGAAAAGTTCTATAACAACAACTTTATTGTTGATGGCTTATCCAATAATGACCGCTTAAATCCCGGCGACAATGTGGCTGATATCGAGAAAGCGCCGAACGGTAATGCCGGGGCAGACTTTCCGGCGGGTCATCCAGAAGCCTTTTGGGTTGATACCAGCTTGTTGGAGTCGGTCTCGGTCTATGACAGCAATATCTCCGCCAAATATGGGCAATTCACTGGCGGGGTGGTGGATGCCACACTAAAGCGCCCGTCATTTACCGAAGCCAGCGGCAATATCTCCTATCGCACCACCCGCTCCAGTTGGGCGAAATACCATATCGAAGATAAGAAACAGGTCAGCTTTAATAAAGCCGCCACACTGGATGCACAGCCCAAATTCACCAAAGATTTTTACAGCATTACGGTCAATCAACCGCTGAATGACCGTGCTGGTTTTACCTTTTCCTATAATCGCAAAGAGTCGGCCATCCCCTATTGGCACAGCTATATGCAGAAGTGGGAAGACCAGTCACGGTTGAGCGAAACCTATCTGCTGCGGGGGTCTTGGGACAGCGACGACAATAACAAATTTAACCTGACCCTCATGTATTCGCCGCACAGTTCAACCTTCGTACGCGCCAATACCATGAATGGTCAATATACCAATGAGGGGGGCGGCTATAGCCTTAATTTTGATTGGGCGAATCAGAATAAATGGGGTTCACTGAATACCAAGCTGGCCTATCGGCAAAATGAAAATAGCATCACTAATCAGGAGCAGAACTATTTTGCTTGGATGGCTAGCCCGCACTTTGATTGGCGCAGCTCAGCCAGCTTGTCTGGTTTTGGTGGCTATGGCAGGGTAGAAACAGAGCAGAAAAGCCATATTTTACAGCAAGAAATGGCGTTCAATAGCTTCTACACTGGCGCGGTGAGCCACAAAATTGATGTGGGTTATACTGCTGAATTCTCCACGGCAACCTACAACCGACCAACCACTAGCTACGGCTTTACCGGGCAGATTGCCGCGCCTAATGTGGTCTGTAACGGCGATATCGGCTGTGTGGATGGCGACCAATATTTTTACACCCGTTCTGTCTATGCCGCCGGGAGAACGGACGTCAACGCCAGCACTTACGGGGCATATGTGCAGGATACGGCGAAGTTCTCCCGCCTGACCATGATGCCCGGCGTGCGTGTGGACTATGACGATTACATGAAAAATCTCAATGTCTCGCCACGATTTAACCTGACTTATGATGTTTGGAATGATCACCACACCGAGCTGTTTGCGGGGGCTAACCGCTACTATGCGGGCAATATTCTGGCCTATAAATTACGTGAATCCCGTCAGGCGGTGTATACCGAGTGCCGCGCTGGACATCTCTCCTCCACAGGAACGTGCGCTAAGGGGAAAACCCCGCTCACCACTCCGGGGCCGTGGGTTTACAGCAAAGCTCAATCTACCACCGACTATCGCTACAGCCAGTTGAACACGCCGTACAGTGATGAGCTGAACCTCGGTTTGCAGCAGCGTATTGGCGAGACAATTTGGACCGCCAAATGGGTTCATCGTCAGGGCAAAGATCAATTTGCCGCCGAAAAAATGGAGGGCACCAAGACCTATGTCATGACCAATGGCGGGGAGAGCAAAGCAGACACTTACAGTCTCACTGTGGCCCCTGTTGCCCCCATCGACTGGCACTCACTGGTTTTATCTTGGAATTTAGGTGCCAATATTCAACGTAGCTATAGCTCAAATGGCACTTATGACGATGAAGCTGATCCTGACCAACTGATTATTTATCGGGGTAGTGTTATCCGCCAAATAGAGAAACCGGCGGATAACTTTAATCGCCCATGGTCGGCCTTTGCTGAATTAAATACAGAAATTCCGGCATGGCGTTTGGACTGGACTCAACGGCTGAGTTATATCGCTGGCTATCGCTCTATCACCAGCAAAGAGACTGTTTCGTGCAATGTGGATGTGCGCTGTCAGGGCTATAGCGGCACCATGGATGTTTACGAAGAAGAGCAATTTAGCCCGAATATTAATCTCGATTGGCGCGTCTCTTATACCCAGCCATTAGGTAAACAAAATATCAAGGTGGGTTTGGATATATTCAACGTACTGAATCACGTCAATAAAACGGAATCGAATTATCAGATGGGCCGTCAATATTGGCTGGATGTAGCCTATAGCTGGTAAGCCATTTTTAAATAAAGAGTAAGGATAATGATGACACGCATATTGCGCTATGGGTCAGCGGCTATTTTATTGCTGCTGACTGGGATTTCTGTTGCCAATGCGCAGGAAATTAACAGCCCGGCCCCTGAGATAACCGAAGGCAAACTGGCGAATGGTCTGCGCTATTCGCTGGTTCCGCTGGCGGGGCAAAAGGGGCGGGTGGATATCCGGTTGGTGGTTGGCGCGGGGTCGCTGGATGAAGAGAGCCAACAGAGCGGTGTCGCTCATATGGTGGAACATATGGTGTTCCACAGCAGCAAAAATTATCCGCAAGGGGTGGCTGAGTATTTGCATCAACAGGGCTGGGTGCGGGCACAGCACTATAATGCGATGACCAATTACGAGCGCACCTCCTATTTATTTAGCCCACCCAAAGGCAGCAAGCAATTACCGGAGGCGCTGGCGGTATTAAGCCAGATGGCGGGTGACAGCAATATAACGCAGCCGGAATTAGATCGTGAACGGCAAATTGTTTACGAAGAGTGGCGCAGTAAACTTGGGGTGGCTGAGCGAATGAATCAGCAACGGATTCAAGCGATTCGTTTTGCTTCCCGTTATCCTGAACGCCCCGTGATTGGTGATGAGAAAAATATCCGAACGCTGCCTGCGACAGAATTAAAAGCCTTTTATCAGCGCTGGTATGTGCCGGGTAATATGCATTTGATTATTACTGGCGATATAGACTCGAATCAAGTGACGCAACAGATTACCCACTATTTTGCGCCCTTGGTGAGCGCCCCGCTTCCTGAGCGTCACTATTACGAACCCACACTCTCGCCCCAACTGCGGGTGGTTCGCCTGCAAGACAGCGAAAGTGGCGGCAGTCAGGTCTCTTGGGTCTATCGCTTTGATGAATCCGCCAGCCGAGTGCCGGGTTATAACGGCATTTATGCGCGTTTAGTGGATCAGATTGCGCTCACGGCGCTCACCCGCCAACTTCGTCGTCAGCAAGAGCAGCTCCCGCCTGCGGTCAGTTCTATGGTGATCCGAAAATCCAATATTGGCCGAACCACCTCAGCGCTGGGTATTTTTGCGCAAGTCACACCCGACGGCCATCGTCGTGGGTTGACGCAGATTCAGACTGAAATCCAGCGCTTACAGCGCTATCCGATTTCCGCTGATGATATCAATGAGATAAAGAAAGAGTTGCTGGAGACGGTGGCGAGCAGCAATGAGCGCGAAGAGAGCCGCGATTTTGCGGCATGGGTACAAAAAGTCAGCGATACGCTGGTGCAAGACAAGCCGATGATCCGCCAGAAGCAGATTAACCAATGGGCGACAATGGCGCTGAGCCATATTGATGCCGATAAGGTGAATGCCCGCATTCAGCTCTGGTTATCCACCCCCGACCGTTTGGTGCAATTCACTGTGCCGGGTAATGCCCCCTTTGCGCTGCCCACGGCGGGGGCGATTTTGCGTGCTAAGCAACATAACCAAAGCATCGCTATCACTCCACCACAGCCCAAGCCAAAAACAGTTGCGGCCCCGGTTTTACCGCTGGTCAACACCTCTGGTAGGGTGGTGCGTCAACAGGATTACCCGCAGCAACAGGTGCGTGTTTGGTCTCTCAGCAATGGTGACCGCGTGGTCTGGTTGCGCTCACCGCAAGCGGATAAAAAAGTCTGGTTTACTGCCGTCAGTGGCGCTGGGTTTATGTCACCGGATCTTAATCCGTGGCAGGCGCAGTTAGCCTCGCAACTGGTGCAGCAGAGTGGGCCTCAGGGCTGGAGCGGAGAGCAATTTGCCGCATGGCGCAAACAGCAAGGCGTCTCACTGAGCTTCAACCAAGAAGCAAATGAGTTGCAGATAAGCGGTCAGGTTGATGCAGCAAAGCTGGATGATTTGCTGGGCTTATATAACAGCCTGCATCAGCAGCCCCAAATTGCCCCAGAAGTGATGAAAGAGAGCCTCAATTCGCTATTACGCATGACCGCCAGAAGCGCTGATTCTGTTGGCGATAATAAAGAGTCATTGATCACCCAATTGCGGTTTGGCAAAGCCGTCTTTACCCGCCCAACCCGCGCACAGTTATCTGCGGTTAGCCGAGAAGATCTGTTGTCACAGTGGCAGCACAGCGCCGCCGCCCCCGTCACCTATTACCTGCTGGCGGATCTGGATGCCACGCAATTACAGGCAAAAACCGAGCGCTATCTGGCCGGGATCCCCCGAAAAGCACTGGTCGCCGCCCCTGTGCACTCCCCGCTACCGGGCCGTCGTGAAGCCCGCAATCAATGGAATCTGGAGCCGCGCTCGGATCTCAATGTCTGGAGTTTCACCCCACTGAAATGGACACCACAACAGGCCGTTCAGGTGGCTATCGCCCAAGATTTGGCGCGTAAATACCTCAAAACGGCCTTGCGGGATGACTCACTGGGTATTTACCGCATGAGAATTGACAGCACATTAGCCGATAAAACGAATCGAATCGAAACCACGATGAGTTTTGGCAGTGAACCGACACGAACTGATGCGCTATTACAGCAGGCCGAGCAGGTGTTTGCCCAATTACCGAGCTTGATTACCGAGCAAGATGTCAATGCGGGGGTTGCCAACTTCAAACGCAGCCAAGCTGCTCGCCTCAGTGATCCAGCGACCCAATTGCGGCTGTTGATCCTCAGCGATGAGAATTATGGCGATCCTCACTATCTGAGTGAGGTGAAGTCGTTAGCGGAAACGATCACTTTAGCGGGCGTGCGCACGGCGGCGGGTCAGTTATATAACCCGCAAAACAGTGTGATATCCATTATTCAGCCGCAGGAAAGAAAGGGGCGGTCACCCGCTAATTCGACGGTTTCGGTGGAGAAACAGCCGTGAAAAAGCTGTTTGCGATGCTGCTCGATTTAAGTCGCCCATTCTGGGGGAAACGCCGGAACTGGCGGGCGTGGCTACTCTTGGCGACCATATTGGCTATCGGCTTTGGTGTAGTTTATCTGAATATTCGGATTAATGAGTGGAGCAAATCTTTCTATGATGCGCTGGGGGCATTCGATAGCGCGAAACTCTATGGTTTGGTCAAAGAGTACAGTCTCTATATTGCTATTTATATTGGTATTTATGTCTATCAAGATTGGCTGATCAAGCTGCTGACGATCCAGTGGCGAGGGGAGCTAACTGAACAACTGATCGATAGCTGGTTTGCCAAAAGAGCCTTTTACCGTCTATCGCTCAATGGCAAGATGGACAACCCAGACCAACGTATTGCCGAAGACATTGACCTCTTTGTCACCAAAACCCTTGAGCTGTTGACCTCATTTATTATCAATTTTGCTCAATTGTCCTCATTCGTCATCATCCTGTGGAATCTCTCCGGGGTGCAGCAATTTACCCTATGGGGGAAAAACATCACCCTTTACGGCTACTTGGTGTGGGTGGCGGTGATTTACACTTTGTTGGGTAGCTTGATTACCCACTGGATTGGTAAAAAACTGCATGGCTTAAACTATCAGAAACAGAAAGCAGAGGCCGATTTCCGCGCCTCATTGCTGCGTAAACACGATAACGCCGAGCAAATTGCGCTCTATGGCGGCGAAAATCAGGAAAAACGCCACTTAAAGCGCAATTTTTCGGCTATCGTGACTAACTGGCGCGCCATGATGAACAGCGAGCGAAATTTGGGTTTCTTCACCGTGGGTTATGGGCGCATCAGTATGATTGTCCCAATTTTCGCGGCCTTGCCCGCTTTCTTAAACAAAACCGTGACGCTGGGGGGGTTGATGCAAATCCGCAGCGCGTTTAGTCAGGTTTACAGCGCGTTAAGCTGGTTTGTGCGGGCATACCACCTGCTGGTCACTTGGTCGGCAACACTGGAGCGCTTGAGTCAGTTTAAGCAGGCGATTTTGGATGAACAGCGCGAACAACCATCCGCCACGGCGGGACACGAACTCGTCACTCAGGATCTGTCGCTCTCAACCCCACAAGGCATGGCGTTGCTTAACGAGATTAAACTGCACTGTCCTCACGGCAGTTGGAATCGGATCTCGGGGGAGAGTGGCCTAGGTAAATCGACTTTACTGCGCACATTAAGTGGCTTATGGCCTTACTATTCAGGCAGTTGGAAGATACCGCAAGGGCGAAATCTGCTCTTGCCGCAGCAGAGTTATCTGGGGCAGGGGACATTGGCTGAGCTGCTATGCTACCCGCAGGCAGGGACCGTAGAACCTGAATATCTGCGCGAAATATTGCATAAAGTGGGATTGTCGGGCTGGCAGGATCGGCTTGATATGCGGCTTAATTGGGAGCGTATATTCTCCGGTGGCGAGCGCCAGCGTTTAGCTTTTGCTCGTGCACTGATTAATCAACCAGATACACTCTATCTCGATGAAGCCACCAGTAATTTAGATACTGCAACCGCCAGAGAGTTACTGCTGCTGCTCAAACAGTATCTACCACACTGCACTCTGGTGGTTATCACGCACCAGAATGGATTGGCTGACCTTTTTGAGTATCAGCACGACTTAAGCCAATTCAGGCAATCTATTGAGGTTATCCCCGCAGCAAATTAAGGGATATTAACCACCAGTGATCAAATAAGTTCGCTGGTGGTTTTTCCGCCGATATAGCCTAATGCTGCGCTATGCATTTAGCCGCAGAACAATGAATAAAACTACCATTTCCCCTGCCTTATCTCTTTTCTCAAAAATCGATAAAAAATAGAGCGCCAATAAATAGATAAATTCTGCTGCATATCGGACCTGATAGTGTTAAATGAATTTTTGTTAGTTTTTTATTTATTCCGTCCAATCTCATTTAGTGAAGTATTTAATGCTGCCAGAGCCGGAGGAGGTCATGACGACTCAGTAAGTAAATTAATTGTTTAGCTTATAATCTGAAGAGTTAATAAGCGAGTTGATGCTGTATTTATATTCAAAATAAATACATATTTTATGGAAAACAGGGAGAGTTACTAACCAATTCCTGATCAAATTTAGCGATCGTTATTTACATTTTAATAGGTAAAATCAATCAGTTGCTTATTATTGATCGGCTGCCTTGATCTTTTGCACTGATTTTATGCTATTTTGGCGGTTAATTCTGATAATACGCCTTTTCCTCTGCGGGAATTATCAGCGATAAACACCTTGAAATCTCAAGGAAATAAACTAAAAAAATAAAGCACAGGGGTATTCCCGTGAATTTTCTAAAACATATCACCATCAGGATGGCGTTATTATCTATTCTTGTTATATTTTTGTTGCTCTGGGGAGGCGTTTCCACCTTTACACTATTTTCACTTAACCAATTGACGCATTCATTACAGCTAAGTTCTAACCAACAGAAAAACATTAATATTATTAATCGGGGGAATGACCAATATTTCCGTGTCGTGACACGTTTAAGTCGCGCGGCGGCCTATCGTCAAAGTGGAGCCACTGCTGATGCTGATCGTGAATTGGCTTCCGCCGGGGTGGCGCTCAAAAATACCCAAGAGGCGTTGGCGAAATTTAAGCTGCAAACGCATGAGCCGATGGACCCGTTACTGACGGATAAAACCATCCAAAGTTGGTCAACTCTATTGAGTGATGGGATTGAACCGATGTTCAAGGCGGTTACTGATAGCCGTTTTGATGAATATAACACTTTGTTTAATAAAAGTTATCCGCCATTAAGCCGTGAGTTTGGCGCGGCAGTAGAGAAATACAACTCGACGGTCGATGAGGCAACAGAGGCCGCCAGCCTTCGGGTCGAGCTGTTGGTCACGTGGTGCGAGCGGGCGCTGATGGCGGCATTAATGGCTGGTCTTATTATTTTGTTGCTGACCGATCGCTACATTGTTCACTATCTGGTGCGCCCGCTGGACGCGATCAAGCAGCACTTTAAGCGGATGGCTGAAGGGCAGTTAGGTCGGCCAATGGCTGAATTTGGCCGCAACTGCGTTGGGCAATTGATCCCTTATTTGCGTGAAATGCAAACGAGCTTGGTGAGCACGGTGTCAACTATCCGCAGCAGCACCGATGCCATTTATACCGGTGCGGGTGAGATAGCCGCAGGCAATGCGGATCTCTCTTCGCGCACCGAGCAGCAAGCGGCGGCGTTGGAAGAGACCGCTGCCAGTATGGAGCAGCTAAATGCGACGGTAAAACAGAATGCGGAGAATGCACATCAGGCCAGTAAGCTAGCAGATAATGCCTCTGTTACGGCACAAAATGGTGGGCGTATTGTCAATGATGTGGTCGCGACCATGAGCAGTATCACTGACAGTTCGCGTCGTATTGCTGACATCATCGGCGTGATTAACAGCATCGCCTTCCAGACGAATATTCTGGCATTGAACGCCGCCGTTGAAGCCGCTCGTGCGGGTGAGCAGGGGCGCGGGTTTGCCGTCGTCGCCAGCGAAGTCCGTAATTTGGCGCAACGCAGTGCGCAGGCGGCCAAGGAGATTGAGGGGCTAATTAGTGAATCGGTCTCCCGAGTGAATATTGGCTCGAAGCAAGTCTCTGAGGCAGGGGAAACGATGAACAGTATTGTTCAGGCCGTGACCAATGTGACTGATATTATGGGTGAAATAGCCTCCGCCTCTGATGAGCAAAGCCGGGGTATTAGCCAAATTGGGCAGGCTGTTGCCGAGATGGATGGTGTCACGCAGCAAAATGCCTCTTTGGTGCAAGAGTCCGCCGCAGCGGCAGCTTCGTTGGAAGAGCAGGCTCGCCAACTGACTGATGCTGTTTCGGCATTTAAACTTTCGGATAATATGCAAACAGCATAACCATAATTAAAATAAGGATTATGGCTAAGTGAGTGAAACTTTTCCCATAATAGAATAATAAGTCGATAAACCACTCGTTTGGGCTAAGTGATTATCTTGGGCGGGTGGTTTTTTATTTTCAGCTAAAGATATTTTTTGATAGAAACGATATAATATGTTTGATTACAATTGGCCTATAGAAATGAAAACCATATATTTTACATCAGGTTAAATAATGAATATGACTTATTTTCGCGGTGTATTTTTTCTTTTGATGATGCTTCTATCATCCTCTTCTTTCGCCATTAACTGTCAGCGGGCAGTGACCCCGGTTGAATACACGGTATGCAGTAATGAAGATTTACACTGGCTTGATCAGACATTCAGTGACATCTATCAGGCGATGTTGGTCAAAAATGATACTGAAACCGTTTATCAGCAACGGCGAGTATGGGAGAGCGCACTGAACAGTTGTACCAGTGATACGTGCATTCAGCGTGCCTATTTTCAGGGCATCGCATCTATGACTGATATCGATAATAAATTTAATTGGCAGGGGCAGTGGTGGAACATCACCAAAGGGAATGAGCGTGGTGGTGTGATCAAAATTAGCGGTGTTACCCAGTGGGGCTTCATTATTGATAGCCGTGCTTGGTCGGGTGAGAACAGCGGTACTTTCAAAGCTGAAGCGCGCAAAATTGAAGGGCTGGCCGTTGTCGATCTCATTGATAAAACAGCAAATTGCCGATTATTACTGATTCCAATTAAAGATGGTTCTATTCAGGTACACAGTAATGGCAGTTGGGGATGTCGTATTTCGATGCCCAAAGATGTCTTTATTGATGGGCAATATGTTCGGGCGGATAAAGATCCCCGCGAAGAGCCAACGCTGCTCACTATTGGTATTTTTACTAACACCCAGGATGATAAAAACTTCCGCGATTTAGTCGGCGATAATTACGCTCAATTTGTCGCTTCAGCGAATGTCTATATCTATACCCCTGATCTGGATAAGCGAGGGGCAAAAGTATTAACGACTTGGGTACGTGGTGCGGCCAATAAACGTGCATCAATCATCATGTATAACCCGACTGGGGAGATATGGGCCGCTTTTGTTGCACCAGAAAAAAATGGCGACCTACAGATTCACTATTTTACTAATGTCGTTGACGATAAAGATAATCGGCCAAAAACCATCATGGAATGGCAGCAAACGTTTATGGATAACTGATTTCGTCCCTTGACTATAAAGCCAGCGGGAACTCATCGTTCCCCCCTATTTGTCGCCCAGCATAATCCCCGTTTGCCCTACGATCAGGGGCTGACCATCTACCACCATTGGCGTCATAAAGATCTTATTATGGGTAAGATAATCCAGAGCACCATCAATCATTTTGCCAGACGTCGGGTTATAGAAAAATATAGGGCTATAGTCAAAGGTAAGTTGCTTATTCTTTGCCACTGCCTCGGTGAATTTACCTTTGAAAATAAATCGATTATCGTTGGGGTTAGTAATTGTGCTGATATATCCACTTGGGATGGCGGTAATACGGGCGTCGTAGACCTCTTTCTGCTGCGACAGTAAATCATAAAAGCCAATTTGTAGCCGAATCTGAGGCAGTTTTTGGGGTTCCTCTGCCTGTGACACCGCTGAGGTCGTCAGCGAGAGACAAAGCGCCGACACGGCCAGCAGCAAGCTATTTTTTACAGATAGCCACTTCATTTATCTTTCTCTCCATCTCAGTGTAAATCAAATTATTCAGTAACTGACTATTCTGTCGCCAGTGGTAAATCGTCATATTTAGCTGACTTTTCGCACATTGGCTCTCTACCATAAACGTAAAATCTAGCCGTCGTATTGAGACGTTGTAATAAACAGCAATACGGGTATTACTGGGTTTCAGCACTTTATTAATCTCATACAGCGTATCTTGTATTCGTTTATTCAAATCATCATCATATTGCTGTGATAAATTATCATCGACGAGCTGGAACAATTTGATATTGCTGTATACCGATTGATCCTGTTGGATAGCGCTATACTGCGGCCCCTCTTGCTCTTTGTGTGAGAATTGCCTAAAACTGACAATAATCACCGCGATGAACAGCAAGACAATAAGCCCATTTTTCCATCCGAATATTTGCCGCTTTTTAGTAGGAACCGTGGTATTGGGTATAACTACCGGTAAGGTTTGGGGTAATACGGGGAGTACTTCTGTTGTAGGCGCACTTTCACTGCTTGCTGATACTTGCTCACCCATGGGGGCAATCAATTCTATCTCTGGCTCGGGGGCTATTAACTCCATCTAGGACGGGAGGATGGCGCTGGTCACTGGTGTCGAGTCGGCAAGCCGTTGAGTGGGTTCGGCAACCTCTTCTGAGGTGATTTCTTCAATGATTTCGCAAAACGTCGGATCTAATAAATAGCCCATTTTGGGGATAGTTTGGATCATACGCTGCTGCTTATTTTCATCCCCTAGCGCCACGCGCAAGGTGTGAATAGCATTCGGTAGGCTGTTGTTACCAATAATTCGGCGTTTCCACACCAACGTGGTTAATTCATCACGAGATAAAATCTCACCGACATGCTCTAGCAAAACGGTGATCAGTTTTAATTGGTACTCACCTAGGCGCTTTAGTTCTTGCGTCTCTCGGTGAGTAATAAAACCGGAGTCGAGGTCGATAGACCAATTGTTCACTATATAAGTGCGGTTTTTCATATTGTATTTTTGAGAAATCTATTAAAATTGATCGCGAATAACTCATAATTACCTGAAACTACATTAGACCGTTTGATTGGTTTTAGTGAACTTTTCAGTGAAAACGCTAATAACCGAGAATATTTCCTAGTAAATTAACATACTGAAGCATAATGCTCGGATGATTTGATTTTTACTATTATTAACTAAAATGAGCCGTATAATCAATAAATTAATAAACTCATTTGTATTCTGATAGTTAGATTATATTTTAACATATTAGTTTAGGCTTGAAATCTTTATGGGTATTATTACTGCCCTCGCCAGCGAGGGTGATATGCATGGCTAGAAATGAATAATTAATCGTGATTATCACGTAATAAATTAAGTTAATCTTATTGGTTTACTGTGCCGTTAATTTCGGATGGCAATTTCAATAAACAGTAACACGACTGCAATCTCCTCTATAGTGGAAACCACGGTGAGAATAGTGAAGTCAGCGGAAAAAAGCTGAATAGCGATATGGGTATATTTCACCGTCCAGCCTATCCTCGAACCTTCAGGGCTGGACGGTGTTTTATTGGCGATATTCGAACTCAGGAAATGGCGTTAATCCCATTAACTTTTATCGAGTCCCGTCATCTGTAACGGCAATAATTATCGCGGCGTTATCGTGACAGTATTGCCATTGGTGGCAATGGTCACCCGCTGGCCTGCATGGAACTGTGTCACCCCTTGCGCCTGAACAACCAAGAAGGTGGTGCCATTATCACGGCGAACTTCCAGTTCAACCCCACTACTGCGATTCATCATGCTCTGGACTTGTTGGCCGACCACGCCGCCCGCCACCGCACCTGCGGCTGTGCCGAGACGACGCCCGGTGCCGCCACCAATGGTATTACCGAGAAAACCACCCACAACAGCCCCGCCTACCGCACCTGCAATGTTGTTCCCATCACCACCCTGAATAGTGACTGGGCGGACAGAAACTAAGGTACCGTAAGTCACCGATTGGGCTTGGCCCGCCTGAGAGCTGCTGAAAGTATCGCCCGAAAGTGTATTATTATTGGCGCAGCCACTGAGTGTGGCGACGGTTATAGCAGCAACAATGAATGGTTTTATCATAGCGGACCCTTCCTACTTGAAGTTGCAGCGGTGTTAGCTGCGCTCGTTACTCGACCCGTCCCTGGGGCTCGCCTCTGCGAGGCCGCTGCAAGCAGCGTACAAATCAGCTCCCGGCAGATTTGTCACCCGAATCACTGACTAGAGTCAGCTCATCGGAACTCGCGCGTATGTTGCCTAACCGGTTGAATAGTGACCGGTTAGGGAATCATAGCACGACTTATTTGCCGATAAATTGATTAATATACAAAATATACAATTAACTACGATATGAGTGAGTTTGATTAATGGCTGTGTGCCTTCGCGGCAGGGGTTGGTTGGCAGAAACCCGCGAGTTGAGTGGGATGCTCTAGCAGTGAAAGGTAGTGGTTAACATGACGGCTACCTTTGGTGGCCCGTAATTGAAGTGCGAGATTAATATCCGCCAGAATTTGGGCATTTTGCGCTATTTGAGCCTCTAGCTTCCCATGGCTGCTTAGCCACTCGGCCACACTGGCCCAGTTCCAAAGCGGTGATGAACCACTCAGGCGCTGGATGGGCGAGGGGAAATCACCCGGGCCGCGTGTGCCATCTTTTAGCATGGTCACCGCCTGACGTGACATATGGCTGAGACTCGCAATATCACTCAGCCCAACATAATGGGCATCTACCGCGATAACTGTGGCACCCAAATTGGCGGATTCAATATCATTAATCGCGCTAAAAACAGCTTGGGTAATGGATTCACTTTGGCGATCAAATTCTAAATAAACAGATTTGCCATAAAAACAAATTAACGCATCATCACAACCGTGGCTAAACAGAGAGTCTTCTAAATCTGCGGTATCAGCGGTGACTCCTGCCAGCATCAGTGAAAAGTGATAGAACTGCATCCGGTGCGCCTCCCAAAAAGGCGGTTACCCGCCTTGTGATAGTGATTCTTCGTCAGTAGGGCTACACGTATTGACCTTGCGGTATATCTGTTTTCCATGATTTTCGGCGTTTTTAGGTGTAGACCAAATACTCATCTGATGTTGGTTATGTTCAGATATTCCACAGTAGAGACGACCAAAAGCATGCCCATTACTTGAACGAAATTTCCAGCCCTTAGAGAGTGCATAGTCAATGGCTGCTTGAATATGCTTATTGGGATGATCCTTCATCGCCCTCCTGATTACCTAGGGAAGTCTAAATTGAGTGTTGACGGATGTCAACGGCGCTGTGTATTAAAGTACATAACGAGGGTAACAATGTGGTGGTGCAGGTCATATTCCAGAAACTCTGAAAATAGCCTCAAAGGGCGGGAATAAGAGCAGGATTGCGGAGGATCGCCCAAATCAGGAAAAAAGCTGCGTTTTTCCGTTTATTGGGGTTTATTGAAAATGGGGGGCATGGTATTGCCTTGGCATAATCCATTTTTTGACATTAAGATTTATCATTAGAATGATAAAGATGTGACTTTGAATGATCAATCCGAATGAAAATGATAAGAATCCGATTGGACGTTCGATTTAACAATTCGCATTAGAAGAGAAGGTTAGACTAATGGCGAATCATACTGACTTATATTTTCAGATTTTCTCCGCTTTATTGTTATATGGCCCGATGCTCGCCAGAGTGAAGGTCTCAACGCACCCATTCCGGCAGGATGTAGCGAGATAGAGTGTTTCACTTTTCTCATTTTGTGAAATTTTAATTTCCAGTTAAATAACTAAAGTAAGTAACGTGGAATTAAAGTCATTACATTAATTAATTTATTTTTGGCTAATGATATTGAATTTCATCTGCAACATTCGCTATATCGCGTGACAGATTTTCTATTTTCTGGCAAATGAAATATTTTGCTGAAACGGTTTTAGTTCACATATATTTCCTGAACACTCGTTCAATCAATTTCCATTGATAAAGATCAACTTAATTTAATTTGTAAGGTTACAAACTATTAACACAATATCCTTCATCTATCAAAGTGCAGGTGTGTTTTCCGCCCTCCTGTACTTCGAAATCTATTGGATATAAAACCATGTTTTTAATAGGGGTATGCCCGTCACCCGTATCGGGTATATAAACCATAGAATAAGAATAACAGGGGAAAAAACATGCTTTCCCAGCATGGCGTCAACCGTCGTGATTTTATGAAGCTTTGTGCAGCACTGGCTGCCACCATGGGCCTTAGCAGCAAGGCTGCCGCTGAAATCGCTAACACGGTCAGTTCACCGCAGCGGCCACCGGTCATCTGGATTGGTGCGCAAGAGTGCACTGGTTGTACTGAATCGCTGCTACGTTCTACTCATCCCACCATTGAGAATCTGCTGCTCAGCGTTATCTCAATGGAGTATCACGAAGTGCTGTCTGCGGCATTTGGTGAGCAAGCGGAGGAGAATAAGCACCGGGCCATCGAGCAGTACAAAGGGAAATATGTGCTGGTAGTCGATGGCTCTATCCCGCTGAAAGATGGCGGGATTTACTGCATGGTGGCGGGAAAACCGATTGTTGAGCATATCCGCGAAGCCGCGGAACATGCCGCCGCCATTATTGCCATTGGCTCCTGCTCTGCTTGGGGTGGCGTGCCTGCGACGGGCGGCAATCCTACGGGCGCGGTGAGCTTGCAAGCGGCTCTGCCCGGCAAGACGGTGATTAATATTCCCGGTTGCCCGCCCAACCCGCATAACTTCTTGGCGACCGTCGCCCATATCATCACTTTCCAGCGGCCGCCCGCACTGGACGCCAAGAACCGCCCCACTTTTGCTTATGGCCGCTTGATTCATGAAAATTGCGAGCGCCGTCCGCACTTTGATGCCGGCCGCTTTGCTCGCCAATTTGGTGATGAGGGCCATCGGCAGGGGTATTGCCTTTACCACTTAGGCTGCAAGGGGCCAGAGACTTACGGCAACTGCCCGACACTGGAGTTCTGTGATGTCGGTGGCGGTATCTGGCCGGTCGGTATTGGTCATCCTTGCTACGGCTGCAACGAAGAGGGAATTGGCTTTACCAAAGGCATCGCCCAATTGGCGAATGTGGAAAACCCCACGCCGCGTGCTGAAAAACCGCTGATCAATAACCCTGAAGGGGGCGAAGTTTCCACCACCGCGACGGCGCTGCTCGGCGGTGTGGTGGGATTGGTGGCCGGGGTCAGCCTGATGACGGTGCGTGAGTTGGGGCGGCAACAGAAACAGCGCCGCAAAGATGACGATCACTCATCGCCGGAGGAGTAGCCGTGAACCGACGTCACTTTTTCAAATTAGCCTCCGGTGGTGTGCTGTTGGCGGGACTCTCGCCCAGCACGCAAGCCGAGGTGCAAAACCGTCCGCCGATCCCCGGCGCGTTGAGCATGTTATATGACTCCACATTATGTGTCGGTTGTCAGGCCTGTGTGAGCAAATGCCAGCAGATCAACCATAGCGAATTTGCCGAACATGGCGAAACCTATGCGGGCGGCGAAGCGCTCTGGTCAAACAACGACAAACTCAGCCCCTACACCAACAATATTATTCAGGTGTGGACCAGCGGTGCGGGGATTCATAAAGATCAGCTAGAAGACGGCTACGCCTATATCAAAAAGCAGTGTATGCACTGCGTGGACCCCAACTGCGTTTCTGTTTGTCCGGTGAGCGCGCTGCGCAAAGATGCCAAAACCGGCATCGTCCACTATGACCCCAATGTCTGCACCGGCTGCCGCTATTGCATGGTCGGTTGCCCGTTCAATGTGCCGAAATATGATTACGACAACCCCTTTGGCAAGATCCACAAATGCGAGTTGTGCAATCAGAAAGGGGTGGAGCGGCTGGATAAAGGCGGGCTACCCGGCTGTGTTGAAGTCTGCCCAACGGGCGCGGTGATTTTCGGCACCCGTGAGGAGTTGCTCTCTGAGGCACAACGGCGGCTGACTCTGAAACCGGGCGAAAACTACCGCTTCCCACGTCAGACACTCAGCGCCAACGACACTTACGAGCACCCCGTCGCCCACTATGAGCAGCATGTTTATGGTGAGAAAGAGGGCGGCGGCACGCAGGTCTTGGTGCTGGCGGGGATTCCGGCCGAGAAACTCGATTTGCCGCCACTGGCTGACTTGGCGACCGGCGCGCGCTCTGAGCATGTCCAGCACACGCTCTACAAAGGCATGATCCTGCCACTGGCAGTACTGGCGGGTGTGACGGCACTGGTGCATCGCAATACCCGCGATGAGCGCAAGGATGACGATCATCAAGATCCGCCAGAGACGCAAAACAAAAAGGAAGATCGCGATGACGATGCATAAATCCAGCCCACTGGGTGGGCGGTTGGTCAGTTGGCCAGTCATGCTGTTAGCGCCCTTTGTGGTGCTCTGCGCGCTGCTGATAGTCAAGCGTTTGGTGCTCGGGCTGGGGTCTGTCAGTGATTTAAATGGCGGTTTCCCGTGGGGCATCTGGATCGCCTTCGACCTGCTGGTCGGCACTGGCTTAGCCTGTGGCGGCTGGGCGCTGGCGTGGGCGGTTTACGTGTTTAACCGTGGTGAATATCACCCGCTGGTGCGCCCAGCACTGCTCGCCAGCCTGTTTGGCTACGCGCTCGGCGGCTTGTCGATCACCATTGATGTGGGCCGCTACTGGAATCTGCCGTACTTCTTCATCCCCGGCTATTTCAATGTCAACTCGGTGCTGTTCGAAACCGCCGTCTGTATGACGATTTACATCGGTGTAATGGCGCTGGAGTTTGCACCCGCCCTGTTCGAACGCCTCGGCTGGAAAGTGTCACTCAAGCGGCTGAACAAAGTGATGTTCTTTGTCATCGCTCTCGGTGCGTTGCTGCCCACGATGCATCAATCCTCCATGGGGTCACTGATGATTGCGGCGGGGGCCAAGATCCATCCGCTGTGGCAAAGCTATGAAATGCTGCCGCTCTTCTCCCTGCTGACCGCTGCCATTCTGGGCTTCTCGATTGTCATTTTCGAAGGCTCTTTAGTGCAGGCGGGATTGCGAGGGCGAGGGGCCAATGAAGCGCCGCTCTTCACCCGCTTAACCACCATTATTGATCTGTTCCTGCTGCTGTTTGTGCTGCTGCGCCTCGGTGAAGTTATCGTGCGCCATAAGACCGACTATCTGTGGCATTTTGATCGCTACGCCATCGCCTTCTGGGCCGAAATCGTACTGATGACACTGCCGCTGCTGATGTTCCGCATTCGGCGGGCCAGAGAGGACAGTCGCTTACTCTTTATCGGCGCGCTCTGCATGATTGGCGGCGCGGCACTCTGGCGGCTCAACTACTCGCTACTGGCCTTCAACCCTGGCGGGGGCTACAACTACTTCCCCACCACCAGTGAAATCCTGATCTCAATCGGCTTCGTCGCTATTGAGGTCTGCGCCTACATTTTATTGATTCGGCTGTTGCCGGTGCTTCCCGCTCACGGACAGTTACATAAGAATAATCAGACAGAGGTAAAGCATGAGCCAACGCATCACCATTGATCCCGTCACCCGAATTGAGGGGCACCTGCGGATCGACTGCGAAATTGAGGATGGCAAAGTTATCAAAGCGTGGTCCTCCGGCACCATGTGGCGTGGCATGGAAGAGATTTTACAAGGTAACGATCCGCGCGATGCGTGGATGATTGTGCAGCGCATTTGTGGCGTCTGTACCACCATTCATGCCATCGCCTCAGTGCGCGCTGTGGAGAACGCGCTGGGGATGGAAGTGCCCGTCAACGCGCAGCATATCCGCAACTTGATTCTGGCGGCACACAGCATCCACGACCACATTGTGCATTTCTATCAGTTGTCGGCGCTGGATTGGGTGGATATCACCTCCGCGCTGCAAGCCTCGCCACAAAAGGCCGCCGCCCTGTTGAGCGGGTTGTCTAGTTGGCCGTTGAACAGCGCCGAAGAGTTCACCCGCGTGCAGCAGAAAATCAAGGATCTGGTTGCCAGCGGGCAGTTGGGTATTTTTGCCAACGGCTACTGGGGCCATCCGGCGATGGCCTTGCCGCCAGAGGTGAATTTGATTGCCGTGGCGCACTACCTGCAAGCACTGGAGTGTCAGCGCGATGCTAACCGTATCGTGGCGGTGTTGGGCGGTAAAACCCCGCACATTCAGAATCTTGCGGTAGGCGGGGTGGCTAACCCCATCAATCTGGATATGCCGAGTGTGCTCAATCTGGAGCGCCTGATGCTGGTGAAATCCTTTATCGATCGGCTGGGCAGCTTTATTGAGCAAGTCTACAAAGTCGATACGGCGGTGATCGCCGCTCACTATCCGGGCTGGCTCCATCTGGGCAAGGGGGCTGATTACTACCTGAGCGTGCCGGAGCTGCCCACTGACCGCAAAGGCGAAACCTTCCTGCTGCCGGGCGGCTATCTGGATAATGGCAAGTTCCGTCCGATCGCCAATCACAATGATCCCTATTTGATTCAAGGCATTGCCGAAAGTGGCAAACACGCTTGGTATCAGGACGACGAACCGCTCGCGCCGTGGGAGGGGAAAACCAACCCTAACTACACTGGCTGGCAGGAGGATGGCAAATATTCGTGGGTAAAAGCGCCGACATTTTACGGCAAAACCGTGGAAGTGGGGCCGCTGGCGTGGCTGATGTGTGGCATCGCGGCAGGCCATGAGCCGACTCAACAGCACTTCAGCGATATCGGCGCGGCTTATCAAAAACTCAGCGGGCAGGGGATCACGGCCGAGCAGTTGCCTTCGACACTGGGCCGCATTATTGGCCGCGCGGTGCACTGTTGCGTGCTGCATGAAACGCTGGCACAGCAATGGACGGCGCTGGTCACCAATATCGGCACTGGCGATGTGGAGACCTTTATCAAGCCGGATATCCCCTTGACGGGCGAAATACGCGGCGTGGGATTTGAAGAGGCCCCGCGCGGCATGTTGTCGCACTGGGTGGTGATCAAAGAGGGCAAAATCGCCAATTATCAGGCGGTGGTGCCATCGACTTGGAATGCCGGGCCACGTAACTATAACGATGAACCGGGGCCATACGAGCAAGCGCTGGTAGGTACGCCGATTGCGGATCCTGCCAAACCACTGGAGGTGGTGCGAACTATTCACTCATTCGACCCGTGCATGTCTTGTGCCGTACATATTGTTGATACAACGGGCAACGAAGTGACCAAAGTCAAGGTGCTGTGATGGGGATTTTGGTATTAGGTATAGGCAATTTATTACTGAGTGATGAAGCGGTGGGGGTGCGTCTGGTGGAAGCACTGGAGCAGCGCTTTGACATCCCTGCGGGCGTCGAAGTTCTGGATGGCGGCACGGCGGGGCTGGAACTGATGGAGGCGATGGCAAATCGCGACCATCTGATTGTGGCGGATGCGGTGTTAACCGGCCAGTCACCGGGCAGTGTCGCGGTGCTGCGCGATAAAGAGATCCCCGCCATGTTTAGCCGCAAAGTGTCGCCCCATCAATTGGGCCTCTGTGATGTGTTGATGGCGCTGCAACTGACGGATGAGTTCCCGCGCCAACTGACACTGGTGGGTGTGGTGCCAGAGTCATTAGCGCCGGGGATCGGCCTGACTCCCACCGTGACGCAAGCGATGGAGCCAGCGCTGGAGCAAATTTTGGCGGCGCTGCGGGCCAGCGGCATCACCCTCAACCCACGGGAGGTGCGCCATGTCTGATCTCGTTATCGGCCATGAACAAAATCCCGCGGCACTGTTGGAGCAAGTCTTCGGCCAAATAGCCGATGATGAGATGCGCGGCTTGCCGTTTTACCGTGACCCCATCCCAATGCGGGCCTGTGGATTCCAGCTATTTGAGCAGCAGTGGATTGGCGTGTTATTGACCCCGTGGATGCTGAGTTTAGTGGTGTTACCGGGGCCACAGCAAAGCTGGCCGCGCCGTGCGGTAGGTGAGCGCCTGATGCTAGAACTGCCTTGTGGCACCGTCGGTTTTACCGTCAGTGAAGTGGCGGGCTGCGGCCAATACTTGAGCCGCTCGCTGATGTCGCCGCTGAATACCGCCCTCAGTGCCGAACGGGCGCTACAACTGGCGGAACAGAGTGCACGTATGGCGCTCTCACTGCCGGTGGTGGATGTTGACGGCCCCGCCAATCCACGGCGACGGGCGTTGTTTAACAAAGTTAGCCAAATAAAGAATCAACATGCATGAAATCAGCTTATGCCTCAGCACGTTAGAGCTGATTGAACAGCAGGCGCAGCGCCACGGTGCCAAACGGATCACGGCGGTATGGCTGGAGATAGGCGCACTCTCTTGCATCGAAGAGAGCGCCTTGCGATTCAGTTTTGATGCCGCCAGCCGCCAGACACTGGCCGCCGATTGCCAATTGCATCTCAGCTACTTGCCCGCGCAGGCGTGGTGCTGGACGTGCAGCGCCAGCGTAGAGATTGAACGGCACGATGCCGGGTGCCCGCATTGCGGCAGCCATGCTCTGCAAGTGGAGAGTGGCAGCCATTTGCAGGTAAAACAGATAGAAGTGGAATAATTCTGAAGGAGTGAGTTCCTATGTGTACGACTTGTGGTTGCGCCAGCGGTGAGCGAAAAATTGAGGGCGACGACAGTCACCACCACGATCATCATCATGATGACGAGCATCACCACGACCATCATGGCGATCATCACGACCACCACGATGAGGGTCACCATCATCATCCTCACGACAGCGAAACCCACGCGGCAAAGATTCAGCATAAACATAAACACAACTATGTCGCCAAAGGTACGCAGCCAGTGATTGTTCATCACCACTATTACTACCATCAGGGGGATGTTCATCATCACTATCATGGTAAATCTCTTGATCAAAACCTCGCGTCTGAGCCGCTGACGATCACCGAACCCGATGACACGGATGCGCCCGCCACTGAAGCTTTTACCCCGCAGCTACATGCTGACCAGCAAGGGCTGCACTACGGGCAGGGCGAGGCTGGTAGCCATGCGCCGGGAATGGGCCAGCGCCGTTTGCTGCAAATCGAGCAAGATGTGTTGAGCAAAAACAATCAGCTAGCCAGCCATAACCGCGCGCATTTTGTCGAGCAACATATTCTGGCGCTGAATCTGGTTTCCAGCCCCGGCTCCGGTAAAACCACCCTGTTGACCACCACCTTGCAACGGCTGGCTGGGCAGGTGCCGTGCGCGGTGATTGAGGGCGATCAGCAAACCACCCATGATGCCGAGCGCATTCGGGCCACTGGGGTGCCAGCGATTCAGGTCAACACGGGCAAAGGCTGCCATCTGGATGCACAGATGGTGCATGATGCTGCGCACCGCTTGGGCCTGAACAACGACAGCCTGCTCTTTATTGAAAACGTCGGCAATTTGGTCTGCCCCGCCAGCTTTGATCTGGGCGAGCGTCATAAAGTAGCGGTACTCTCGGTGACCGAGGGCGAAGATAAGCCGCTGAAATACCCCCATATGTTTGCCGCATCGACCCTGATGATTATCAATAAAATCGATCTGCTGCCCTATCTGGATTTCGATATTGATCAGTGCATCGCCTATGCCCGTCAGGTGAACCCAGAGATTCAGGTAATTGCCCTGTCCGCCAGTAGCGGCGAGGGGATGGATTTGTGGCTGGAGTGGTTGGAGACACAGCGATGTGCTTAGGCGTCCCCGGTAAAATTGTCGCCGTGGGTGAAGATATCCACCAGCTAGCTTGGGTGGAAGTGAGCGGCGTAAAACGTGAAATCAATATCGCGCTGGTGTGCGACGACTCCCCTGCGGCCCTGCTGGGCCAGTGGGTGTTGGTGCATGTCGGCTTCGCCATGAGCTTGCTCGATGAAGAGGAGGCCCAGCAAACACTGGCCGCGCTGGCCCATATGCAGGCGGTCGGGCTGGATCTGGACGAGATGACAAGCGGGGCGGGTGATGCGCTACGTTGATGAGTTCCGCGATCCCGCCTTAGTGAGCGCCTTACTGAGCCGGATCGAACACTTACTGCCGCAATTGCCGGATCAATCGCGTTTGCCGTTGCAGATCATGGAGGTGTGCGGCGGTCATACCCACGCCATCTTTAAGTTTGGCCTCGATCAACTGCTGCCGGACGGGCTGGAGTTTGTCCACGGGCCGGGTTGCCCGGTCTGTGTGTTGCCGATGGGGCGTATCGACAGTTGTCTCGAAATTGCCGCCCATCCCGAGGTGATTTTCTGCACCTACGGCGACGCCATGCGGGTACCGGGGCGCAATGGCTCGATGCTGGATGCCAAACGGCGCGGCGCGGATATTCGCGTGGTCTACTCGCCACTGGATGCCCTGACACTGGCACAGCGCAACCCCACGCGCGAGGTGGTGTTTTTCGGCCTCGGCTTCGAAACCACTATGCCCGCCAGTGCTTTAACCCTGCAACAGGCTAAGCGGCTGGGGCTAACCAACTTCAGCCTGTTCTGCCAGCACATCACCATTATTCCGACACTGCGTAGTCTGCTACAACAGCCGGATGTGCGCATCGACGGTTTTCTGGCCCCCGGCCATGTCAGCATGGTGATCGGCACTTCGCCCTACGATTTTATTTGCGATCAATTCAATAAACCGCTGGTGGTCACTGGCTTCGAACCGCTGGATATCCTGCAAGGGCTGGTAATGCTGCTGGAGCAAATGGTCAGCGGGCGCTGCGTGGTCGAAAACCAGTATCGGCGCATTGTCCCAGACAGTGGCAACTTACTGGCGCAACAGGCGCTGGCCGAGGTGTTTACCGCCAAAGCCAGCAGCGAATGGCGCGGCTTGGGTGAAATAGCCGACTCCGGTGTCCAGCTCAGCCCGGCTTATCAGGCGTTTGATGCCGAGTTGCGCTTCAACCCGCAACAGCAGCGAGTGGCCGATGATCCACGATCCCGTTGCGGCGATGTGCTGACCGGGCGCTGCAAGCCCGATCAATGCCCGCTGTTTGGTGGCGAATGCACGCCAGAAAATGCATTTGGGGCGCTGATGGTTTCTTCCGAGGGAGCCTGTTCAGCCTATTATTTGTACCGATAGTTTTTATATCAGAGTAATGACAAGGCTGATTGGCGGGGAAATGTGCCGAATGGGTCGTAGCGACGTAAGTCGCCGGAGCGCCCATCGGTGCAGTCGCCCCGCCAGACTCCGAACTATAAATATTGGTTATCAAAATCAATAAATCAGGCCACAACTAAATGAATAAAAAAGAGATCACCTTGGCCCACGGCAGTGGTGGGCGGGCGATGCAGAGCTTGATCGAGTCGTTGTTTCTGGCGGCATTCTCTAATCCGGCGCTGAATGAGCGGGAAGATCAGGCGCGCATCGCACTGGCAGATCTGGTCACACAGGGAGATCGGCTGGCCGTTTCGACTGACAGCTATGTGATTGATCCCATCTTCTTCCCCGGTGGCGACATCGGCAAACTGGCGGTGTGCGGTACTGCCAATGATGTGGCAGTCAGTGGCGCGACCCCGCGCTACCTCTCCTGTGGCTTTATTCTGGAGGAGGGGCTGCCAATGGCGGACTTAGAGCGCATTGTGCAGTCAATGGCCACCACCGCACAGCAGGCGGGCATTCAGATCGTCACCGGCGATACCAAAGTGGTCCAGCGCGGGGCGGCAGATAAGATCTTTATCAACACCACCGGTATTGGCGTGATCCCCGCCGACATTCAGTGGGGAACCGCGATGATCCGTGCCGGTGATCGGATTGTGGTCAGCGGCACCTTGGGCGATCATGGCGCGACCATCCTCAATCTGCGCGAGGGCTTGGGGCTGGAGGCGGAACTGATCAGTGACTGTGCGTTACTGGCCCCGCTGATTGCACCGCTACGGGCTATTGCGGGAGTGAAGGCGCTACGTGATGCGACACGTGGCGGGGTCACCGCGATTCTGCATGAATTTGCGGCGGCCAGTGGTTGCGGCATGGAGATCAACGAAGCGAGTCTGCCGCTCAAACCGGCGGTGCGCGGGATTTGCGAACTGCTGGGGCTAGACGCGCTCAACTTTGCCAATGAAGGCAAGTTGGTGCTGGTGGTCGCCCCCGAGGCGCAAGAGGCGGTATTGGCCGCACTGCATCGCCATCCGCTGGGGCAAGATGCCGCGGTGATCGGGCAAGTGACCGAACGCCAGCAAGTGCGATTATGTGGTGCTTTTGGGGTCTCGCGGCGTTTGGATCTGCCGCTTGATGAACCCTTACCCCGCATCTGCTGATCCCCTGCGTCCTTGAAGCTGCAGACGATTAACAAGTTGATAATCGGGGAAATGTGCCGGATGGGTCGTAACGGCGTGAGCCGTCGGAGTGCCCATCGGTGCAGTCGCCCCGCAATCTCCGAGCGACAAAGCAGAGTGCTAGCAACAATGTTAAGGAGCTTTTGTGGATGAAAACGGCCTCTGCCTGCGGGTAAAAGGTAAGGTGCAGGGAGTGGGATTTCGGCCCTATATCTGGCAGCTTGCCCACCGTTTTGGGCTACGAGGTGATGTCAGTAACGACAGTGCGGGCGTCACGGTTCACCTGTGGCAATCTGCGGCGGTGGCGGACTTTCTGCGCGCATTGCCGCAAGAGTGCCCGCCACTGGCGCAGATCGACAGCATCACCACCGCCCCCTACCACTGGGCGCCACCGCCACTGGATTTTGTGATTCACCACAGCGGCGCGGGGCAGATGGACACCCAAATCGTGCCGGATGCGGCGACCTGTGATGCCTGTCTGCACGAAATGAACAATCCCTCCGACCGCCGCTACCGCTATCCCTTTATCAACTGCACCCACTGCGGCCCGCGCTTCACCATTATCCACCGGATGCCCTACGACCGCCCCGATACGGCGATGGGCGAATTCCCGCTGTGTGCGGCCTGTCAGGCTGAATATGACCATCCCGCCGACCGCCGTTTTCATGCTCAACCCAATGCCTGTGCGGTGTGTGGCCCGCAATTGTGGCTGAGTGGGGCAGATGGACAGGCCGTGGCGCACGGCTTCAGCGCAGTAGAACAGGCCGCGCAAGCCCTGCTGGCGGGTGAAATCGTGGCGATCAAAGGATTGGGCGGTTTTCATCTGGCGGTGGATGCCACCCATGCCGCCGCGGTCGCCCGATTAAGAGATCGCAAGCAGCGGCCCTCTAAGCCGCTGGCGGTGATGCTGCCGAATGTGGATTGGTTGATGCGCTGTGTGAAAAGTGGCGATGAGGGCGCACTGCTCCGCTTACTGCGTAGCTCGGCGGCTCCGATTGTCTTGGTGGCGAAACAGCCCGACAGCCCACTCTGTGCGGCGGTCGCGCCGCAATTATCGGAAATCGGCGTGATGCTCCCCGCCAATCCACTGCAACATCTATTGCTGCAACAGGTGGCGCGCCCGCTGGTGATGACCTCCGGCAATGGCAGCGGTAAGCCCCCGGCGCTTAGCAATGAGCAGGCGCTGAGCGCCCTGAGTGATATCGCCGATCACTGGCTGCTACACAACCGACAAATTGTGCAGCGGGCCGATGATTCACTGGTGCGTTTCACGGAGCAGGGGGCGGAAATGCTGCGCCGCGCGCGCGGTTACGTGCCGGACACCTTCGAATTGCCGCCGGGATTTAGTCAGCAGCCCGCCATTTTGGCGCTGGGTGCCGACATGAAAAACACTTTTTGTCTGCTGCGCAATCACGCCGCCGTCTTGAGTCAGCACTTGGGGGATTTGGCGGACAGTGATATCGCGCAACAGCAACAGCAGCTCTTGGCGCTGTTTTGCCAGATCTACCATTTTACGCCGCAGGCGGTGGTGGTGGATGCCCATCCCGCTTATGTCAGCCATCAGTGGGGTAAAGAGTGGGCCGCACAGCAGGAGATTCCCTGTGTGGCCGTGCTGCATCACCATGCGCATCTGGTGGCTTGTCTGGCAGAGCATGGCTGGCCGCGAGAGGGCGGGGCGGTGATTGGGCTGGCACTGGACGGTTTGGGTTATGGCGCAGAGGGGCAGTTGTGGGGGGGCGAGTGTTTGCGGGTGGATTATTCCGACTGTGAATACGTGGGCGGCTTACCCGCCGTGGCGATGCCGGGGGGGGATCTGGCCTCCCGTCAGCCATGGCGTAACCTGTTGGCACAGTGGCAGCGTTTTGTACCGCACTGGCAGCGGTTACCCGAAGCGGCGGCGATTGCACAGCCACAAGGGGCGGTGTTGGCTCGGGCCATCGAACGCGGGATCAATGCGCCGCTGGCCTCTTCGACGGGGCGGTTATTTGATGCGGTGGCCGCCGCGCTCAATATTGTTCCGTCGTCGATAAGCTGGGAGGGGGAGGCGGCTTGCTTGCTGGAGGCGCTGGCAGGGCAAAGTGCTCAATCCATCCCGCCCGTGACCCTGCCATTGGGTGAGGATAACCAACTGGATTTAGCCACTTTTTGGCAGCAATGGCTGGCCTACGATGCCTCGCCCGCTGATCGGGCCTATGCTTTCCACTTTGCACTGGCGCAGGGCTTTGCCGCGTTGGCACGTCAAGCGGCTCAGCACTTTGGCATTGATACTATTGCTTTTTCTGGTGGCGTGCTGCACAACCGACTGTTGCGAGAGTTGCTTTGCGCGCAGTTGAGCGACTTCCAGCTCTTGTTGCCGCAGCGCCTACCCGCCGGTGATGGCGGATTGGCCTTGGGGCAAGCCCTGATTGCCGCTGCCCGTGGCGGAGATAACAGGCGGATCATAAAGACGCCGTAAATCCTTCCTTGCTCATTTTATATTCAGCAAATGTTTTGTCATGGTTTACTCTTTAAATGGTGAGCATTCTCATTATTTGCTTTTCCGGTCTTTTTCTACCTCCCGGTTTCTTAATGACACAGAAATTAGTCACCTAATAAATGGATAGGAAAATACAATGGCCATTCAGAAGAGTTATAAGATAGCGGCGCTGCTCGTCGTTGGGATATTCATGGCAGGCTGCGCCTCAAAAGTGACAACCAGCGCACAATTCTCCGGTTTTCTTGGCGATTACAGCAAGTTACAAGAAACGGAATCCGCCAGTGGTCAGAAAGTCTTGCGCTGGATTTCACCTGATTTTAATGCGGCTAAATATACTGGCGCTTATTATACGCCGATGATCTATTTCCCTGCCCCGACGCCAACGTCGAGGGTGAGCCAAAAAACCTTGGATCAAATATTGGCTTACGCGAATAAGAGATTGAAAGAGGCGGTCAGCCATCAATTACCTTTAGTGAATTCACCGAAGAGACGCAATACCTTGATTGTGCGCGCGGCCATTACTGCCGTCTCTGCCGAAGATAAAGATCTGGAAGTGTATGAGATGATCCCGATAGGTGCGGTGATTGCTGGCACTATGGCTGCCAGTGGGAATCGCGCGCAAAATACGGCCCTCTATCTCGAAGTGCAGGTGATCGACTCCAATACCGGGAAGCCGGTGATTGTGGTGGTGCGTAAAGCCTACGGCAAAGAAGTCAGCAACAGTGGCGCGCCGATAACAGCGGAAGAGGTGAAGAGCACGGTGGATACCTTGGTTTACGACATTATTAATTTCAAAGCCAAAAGCCAACCCACTCCTTAACAATAGCGCGACCTTTCAGCCTCGACAGGCCATTGGCTCCGAGGCTGAACGGCGGCTAGTCGTAGTGCGCATTACGAATAAGCACGGATAAATCATAAAGTTTCATTGGCTTGCCCAATAAATAACCCTGTACTTCATCGCACATCAGCGTCTGCAAGTAGCCCAATTGTGTCTCGGTTTCGACCCCTTCTGCCGTCACCGTCATCGAGAGCGCATGGCCCAGATTAATGATGCCCTCGACAATCGACTGCCCCTCGTGGGATTCCGCCAGCTCATCAATAAAGCTTTTATCAATTTTCAGCCCATCAAACGGGAAGCGGCGCAGATAATTAAGTGATGAGTAACCGGTGCCAAAATCATCCATTGATAGGCGCACGCCAAGGGCTTTAAGGGCGGTCATGGTCTTAAATGCCCCGTCGGCATCTTCAATCATAATGCGCTCGGTGATCTCCAGCTCCAGCCGATGGCTGGGGAGTCCGGTCAGCAGCAGCACTTGTCGCACCCGCTCGATCAGGCGCTGGCTTCTGAATTCAATGGCAGAAATATTGACCGAAACAATCAGTGATGAGTGCCATGTGGAGGCATCCTGACACGCCTGCAACATGGTCCAGTCGCTGATGGAGGTGATAAGCCCGGTCTCTTCCGCCAGCGCGATAAATTGATCCGGCATCAGCAGCCCTAGCACCGGGTGATTCCAGCGCACCAAAGCTTCGGCTCCAGTCAGTTGGGTGCCTTCGATGCGGTAACGCGGTTGGTAATAGAGGCTGAATTCGTTGTGTTTGACGGCCTGACGTAAAAAACGCTCCAGTTCGCTGCGCTGCATCAGGCGATCATTCATCTCACTGGAGTAGAAACTCCAGCGGTTGCGGCCACTGTTTTTGGCTTCGTACATGGCAATATCGGCAAACCGCAATAGCTCCTCGGCTTGCATGGAGTCCTGTGGTGCTAGCGCAATGCCGATGCTGGCCCCAATATAAATATCCTGACCATTGATGACGTAGGGGCTTTCGATGCGGGCTATCACGCGGGCGCAGAGCTGCTCGATCTCTTTGATTGATGAAAGGCCGGTAATAATCAGAATGAACTCATCGCCCCCTTGGCGAGCGACCAAATCTTGATCGCGCAAGCAGCTTCTGAGCCGCTCAGAGACTTGATGCAACACCATATCGCCCGCCACATGGCCGAAGGTGTCATTAACTGGCTTAAATTTATCTAAGTCAACATTGAGAATCACCAGCGGATGCGGTGCCGCAGCCAGATTTCGCAGCTTACTCTCCAGAAACTCCTTCATTCGCAGGCGGTTAGGCAACCCCGTCAGCGCGTCATGCAGCGAGAGATGCTGAATACGTTCCTGCGCTTCTATTTCTCGGGTGATATCTGAGGCGGTGCCACGGAATCCTATCGTTTCATCATTCTTGATGATGGGTTTGGCATAGATCCGGCAGATGCGCTTCTCACCTTGCGCAGAAAAATAGGTGCATTGCAGCTCATTACGCGACTCGGTGAGATGGGTGTGTTGCAGCCAAGCGCGCAGCGGCATAATGTCGCAATTAAGCAGCGAATCCAGATTACGCCCCAGCCAATGCTCCACACTTAATCCGGTAATGGTTAAGAATCGCTGCGACAAATAGGTGATGCGCAGATTGGCATCGGTCTCCCATAACCAGTCGGTGGCGGCTTCGGCGACATGACGAAAACGCTCTTCACTGGCGATCAAGGCGGTTCTGTTTTCATCGGCAATCTGCGCCTCGGACATGGCGCGTCGGAGAACCAACCAGCCGGACAGCCCAAGGATCAGCGCCACCAGCGCCAGCAGCGGGAGCAAGATATTGAGCAACTGCGCCCCCGGCATATTTTGATTCCAATGCAACGCTAACATGCTGTTATCATTGGAGGATAACCGCACTGACGGGCTGGCGGCGGCATCCTCTTTGCTGCGTGGAATGCGCAGTTGATGGATGCCGTAATCTTCACCTAACGCATTCAGCTCGGCTTGTGTCAGCAGGTCGATAAAAACCAAAACGGAAGGCGCGCCGGGGATGGATTTAATACGCGGATCATTGCCTGTGGTTAATGCGGCGACGGCCACCAGAGCGGGTTGCCCTGCCACTTCAATGGTTTCTGTGGCAATAAATTGCTCTTCAGCCCGCTGACGGGCGGCATCAATGAGCGGTGTAATATCGGCATCAAGCCAATCCGGTAGGGCGGTATTTGCCAGACGCCCTTTGATGACGGAGTAGCGGGTCTTTCCCTGCCCATCCACCACAAAGACGCCCTCATAACGAAAATCGTTATAGAGAGATGGCCCCAGATTTTGGCTGACATAAGCCCAATCAGGGTCCACTTTGACATGCAGATGCTCATAAGCATCACCCCAAAATGCATTATCTTTTATGCGAACTTTTATCGCGTCCTGACGCATTTGCCAGGCTTTCTCGACCAGAAATCGGCTTTGGGATTGCGCTTGCTCATTTAATTGCGAGGCGATGTAAATAATGCCGATGGCAGCAATAATAATGGTCGCCCCGACTAACAAGGCCATGGCCTGTAAAGTCTGTTTCGCGAAGAAAACATTATCCCCTTTTGCCCGTGTTTCCGGCTTCTTGGAGTCGGTCATGGTGAATTCCCTTAGCACTGACGAAGTTCGGGCTGATCTTTAGTTGATATAAATATTTGTTTAATCAGCAGGAAGCGATGACTCTGAGGCAATACAAGCTAGCATAATTCCGTGCACTTATAATTTGAGCTTAGAATAATTTGATGTCCGTATGCTGTTTTTTTCAGCAAAAAGAGCACAATTCAGAAAAAGCCTATAGCCCTACGCCTCCGATAATTTGGATGTGTGATGTATTTATTTCGCGGGCGGCGCGAAATGGCGGAATATTCATCAGGCCGTGATAGGAATTTTTGTCGTAAGACGCTAAAGTCACATCAGAATATGATTAATCCCACGACGCATTATTGCAGCCGCACCGAACCCCGTTATCCTGCCGAGAGTAAGGAATAGACCACCATGCCCACACTGAAATTGATTTGTCACAGGATAATGGCTGACGTGCAGCAAATCCGGCTTACTCGGCAACGCGCGGTGACCCCCGCGATCATGGCGCTATTTTTGAGCTTTGGCGCGACGGCCGCCGACGCGCCGCTGCCTGCGGTGACTGTGGCACTGGTGACTTCGGCCACGCCAGACACAGCGCTGCAATATCTGGGACGCGTGGAAGCCATTCAAGCGGTGGATGTGACGACGCGCACCGAAGGTTTTATTGCCCGCCGACTCTTTACCGAGGGGCAGATGGTTAAGCAGGGGGATCTGCTGTATGAGATTGATCCCGCGCTGCATCAGGCGTCCGTCACGCAGGCGCAGGCGCAGCTTGATAGCGCGACCGCCAGCGCCAATCATGCACAAGTGAATCTTACCCGTTTGCAGCGGTTAGGGAATAATCGCTCGGTCAGTCAGGCGGAGGTCGATGAAGCGCAGGCGCAGCGGGATATCAGCCGCGCCGCCGTGGCACAGGCGCAGGCCAACTTACAGATTCAGCAGTTACAGCTCAGTTTCACCCAAATCACCGCCCCGATCAGCGGCCAAATTGGTCACAGTCGCTTTAATGTCGGCAGCCTGATTAACCCCGCCAGCGGCACCTTGGTCAGTATTGTCCAGCTTGACCCGATTCGCGTGGCGATCGCCGTCAATGAACGAGACTACATCACCGCGACCTATCAGCTCTCTGCGGCAGGAACGCCCGCTGACAACACCGCACTGGCGTTTGGTCATTTCACTCCCCGCATTCAACTGGCGAATGGTAAGCAGTACCCAGAGAGTGGCGTGTTTGAATCCGTCGATAACCAAATCGATAAGCAGACCGGCACCGTGACCATCCGCACCCGCTTTGCCAATCCACGGCATCTGCTGCTGCCCGGTGGGGTGGTGAATGTGTCGCTGGCGGCAGAAACCGCCAAATCGGTGATGGCGATCCCCATTGCTGCATTACAGCAGAATAAGCAGGGCCATTTTGTGTTGGTGGTGACGGAGAAGGATCAGGTTGAGGTGCGGCCCGTGACCCTCGGCGAGCAGTTTGAACAACAATATGCCGTGAAGACGGGTCTGAAAGTGGGCGAGCGGGTGATTGTGGCGGGGCTGCAACATGTGCGCCCCGGTATGACGGTTAATGCCACAGTGGCTACGCCGCTGACCGCGAATTAAGGGGAAGGCCAGATGCTGCATTTCTTTATCCGTCGCCCTAAGTTTGCCATTGTTATCGCACTGGTGATCACCATTGTCGGTTGGGTGTCACTGCATGTGATTCCGGTGGAGCAATACCCCGACATCACGCCGCCAGTGGTCTCAGTCAGTGCCGTCTATCCGGGGGCTAGCGCCCGTGATGTGGCGCAAGCCGTCGCCTCGCCACTTGAGGCTCAGGTCAATGGCGTCAGCAATATGCTCTATATGGAGTCGACCAGCGCCAATAATGGCAGCTATCAGCTCAGTATCACCTTTGCCAGTGGCACCGACCCCGATATGGCGGCGGTTGAGGTGCAAAACCGCATCTCTCAGGTGAGCGCCCAACTGCCGGCGGAAGTGAATGAAAACGGCATTTCGGTGCGCAAGCGGGCCTCTAACCTGCTGCTGGGAGTCAGTGTCTTTTCGCCGAAACAGACCCATGACGCCCTGTTTGTCAGCAACTACACCAGCATTCAGTTGCGTGATGCGATTGCGCGTATTAATGGTGTCGGTGATGTACAGGTGTTTGGCGCGCGCGATTACAGTATGCGCGTCTGGTTGAACCCGCAACGCATGGAATCGCTGAATGTCAGCGTGCAAGATATTGTCGCAGCACTACAACAACAGAATGTGCAGGCGGCGGCGGGGCAGATTGGTTCATCCCCGTCGATGCCCGATCAACAGCAGACTCTGACTATCAGCGGGCAGGGGCGGCTGACTGACCCGCAGCAGTTCGCCAATGTGATTATTCGCAGCAATCCTCAGGGCGGTATGATTCGTTTGGGTGATGTTGCGAGGGTGGCGTTGGGGGCGCAGAACTATCAGGTTAGCGCGGCACAAAATCAGACGGAATCCGCCTTTTTAGTGGTCTATCCGGTACCCGGTGCCAATGCCCTCAATGTGGCGAATGGAGTGCGGGATGAGATGGCGCGGCTGTCGGCCTCATTCCCGCCTGACCTGACCTATGAAATCAACTATGACTCCACTCTGCCCGTTACCGCGACCCTGCATGAGATCGCGCTGTCACTGACCCTGACCCTGATTGTGGTGCTGGCGGTGGTCTATCTGTTTTTGCAAAGTCTGCGGGCGACCTTTATTGTCGCGCTCACCATTCCTGTTTCTCTGCTCGGCACCTTTGCCGTGCTCTATGTCTTTGGTTACTCAGCCAATACCCTGAGCTTGTTCGCCATCATTCTGGCCCTGACCATCGTGGTGGATGATGCCATTGTGGTGGTGGAGAACGTCGAGCGTTTATTGTCGAATGATCCGAATCTGACCCCTGCGGAAGCTACCAAACAGGCGATGGGCCAGATAGCTGGGCCGATTATTGCCACCACACTGGTGCTGATGGCGGTATTCGTGCCGATAGCCATTTTGCCGGGCATCATTGGTGAGCTGTATCGCCAGTTTGCCGTGACCCTCTCGGCGGCGGTGATTTTGTCCAGTATCAATGCGTTAACCCTCAGCCCGGCACTGTGTGCGGTACTGTTGAAGCGGCGAACACTGGCGACCACGGGGGTCTTTGGCGGCATCAACCGTGGCTTGGATCGCGCCCGTGATGGCTATGTCTCATTGACGGGCCGTATCAGTAGTCGCGCAGTATTCAGTATTGCCGCGCTGTTGCTGGTGGGATTCGCTACCTGGTGGGGCTACACCCGCTTGCCGACCTCGTTCCTGCCGGAGGAGGATCAGGGCTACTTCTTTGTCAGCTTACAACTGCCGGATGGGGCTTCCCTGAATCGGACGCAGACGGTCATGGATCAGATGTACCAGCAAGTGACCGCCAATGACGCCGTCGAGGATGTGATCAAAATCACCGGTTTCAGTTTGCTCAGCGGCAACAATGCTCCCAATGCCGGATTTGCCATTGTGATGCTCAAACCTTGGGGGCAGCGGCCACATATTGATCGGGTGCTCGCCAGCATTCAAGCCAATCTAGCGGCGATTCCGTCGGCGATGATTATGGCGGTCAACCCCCCGGCGATTGCGGGGCTGGGCAGTGCGTCTGGTTTTGATCTGCGCATTCAGGCGCTCTTGGGTCAATCACCGCAGGAGTTGGCTCAGGTGAGCCAAGGGATTATTTTTGCCGCCAATCAAGATCCGAAACTGAGCCGGGTATTTACCACCTTCAGCGCCTCAGTACCCGAAACCAATTTGAGCATTGATCGTGACCGCGCCGCACTGCTACAGGTGCCGGTCAGCCGCATCTTCCAGACGCTGCAAACCTCACTCGGCGGGATGAATGCCGGTGATTTCACCCTGAATAACCGCATGTTCCGCGTGCAATTACAAAATGATATGGATTTTCGCCAGCGCACGGCGCAGATCAATAGCCTGAATGTGCGCAGTGACAACGGGGCGTTGGTCAGTCTGGCGAATCTAGTCACCCTAACGCCCTCCGTCGGTGCCCCCTTTATCAGCCATTTCAACCAGTTCCCTTCGGTTGCGGTGAGTGGTTCGGCGGCTGACGGGGCCAGTTCGGGTCAGGCCATGACGGCGATGGAGGCGCTATTGGCGCAGAATTTACCGCAAGGCTACAGCTATAGCTGGAGTGGGATGTCATGGCAGGAGCAGCAAACGGGCGGGCAGGTGGTGTTTATCTATCTGGCGGCGCTGGTGTTCGCGTATCTGTTTTTGGTTGCCCAGTATGAGAGCTGGAGCATTCCGCTAGTGGTGATTCTATCGGTGGTATTTGCGGTGGGCGGGGCGGTGGCAGGGCTATCAGCGATGGGCTTTGCCAACGATGTCTATGCGCAAATCGGCTTGGTGCTGCTGATTGGGCTGGCGGCCAAGAATGCCATCTTAATTGTCGAGTTCTCCAAAGCGCGGCGCGAAGAGGGGGCCACGATTGCCGAGGCCGCGCGGGATGGGGCCAAACAGCGCTTCCGTGCGGTGATGATGACGGCAATTTCATTTATTCTTGGCGTGATGCCACTGGTTTTCGCCAGCGGTGCCGGGGCGATGAGCCGCCAGATTATCGGTATCACCGTGTTTGGCGGCATGTTGATGGCGACGGCGGTGGGGATTCTGTTTATTCCGGCGCTCTACCTGCATGTTCAGCGGCTACGGGAGTGGACTAAATCTCGCAAGTCGCCGTCGGATGAAGGCCCACAACACTAAAACTCTACCAACGACCTGATACATAGTGCCGGAAAAGCGCTATGTATCAGGGCCGTCTGACCCTGCTGCATCTTTGTGCATCTGCTGCTAAAAAGTGCGAGAAATGCGCACAATCAGTGCCTCGCCCCTCCATTATTGCCCCATTCCCATTATAAAAAGTGAGGGTATATCTGCCCATTCGCGGGCGTCCCCTATTTGGTACAAACTTTGCTTTATCCCTAGACCGCACGATTACCGTTTAATGGCTTTGATGGGGATAAGGTATGTCACAGGCGAAACAAGCACCGGAATTAAAACGCACCTTGGGCAGTTTTCAATTATGGGGGATTGCCGTTGGGTTGGTGATCTCCGGCGAGTATTTTGGTTGGAGCTACGGCTGGGCACAGGCGGGGACATTGGGCTTCCTGTTTACTGCACTTGGCGTGGCGGCGATGTACACGGCATTTATTTTTAGCTTCACCGAATTAACCACCTCGATTCCTCATGCGGGCGGCCCTTTTGCTTATGCGCACCGCGCTTTTGGCCCCACTGGCGGTTTTATTGCCGGCCTCGCGACCTTAATTGAATTCGTCTTTGCCCCTCCGGCCATTGCGATGGCGATTGGGGCTTATATCAATGTTCAATTCCCCGCCATTGATCCTAAATGGGTGGCGGTGGGTGCTTACCTGATATTTATGTCGCTGAATATTCTGGGTGTCAGCATTGCCGCCACCTTTGAGTTATTAGTCACGATACTGGCTATCTTTGAGCTGCTGGTCTTTATGGGCGTGGTGGCACCGGGCTTTGAGATCAGCAACTTTGTCCGAGGCGGCTGGTCGGGGTCGGATACCTTCAATATCGGCGCATTATCGGGGATTTTCGCCGCGATACCCTTTGCTATCTGGTTCTTTCTGGCGATTGAGGGCGCGTCAATGGCGGCGGAAGAGGCCAAAGATCCGCAACGCACCATCCCGCGCGCTTTTATCGGCGGCATTCTGACATTAGTGGTGCTGGCGCTCGGCGTGATGGTCTTTGCTGGCGGGGTCGGCGACTGGACGAAACTCTCCAATATCAATGACCCCTTGCCGCAAGCCATGAAAATCATTGTCGGCAGTGACAGTGGCTGGTTGCACATGCTGGTGTGGCTTGGGCTGTTTGGTCTGATTGCCTCCTTCCACGGCATCATTATGGGCTATTCGCGCCAGATCTTTGCTCTGGCTCGCGCCGGGTATCTGCCTAAGCCGTTGGCAAAAGTGAATCGGCGTTTCCGCACCCCGCATCTGGCGATTCTGGCTGGCGGCGTAGTGGGGATTACGGCGATTTTCTCTGACTCATTTATCGTGATTGGCGGTATGCCACTGACGGCAAATATTGTCACCATGTCGGTATTTGGTGCCATCGTGATGTACATCATCTCCATGCTGTCACTCTTTAAGCTGAGACAAACCGAGCCGCGTCTGGTGCGCCCTTTCTCTGCGCCGCTCTACCCATTTGCTCCGGCACTGGCGCTGGCCTTGGCGGTGGTGTGTCTGGTCGCAATGATCTATTACAACCCCCTGTTGGCGCTGATTTTCGCCGGAATGATGTTCATTGGTTATATTTATTTCCGCTTAACCCACCGTTCGCGCGCGGCGGCGGCATTCGATCCGCAGTTGAGTGGTGCCGAGTGAGTTTACTCGTGGTGTAGAGGTCATCATTATTCAGGCGGCTGCGGCTGCCTGCTGAGTTAAGGGACGCGTTATGTATCAGACCACGTTGAGTCATCGCAACTATCACTTTGGCGACCTGCGGGAGTTGATGGCGAAAGCCTCGCCTGCGCGTTCGGGGGATTATCTGGCGGGTGTCGCAGCAGAAACAGCAGAAGAGCGCATGGCGGCCCGCATGGCACTGGCCGATCTACCGCTAAAAACTTTCTTACAGCAGATGCTGATTCCCTATGAGCAGGATGAGGTGACGCGGCTGATTATTGATCACCATGACAGACCCGCTTTTGCTCCGATCGCGCATCTCACCGTGGGGGATTTTCGTGACTGGCTGCTCAGTGAACACACCGACAGTGCAACACTGGCGCAGGTCAGTGCGGGCATCACCCCAGAAATGGCGGCGGCGGTGAGTAAAATCATGCGCAATCAGGATTTGATTCTGGTGGCAAAGAAGTGCCGTGTCATCACCCAATTTCGTAACACCATTGGTCTTCCCGGCCACTTGAGTGTGCGGCTACAGCCCAACCACCCGACGGACAGTTTACCGGGCATCGCCGCCAGTATGCTTGATGGCTTGCTGTATGGCAGTGGCGATGCGGTGATTGGCATCAATCCGGCCAGTGACAGCCTGCCACTGCTGGAGAAACTGAACTATATGCTGGACGATGTGATCAGCCGCTTTGAGATCCCCACGCAATCCTGTGTGCTCACCCATGTCACCAACACCATTAAGCTGATTGAGCGCGGTGCGCCAGTGGATTTGGTGTTTCAGTCCATTGCGGGCAGTGAGGCGGCGAATGCCGGATTTGGCATCAACCTCGCTTTGTTGGCAGAAGCACAGCAGGCCGCATTGAGTCTCAAGCGCGGCACTGTAGGCGACAATGTGATGTATTTCGAGACCGGACAGGGCAGTTGCCTCTCCGGCAATGCTCATTTTGGTGTTGACCAACAAACCTGCGAAGCCCGCGCTTATGCTATTGCTCGCCACTTTTCGCCGCTGCTCACCAATACCGTGGTGGGGTTTATTGGGCCGGAGTATCTCTACGACGGCAAGCAGATTATTCGCGCCGGATTGGAGGACCATTTTTGCGGCAAATTGCTGGGCGTGCCGCTGGGTTGTGATGTCTGCTACACCAATCACGCGGAGGCGGATCAGGATGATATGGACACCTTGCTGACTCTGCTGGGGACGGCGGGGCTGACATTCATGATGGGAATTCCGGGTGCTGATGACATCATGCTTAATTATCAAAGCACCTCTTTTCATGATGCGCTCTATATCCGCCAACTGCTCGGCTTGAAACATGCGCCTGAGTTTGGTCGGTGGCTGGAGAAAATGCACATTATGGATGGGCAGGGGCAGCTACGGGATGCGGCGATGAGCCATCCATTACTGAAACAGCTCCCCTATATGGAGGTATTCTGATGAGTCGCCGCGAGCTAGACCTGATCCATCACAACCCGTGGGAAGCGCTGCGGCAGTTTACGGCGGCGCGAATTGCGCTGGGGCGCACGGGTGCCAGTCTGCCGACCACTGAATTGCTCAAATTTGGGCTGGCCCATGCGCAGGCCCGTGATGCAGTGCATCAGCCTTTTATCAGCGAAGATCTTGCCCGCCCGTTGGCGGCATTGGGATTGCGGACCATTACCGTCAACAGTGCCGCGCCGGATCGTTCAACCTATCTGCGCCGCCCGGATCTGGGGCGAAAACTCTCGTCGCAAAGTCATGATCAGTTGTCGAGCTGGCCTGAAAAGCAGGCAGATCTGTTGTTGGTCATTGGCGACGGATTGTCATCGAAGGCGGTGCATCGGCAAGCGGTCCCGCTGATTGTGGCGCTGTTGCCCTATGTGCACACCCTCGGTTTGTCGCTGGCGCCGATTGTCTTGGCGCATCAATCGCGGGTGGCATTGGGGGATGATGCGGGTGAATGTCTGCAAGCCAAAGCTGTGGTGATGTTGATTGGTGAAAGGCCGGGACTCTCATCACCGGACAGTCTGGGAATCTACATGACGTGGGGGCCGAACACGCGGCGGCTGGAATCCGAGCGCAACTGTATCTCTAATATCCGCCCCGAGGGATTGGATTATCCGCAGGCGGCCTTTAAGTTAGCATGGCTGTTAGAGCAGGCTTTTCAGCGGCGTCTATCCGGTGTGCAGCTCAAAGATGAGAGTGATAATCCCGCCTTGCAGGGGCGTGTTAGCCCTCTGCTCTGAGGGGTGGCAGCAATCAGGATGATCGACAATAAATTTTACTGAAATCACGGGTAAACCTCTACCTCAACCCCCTAATTTCCGCCTTATCCGTGGCTAATTGGATTTTGTTCAATTAGCCATTCTTATGATTTAGGGGCGATTTATCCTACACATCTCCCTCTTTTACAACTATTCTTATAAACCTCCTATAAAGTTTTTAACCCTAACGGGTATTTCCCCTCATGAGTGGGGTTGGCTTTACATCGTGGCACTACAGGGTAAATAAGGAAGAAAAATGGGACTCAGAAAAAAGAGCATTAAACCTATGCAGATCAATGATATTACCATCATTGATGACACCAAATTGAAGAAAGCGATCACGGCTGCGGCGTTGGGTAACGCCATGGAGTGGTTTGACTTTGGGGTGTATGGTTTCGTCGCCTTCGCACTCGGTCAGGTCTTTTTCCCCGGCGCTGACCCCGGTATCCAGATGATCGCCGCGCTGGCCACTTTTTCGGTGCCTTTCTTGGTCCGCCCCCTTGGTGGCCTATTTTTTGGTGCCTTGGGCGATAAATATGGGCGGCAAAAAGTGCTGTCCGTCACCATCATTATTATGTCGGTCAGCACCTTCTGTATTGGTTTGATTCCCTCCTATGCTTCGATCGGCATCTGGGCACCGATACTGCTGTTATTGGCAAAACTGGCGCAGGGGTTCTCTGTCGGGGGCGAATATACTGGAGCGGCGATTTTTGTTGCGGAGTATTCGCCAGACAGAAAACGCGGTTTCCTCGGCAGTTGGCTCGATTTTGGCTCGATTGCTGGTTTCGTCTTAGGGGCTGGGGTGGTGTTGCTGATCTCCAGCATTGTGGGGGAGGCCCAGTTTCTCGAGTGGGGATGGCGGATACCCTTCTTCATCGCCGCACCCTTAGGGCTGATTGGCATCTATCTGCGCCACGCACTTGAAGAGACGCCGACCTTCCAACAGCATGTGGAGAAGATTGATAGCGACTCGCGCAACAGCATTGCCGAACCACCGAAAGTCTCTTTCCGCGAGATTCTCACCAAGCAATGGAAGAATCTGACCATCTGTGTCGGCATTGTGATGGCAACCAATGTTACGTATTACATGTTATTGACCTACATGCCGAGCTATCTCTCCCATAGCCTGCACTACTCTGAAGATCATGGCGTCTTGATCATTATCGCCATTATGCTTGGGATGCTATTTATCCAGCCGGTGATGGGGTTAATGAGTGATAAATATGGTCGTAAACCTTTTATTATTATCGGCAGCATTGGGCTGTTTATTCTCGCGATCCCCAGCTTTATTTTGATTAATAGCGGCATTATCGGTTTGATATTTTGTGGTTTGCTGATTATCGCGATTCTACTTAACTGCTTTACCGGCGTGATGGCCTCAACATTACCGGCCATGTTCCCAACGCATATTCGTTACAGCGCTTTGGCGATCGCTTTTAATGTCTCAGTGCTGGTGGCTGGCCTGACCCCCACGGCAGCAGCATGGTTGGTTGAAACCACCCAAAATCTCTATATGCCTGCATATTATCTGATGGTGGTGGCGGTTATTGGTCTGGTGACGGGAATATTTATGAAGGAGACGGCGAATATGCCGCTGAAAGGGGCGACGCCAGCCGCATCAGATCGGGCAGAAGCGAAAGAGATATTGCAGGAGCACCATGACAATATCGAACAGAATATTGACGATATTGATCAGCAAATAGCGGAACTGGAGAAGAAGCGCAAAAATCTGATTGCTCAACATCCCGATATTAATTAATCAGCACTGTGCGGAACATCACAGTGTAAATTTGATTTAAATCAATAAAAACCATTTCTATACAATCACTTACCTTTCTATTCAAATCTATCTTTGACCCTCCCCCAAGGGGAGGGCTTAGATTGTTGTGACTTATATTGATGTTATGACTTTTATCGAAAGGACCCTCACAATGAATAAGACCTTCGCTTCCGCAGCCCGACTCGCCATTGTGGCTTTAGCCGCTGTCACCTTCAGTCATTTTGCTTTAGCGCAATCTACCTCTACCACACAAAATGAATTTCTGGCTCAACAGGGGTTAGCGGGGAAAACCCCTGAGCAGATGGTTGAGGCGATTGATCAGTCGAAACAAGCACGGCCTTTGCCCTATTCGGCATCAATAACCGGCACAGAACTCAAATTATCGGATGGGCAACAGCAATTCACTTTCCCGCTGGGTGATAAATTTTATCTCTCATTTGCGCCTTTCGTGAATCAAACTCACCCTTGCTTTAATCACAGTTTATCGGGTTGCCGTGGTGAAATGGCGGAGACAGCATTTGATGTGAAGATTACCGATAATGCGGGAAAAGTGATCCTACAAGATAAGCTCACCAGCTATCAAAATGGCTTTATTGGTGTGTGGCTACCGCGTAATACCGAAGGGACCATTGAAGTGAGCTATCAGGGGCTTAAGGCGGTATCACCTTTTGCCACCCATACTGAGAGTCAAACCTGTATGACCACATTACAGTTGAAAAAGTAGATCTCATCACAATTGATGATCACAAAATTTAATACTGCTCCGAGTGCCATCAAGTTTGGTATGCCACCGGGGCACTCTACCCAGTGATGATTATTTAATAAATATAACTGATGTTATTTCTTCGAGTTATCACCCCCCGCTTAATTCTATTATTTACAACGTATGGATATATAAACCATTCTTTTTTATTTGTGCTAATCTCTACTCTTAATTTTTCAATTAATTTGTCTGATTGAGTTATTTTCTGAATGTTTTGTAGGAATGAAATTGAACGTTTGGTACGAAAATTCCTACTTATTTTGCGAATATTCTTTTTTTATAAAAACGATAATAAAAACTTATAACTATAAAATTACACGTATTTGGTTTTAAAGTTTACGATCTAACTTAAGTTGGAGTTTAATTCTGTTTTTGTTCTTTTATCTAGAGTTAAACGTCTATTAATTGACTTATGACAAAATATTTCCTCACTGGCTGGATATTGTCCTAATATCTAATTAACCGTATAAATAGTTCCGTGTTATTAAAATTTGCGGCGGGTGACTTTTGTCTTCCTATTTCATAAAAATCAGATAATAAAACATGATTTTATTATCTGAGCGGCTTGTCGCTTGCTTATTACGCCCTTGTTGAGTTAAGAGAATCGCTTATTTATTAAATCCTTATATGACAAATTTATTTTTGTTGTAGGGATAAAAGCATGCGGTTTTCCCACTATTTTTTGACAAAAATTATTTGTTAAGGATCTATATGAATGAAATTTTTAAAGTTATTTGGAATGTGTCGTTAAATATATGGGTTGCAGTCGGTGAATTTGCCAAAGGAAAACTAAAATCAAAAACAACCCGCCGGATTTCCCACTCTCAATCTTCCTCTGATCTCTCCAGTTCATTGCTCCCTGTCAGAATCAGCCTTTTAGCGGCCGCTTTGATGGGAGTATTCGGTGTTCAACCCGCTTTTGCGATCAGTGTTGCTGATTGTGCTGCGATGGCGGGGAGCTGTGTGACGGTATCAACCGCAGCAGGTTTAGCCACTGCATTAAGTGGTGCAGGAGCGGGAAGTACCGCAACCACGATTCTATTAACCGCAAACATCGATCTTTCAACCGTTTATGCCGGGGGGATCACCGTCAACCAAGCCACCAATGCTCGGCAGAATCTGGTGATTGATGGGGGCGGATATGACTTAAAGTTTGCGAATTTTGCTTTTAACATGTTGGCGGGAACCACCAACAATGCGGCTTGGAGTCAGCAGAATGCCACATTCTTGCTCACCAACTTTAATGATATTAGCTCAACACTGGCGATCACCAGCGGCATCGTTTCCCGACTAGTGTATGTACAAGACCCCACGACTCGATTAGACGTGACGTTGGATAACATCAACTCAGTGCCCAATGGCAAATTGGTTGCGATGGGATTTGATAGCGCTGCGGCCACACCCAATAGTATTGGTAAAGTGATATTTGGCAATATTACCCAACCTATCACCTTGAATTTCGGGACTTATCGACAAGCGGTATTAGCGAGCAATATTTCCTTTACTGGCACTTTCAACTTAACGGGGATCTACAACCCTAATTATCCGGCGGTATTCTGGAGTAATGATACAGCAGCGAATAGCGTGCTCCATTTTGCCAGTGGTGCCGATGTTAATATTATCGGTACGCGGTTGACGAATGGTCTTGGTATTGTTGGCGTGGATGTGGCCTCGTATAACTTTATGATTGATGATGGTGCCAAATTAAGCCTGACCATCGATGGACAGAATCCGTTGGGGCTTGCTAACTATGGCGTACAGATAGGTTCATATGATACGGCTACCGGCTTATTTGGCGCTGGCGCTGTGATTAACATGAATAATTTGGCGGGCGATGTTATCAGCAATGCCTCCAGTACCACTTCAACTTCCTATATTTACAATGGCCCGGCCTCGAATAACGATGTGGTATATAACTTGGCCGCAGGTTCAAATCTGGTTGTTGCCGCTGGAGCGGCCAATGATGGGATTAATGCCAGCAAAACCACAGGGACGGGGGGAATTTACATCCGTTCAGCGGCAACTATCTCTGATGGCTCGCTAGATACCACCGCAGGTACAGGGATTAATGTCAGTGGCTCAACAGGCGATGTGGTCGTGCGCAATGAGGCGCAGGGGACAATCAGAAAAGCGACCGGGATCAGTGTCGCCAGTTCTGGTGCTGGGACGGTAAATATCACCAATGCGGGCACTATTAACAGCACATCGGCGGGTATCTCGGTCTCCTCGACGCCAGCGAAAACCATCAGTGTTAATAATACTGGCGGCACGATTAATGCCTCTGGCGGAACCGGTATTAACGTTTTGTCTAATGCGGTGTTGGACTTGGTGGGCGGGACGATCGCCACCACGGGTGCTGCAAGCGGATTAACCTTTGCGGGGACCAGTGGCAATCATACATTGGCTGATGTGATTCTGAATCTCAATGGCACTGGGGCGGCTTTCACCAAAAATGTGGGCGTCAATCTGCTGTTAAACCATGTCACTTTCAACACGGTAGCGGGCACGGCCCTCAATAGCTTGGCGGGTCTGACGTTTGCCAACAGTGTCAATGGCAATAACATTATTAATGTGACAGGTGCGGGCATCGGCGTCACTTCTGTTGGTGGGGTCGATCTCAGTAATGCCTATTTGGACATCAATGTGACCAATAGTGCGGGCATCGGGTTGCAAGTGGCTGATGGCACTCCGACCACAACCACCATAGGTACCAACAGCCTGATCAACGCGACAGGTGCGACGGCGATCAGTTTTACTGGTACAACAGCGAAGACATTGACCAACAACGGCACCATTAATGGTGCGGTCACCTTTGCTGGAGCCGCTGCGAATATCATCAATAATAATTCGATATTAAATGGAACATTAACCACGGGTTCTGGTAATGACTCCTTGGTGCTGGGGAGTGGCTCGGAGAGTAATGGCACGATTAATCTAGGGGACGGGAGTAATAACGTCACGATTGAGAATGGTGCTCAAGTTTCAACCATTAATACCGGTGCGGGCGATGATAATTTTACTATCAATGGCATGACGGCGGGCAGTACTTATTTAGGTTCTCTCAATGCTGGCTCAGGGAACAATACCCTTAATTTCAATAATTCTTATGACGCTTTGAGGGCGACGGATTCACTACAGGGTTTTGCCAATATTAATCTGACTAGTAGCCAGATAGGACTCTCCTCCAAAGATAATGTGGGTAGTGGGACGATTAATATTGATAGTTCCAGTGATTTACTGTTTGGCAGCACATTCAATGGCACTCTGAATGCGTCATTAGGCCATGTCGCGGCGGGGGATGGTTTGGCCACTGTTGAGGATGGGGCCAATGTCATCTTGAGTCAGGCAAGTGCTTTTGCCGGTGATTGGCAGATCAATCAAAATGGCACCTTAACGGCAAGTAATAGTGATCAGTTGGGAACGAGCAACCTTGCACTTGATGGCACTCTGAATCTGAATGGCATGACTACATTTAATAATTCTCTGATGGGAACGGGATTATTAAATATTGATACCGCCAATAATGTTTTCAATTTTGGTGTTGATACCGGAACGGCATTCGCCGGTACTGTGGATTTGAAAAACAGTTTCTTTACCCTGTATGGCAATAATGCCGATGTATTACGCAATGCTTCTCTGGTGGCTTCTGCGGGAAGCGGGGTGGGGGTTGTTGATAGCAGCTCAGCCGTCGGTCATTTGATCCTCAACGGAGGCGGTGTCGGCTTTGAAGATGGCAGTTTACTGACTGTTGGCACATTAGCGGTCACCAGCGCCAGCGACATCAGGGTGGATACCGCCATCACCACCGGGGGCAATTTACTCGATCAGGACGACGGCAGTTCAGCCAAGCTCATTGACAGCACGAATACTTTGTCAGATGCCCAGTTGGCGCAACTGACATTACTGAAAATCATGGGGGAAAGCCTCGGTGCTGATACTGAGGTTGATGTGGTGCAAGGGGGCAATACGGTTGCGCAGGCAATCTATGATTTCGCCCTCTCTGGCGCGGGCAGTGGTTTGAGCCTGACCTCAATATTGACCCAGTTAGCCTTGATCTCGGGTCAAAGTTTAACCCTCACCTCCGCTGGCGCGGCGAATAGCGATAACACCTTGCTGGCGCAACTGATGGGTGCAGGCAATCTGATTATCGGCGCGGATAACAGCGCCATGACCCTGAGCAATGCCACCAGCGATTATACTGGCAGCACCTCAGTGAATGGCGGCACTCTGAATCTGGGCAGTGATAATGCGCTGGGGGCGACTTCGGCGTTAAACACCTTGGCAGCGACCGAAACTCATCTCAACGGCCACAGCCAGACTGTGGGCGCACTGACCAATGCTGGTATTGTCAATCTGGGCGGCGGCACGCTGACCCTGACTAATGGCGGTACCTCCACGGCAACTGGCGGGTTAACTGGCGCGGGTAACCTGAATATTAATGGCGGCGATCTGGAAGTCACGGCTGCAAACAGCGGCTTAAGTGGTCAAACGCTGATTGCTTCGGGGGCTTCTGCCACCTTGAGCGGGGCGGGGACACTGGGCAGCAGCGCGATTAATGTGCTGGGTGATTTGAATCTGGCGGGGGCGAACTCGGCATTCAGCAATGTGCTGAGCGGCAGTGGGGATATCAACACTACTGCCGCCGTGACACTGACTGGCACCAACAGCTTTAGCGGCGCGCACAACATTGGTACTGATGGTGCACTGACCATCACGCAGGCCAGTAACCTCGGGGCTTCGACAGCAACCGTGAATCTGGATAGTGCCACCTCACATCTGGTGCTCAATGGACTCAGTGGTGCTATCGCCAATGCCCTGAGTGGCGTGGCGAATTCCACCGTCGATATCAACAATGGCGCGAATGTGTCACTCACGGGCGATAACAGCAGCTTCTCCGGCCAGTATGCGCTGGCAGATAGCAGCAAGCTGACCGTGGCCTCCACCACGAATCTGGGGGCGGCGGCCACGATTGCACTGGCGGGGGCGCAGGATATTTTGGCGCTGAGCGGCTTTAGCGGCACCTTTGCCAATACCGTCACAGGTGATGGCGTGTTGCAGGTCACCGACAGCAGTGATGTCACCCTGACCAACACCAATGGCGTGGGCAGTGATGTCACGGTGGATATCACTAATGCCACCTTGAATCTGGATGCGATTGCACTGTTTGCCAATGCCCTGACGGGCAGCGGCCTACTGAACATTGATGCTGCGACCAACACCTTTAACTTTGCCAGCACTACTGGCACGGCATTCGCCGGTACTGTGGATATGAAAAACAGTATCTTCACGCTGAATAGTATGAACAGCGGTGCACTGAGCAACGCCTCACTTATCGCCTCTGCGGGGACGGCAGTGCTCGTCGATAGCAGTAATCAGACGGTCGGTAATTTCATCCTTAATGGCGGCACGGCGGCATTTGGTACGGGTAGCTTAATCACCACGGGCACATTTGGGGTGACTAGCAACAGCTCGATTCGCGTTGATCCCACCCTCACCACGGGCGGTAACTTACTGGATCAGAACAGTGGTGTTACCGTCCAGCTTATTGACAGCAGTAATACCCTAACAGCCGAGCAGTTGGCACAACTGACATTGCTGGATATCAATGGCGATAGTCTGGGGAGTGGAGCCAGTAAGGACATTGTTCAGGGAGGCAATACCGTTGCGCTGGCACTGTATAACTATGCGCTTTCGGGGGTTGGCGGCGGCTTAAATCTGACCACCATGCTGACTCAGTTAGAGCTGCTGTTAGGTCAAAGCTTAACCCTAACGTCAGATGGTGCACTGAATCCGGATAGCACCCTGCTGGCGCAACTGACAGGGGTAGGCAATCTGATTATCGGCGCGGATAACAGCGAACTCACCTTGAGCAATGCCACCAACGATTACACTGGCAGCACCTCAGTGAATGGCGGCACTCTGAATCTGGGCAGCAATAATGCGCTAGGGGCGACCTCGGCATTAACCACCGCAGCGACGACTCAAACCAATCTCAACGGCCACAGCCAAACCGTGGGCGCACTGACCAATGCCGGAACAGTCACTTTGGGCAGTGGCGGGTCATTAACCAGCACCGGGGCGATGACTAACAGCAATATTCTGAATCTGGCTGGCGGTACACTAACCCTGAATGCGGGCGGCACCTCCACCGCGACTGGCGGGTTAACTGGGTCGGGTAGCCTGAATATCAATGGCGGCGCTCTGGAAATCACGGGCGCAAACAGCGGCTTAAGCGGCCAAACGCTGATTGCTTCGGGGGCTTCTGCCACCTTGAGCGGGGCGGGGACACTGGGCAGCAGCGCGATTAATGTGCTGGGTGATTTGAATCTGGCGGGGGCGAACTCGGCATTCAGCAATGTGCTGAGCGGCAGCGGGGATATCAACACTACTGCCGCCGTGACACTGACCGGCACCAACAGCTTTAGCGGCGCGCACAACATTGGTACTGATGGTGCACTGACCATCACGCAAGCCAGCAATCTCGGGGCCTCGACCGCAACCGTCAATCTGAATGATGCCAGCTCAGCTCTGGTGCTGAGTGGACTCAGTGGTGCTATCGCCAATGCCCTGAGTGGCGTGGCGAATTCCACCGTGGATATCAACAATGGCGCGAATGTGTCACTCACGGGCGATAACAGCGGCTTCTCCGGCCAGTATGCGCTGGCGGATAGCAGCAAGCTGACCGTGGCCTCAACCAATAATCTGGGGGCGGCGGCCACGATTGCACTGGCGGGGGCGCAGGATATTCTGGCGCTGAGCGGCTTTAGTGGCACCTTTGCCAATACCGTCACGGGCAGTGGCGTGTTGCAGGTCACCGACAGCAGTGATGTCACCCTGACCAGCACCAATGGCGTGGGCAGTGATGTCACGGTGGATATTACCAATGCCACTTTGAATCTGGCTGATATCGCGCTGTTTGACCATGCGCTGACGGGTAGCGGCACCCTGAATGTGGCGAAAAATGATGCCAGCACCGCATTTGATTTCGGCTCTTCGGTCGGCGGTGCCTTTAGCGGCATTGTAAATCTGAGCAACTCGACCTTTGCGTTAAGTGCGGATAATAGCGCCGCGCTGGCAAGTGCCACCCTGAAGTTGTCGGCGAATAACGTCACCACCGTCGGCACTGATGACCGCACCCTGCATAATGTGGATCTGAGTGGCGGCACCCTGATCTTTGATGGCGCAGCCCCACAATCAGAGGCCAGCGGTGTGCTGACAGTCGATGATCTGGCGCTCAACAGCGGCACCATCAGTGTGACTGGCACGGACAGTTGGACCAACCAGAACCCGGTGACAGCACCGAATCTGTCGATTCTCGATCAGGATCGCGGCGACATTATGCTGGAGCTCATCAACGCCAGCAGTGTGAGCGGCAATGCCAACGATCTGGATCTGATGATCAACGGCACCTCCGTCACCTCCGGCTCGCAAGGGGTGATCTCCTCCATCTTGCAGGGCGGGACGGCGGTCGCCAACGCAACTCATAACTACGGCCTGACCAGCAGCAACGGCAGCGGCGGCAATGGTTTGTATGTCAACTACAGCCTGAGCGCACTGGAACTGTTAACTGATAGTACCGATGCTCTGTTGCTGGCAACCGACAGCAGCACCACCTCGAATAAAGTGCTGAATGCGCTGGTCTCTGGCGTGGGTGGCTTGCAGGTGGATGCCACTAATGGGGCGCTGACTTTGGCAAACGGCAATAACAGTTACCAAGGCGCGACCACCGTCAATGCCGGAGAGCTGATTCTCGGGGCTGATGGGGCTTTCGGTGCGACCTCATTATTGGATGTCGCCAGCGGTGCTACGGCCAATATCAATGGCCATAGCCAAACCGTGGGCGCACTGACCAATGCCGGGACAGTCACTTTGGGCAGTGGTGGGGCATTAACCAGCACCGGGGCGATGACCAACAGTAATATCCTGAATCTGGCTGGCGGTACACTGACCTTGAATGCAGGCGGCACCTCCACCGCAACTGGCGGGTTAACTGGCGCGGGTAACCTGAATATCAATGGCGGCGATCTGGCAATCACGGGCGCAAACAGCGGCTTAAGCGGCCAAACGCTGATTGCTTCGGGGGCCTCTGCCACCTTGAGCGGGGCGGGGACACTGGGCAGCAGCGCGATTAATGTGCTGGGTGATTTGAATCTGGCGGGGGCGAACTCAGCATTCAGTAATGTGCTGAGCGGCAGCGGGGATATCAACACTTCTGCCGCCGTGACCCTGACGGGCACCAACAGCTTTAGCGGCGCTCACCATATTGGTGCGGCGGGTGCACTGACGGTGACGCAGGCCAGCAATCTCGGGGCTTCGACAGCAACCGTGAATCTGGATACTGCCACTTCACATCTGGTGCTCAATGGACTCAGTGGCACCATCGCCAATGTGCTGAGTGGCGTGGCGAATTCCACCGTGGATATCAACAATGGCGCGAATGTGTCACTCACGGGCGATAACAGCGGCTTCTCCGGCCAGTATGCGCTGGCGGATAGCAGCAAGCTGACCGTGGCCTCAACCAATAATCTGGGGGCGGCGGCCACGATTGCACTGGCGGGGGCGCAGGATATTCTGGCGCTGAGCGGCTTTAACGGCACCTTTGCCAATACCGTCACGGGCAGTGGCGTGTTGCAGGTCACCGACAGCAGCAACGCGACTTTGACCAGCACCAATGGCGTGGGCAGTGATGTCACGGTAGATATCACCAATGCCACTTTGAATCTGGATGATATCGCGCTGTTTGACCATGCGCTGACGGGCAGCGGCACCCTGAATGTGGCGAAAAATGATGCCAGTACCGCATTTGATTTCGGCTCTTCCGTCGGCGGTGCCTTTAGCGGCACCGTGAATCTGCAAAATAGCACCTTCAATATTGGTGGCTTGAATACATCGGCCTTGACGAATTCGACGCTGAAATTATCCAGCGGCAGTCTCGCGTCGGTGGCTGACGGCGTACAGAATATCGGGGGGCTGGCGCTTAATGGCGGTACGCTGCTGTTGAATAATCTGGTGGATAACTCCGGCGTCATCAGCTCGTTGGGGACTCTCGCGGCGAATAGCATCGATACCACCGGGGGCGGCAATGTTCGGGTGAATTTACCGGCGAATGTCACGCCAGATCTGGGCGGTTTGTCGGTAATGCAACTGGATGAAGGGGAGATTATCGTGACCTTGGCGACGGGTGCCGCCACTGGCACCGGGCATGAGCTGACCTTATCCGATGAGTTAGGCGACCCATTGAGCGCGACTGTTTATCAGTCTATCTCTAACCCCGGCGCACTCTCACCTGCCGCACTTGGCTCGTTTAATTATGGCCTGACGACGGGGACCGCTTTTGATGGGTTATACGTCAATTATGGGCTGAATGCGGTGGAGCTACAGGCTACCGGTAATGACGCGCTGATATTGACCGCTACCTTGGCGAACAATGGCTTGCAGTCGAATGACCTCTCTGCTCAGGTGACGGGCAGCGGCGACTTGGCGTTTGTCTCCGCCAATGACGGCAGCATCGCCTCATTATCGAACTCAACCAACAGCTATACTGGCGCGACCTGGGTACGTTCAGGCAATGTCCGTCTGGAGGCGGATTCGGCACTGGGGCAAACCTCCCAGTTGGCGATGAGCACTGCGACCCGTGTTGATCTCAACGGGACTCAGCAGACGGTGGGCCAGTTATTGACCGAAATCGGCAGCACACTGGACTTCAATAGTGGCAAGCTCACCGTCACCAATGGCGGGCAGGTTGATGGCGCATTGACGGGCAGTGGTGAGCTGGATCTGACGAGCGGCCTACTGAGTATCACTGAAAGTAATAGTGGGTTTACGGGCAGCACGGATATTGCCAGTGGCGCGACGGCCCATCTGTATCAGGTCCAAGGGCTAGGTTCGGGGGCGATTAACAATAACGGCTTGCTGAATCTGGACAGTAGCAGTGGGGCGTTGCTGAACGCGCTGGCGGGTAGCGGCAATGTTCAGCTCACCAACAGTGCCAATGTCCAACTGGCGGCGGACAATAGCGGTTATTCGGGCCTCTTCACCACGGATGCTGGGACGGTGTTGACCGCCAATAGTGCCGCCAATCTGGGGAGCAGCAGTGTCGCCAACAGCGGCGAGTTGATCTTGGATACGGCGTCACTCTGGGATTTCACCAACAGTATCAGCGGTAGCGGTACTTTGGTTAAACGCGGCAGCGGCACGGTGAAGATTGACAGTGGTACTGTCAGTGCCAGCTTGACGACGATTGAAAATGGGTTACTGCAACTGGGCAGTTCACCCGCAATATCCACCCTGACGGTGAATGAGTCACCTTTGGCCCGTTCACTGGTGGCGACACTGGCGTCGAATGCCGTCAATCTGGTGAGTGATGTGCTGATTACCAGCACGGGGTCACTCGGCGGGTACGGCCAAGTGACCGGGAATGTGGAGAACCGTGGCAACCTGATTATGCCAAATGCATTAACGGGCGGCGCGTTCGGAACCTTCACTATTGACGGTAATTATACTGGCGACAATGGCACTGTGGTCTTCAACACTGTTTTGGCGGGCGACTCCTCCATCACGGATCGGCTGCTGATTACCGGCAATACCGCTGGGCAGAGTTTCGTCACGGTGAACAATATTGGCGGTAATGGGGCGCGGACTGCTGAGGGCATCAAAATCATTGATGTCGGTGGTGACTCTGCGGGGCAGTTTACCCTGAATGGCCGTGCGGTGGCGGGCGCGTATGAGTACTTCCTGTATCAAGGCGGTGTCAGCTCACCTGCGGATGGCGACTGGTATCTGCGGACGCAAGCGGATGAGCGTCGCCCTGAACCGGCCAGCTACACCGCGAATTTGGCAGCAGCGAACACCCTGTTTGTCAGCAGTCTGGCGGATCGCTCCGGTGAAACACTCTATACCGATGTCTTTACCGGTGAAGTGAAAAGCACCAGTTTGTGGTTACGTAATCAGGGCAGCCATAATCGCTCCCGTGATGACAGCGGTGAGCTGAAAACGCAGGATAACCGTTATGTGATGCAGTTGGGCGGTGATGTGGCGCAATGGAGCCGCAATAATCAGGATCTGTGGCGCGTCGGGGTGATGGCCGGTTATGGCAACAGCAGCAGCTCTACGGTGGCACAAGGGACGGGATATCGCTCCACTGGCTCAGTAGATGGCTACAGTGTTGGCATGTATGGCACATGGTTTGAGCAAGGGCAGGAACAGACGGGGGCTTATGTTGACTCTTGGTTGCAATATAGCTGGTTTAATAATCAGGTCAGTGGCGAAGGCTTAGAAACCGAGAAGTATGACTCGAAAGGATTCACCGCGTCAGTTGAGGGCGGCTATGCCTTCAAAGTGGGCCAGAGCGCTAACCAAAATTACTTTATTCAGCCTAAAGCCCAAGTGGTGTGGATGGGGGTGAAAGCCGATTCTCATACTGAAACCAATGGGACGGTAGTGACTGGCGAGGGTAATAACAATATCCAAATGCGTCTGGGGGTGAAGGCCTTTATCAGCCCAATCCCGACCGCCGAAAAAGCCAAGGTGCCGGCATTTAAGCCGTATGTTGAAGCCAATTGGATTCATAACACCAAAGATTTCGGCACCACACTGGATGGCATGACGGTGAAACAAGCCGGGGCCGCCAATGTGGCTGAACTGAAGGTGGGGGTCGAAGGTCAGGTCAATACGAAGTTGAGTCTGTGGGGTAATGTGGGCCAGCAAGTGGGCAATAATGGCTACAGCGACAGCAGCATCACGTTAGGGGTGAAATATAATTTCTAACTGAAATGAGTGGTGATGAATCATCAGCGGCACCTATCTCTAGGTCTGTGCCGCTGATTGATAGCAAACCCCAATGACTCGATCTGAAACGGTGAGGACAGTCAGAAGAGTAAAGCGTCCGCGCCAGGGATGGCGCGGCTCGAGCCTCCAGGGACGGATTGACGGCGTCTTTACGATCTGACTGTTCTCTCCGCCGCTGGCACGTAATCAATAATCTCCGGCACATATTATTAGGTATGTGCCGTTTTTTATGGGCTGAATTCGCTTAATCCAGAGACTCTTCCTGCACTTCCAGCACATGGTAGGCGGTCGAGCAGAACAGCGAGTTTAAGCGCTTCATATCCCCTAACAGCCCCATATGCAGACTGCTGGTTTCAATGCTCTGGACATTATGTTGATGCAGGCGCTCGACGTGGGAGTGAGAGTAGCGGCGGTTGATCAAACGGAAACGGTGTTTGGCACGACGCAGGCGCTTGGCGTTATTGATATCGCGCGATAAAAACACCGACATGCCCAAATCCAGATTCGCCACCAGCCGAGTATGCAGGGTCATTAGCTCCTCAAAACCTTCGGCCGAGAAGGGCTTCTGGGCATTGAGCGATTTGGCGGCGACATCGGCGGTCATGCGGCCAATAATATCGCCCGCTTGTTGGAGATTGACGGTGGTGTCGATGATCTCCGCCCAGCGGCGTGAATCAATCTCACCCAACTCATCTTGCTGAATTTGCGCCAAATACAATTTTATCGCGCTGTACAGCATGTCCACTTCATCTTCCAGTAAACCCACTTCATGTTTTTGCTGCTTGTTGCCTTCGAGCACCTCTTTAAAGCGGAAGAGCATCTGCTCCAGCACATCGCCCATGCGCAGGGTTTCCCGCACGGCGTTAGCCAAGGCCAATGATGGCGTGTCGATAGCGGTAATATCCAGATAGCGCGGGGCCGAGGGCTGGGCGCTATTGGGATCATCGCTGACTAACCGGCTACAGATGCGCGCCATCACTTCCACCAATGGCAGCATCAGTAAACAGCGAATCAAGTTATAGAATACGTGGAAGTAGATGACCACTTCGGCGGCAGGGAGGTCACGGCTGAGCAACCATTGCGCTAAGGTATTGACCCATGGCAGGACCAAAATACAGCCGATCAGTTTAAATAATAAGCTCCCCAGCACCACTTGTCGGGAGATGGCGTTCTGCCCGCGACTGCTGATCAGGGCCAGTAAACCGCTCCCCAGATTCGAGCCAATCACAATGCACAGGGCGATATTCAGTGGCACCAAGCCCGTGGCGGCCAAGGTGGCGGTTAACAGCACGGCGGCCAGACTGGAGTAACTGACCATGGCGAACAGTGCGCCAATCAATAGCGCCAAAATGGTGTCGCCAGTCAGGGAGGAGAAGATGGCCTGCACGGCGGTGGCTTGGGTGATCGGCCCAGCAGAGGTAACAATCAGTTGCAGCGCCAGAATAATCAGCCCAAGGCCAATTCCCACGCGCCCCATCTGACCAATGCGGGTTTTGCGCTGCCCGAGGAAGATAATCACCCCGCTCAAAATCAGTAAGGGCGATAGCCAAGAGAGATCAAAGGTCAGCACCCGCGCCATCAGTGCAGTCCCGACATCGGCACCCAGCATAATCACTAGTGCGGGCGACAGTGAAATTAGCCCCTGCGAGACAAACGAGATCACCAGCAGCGCGGTAGCATTGCTGCTCTGCACCAGTGCGGTCACGCCAATCCCGGCAATAAACGCGGTCGGTTTTTTCTGGATACTGGCACTGAGAATTCGGCGCAAATCCGCGCCATAAACCCGCATGATACCCGTGCGGACGATGTGTGTTCCCCAAACCAGTAGGGCGACAGAAGAGAGCAGGTGAAGCAGTGTCAGCATAGTTAATCTCAGTGAGGGTAAGGCCGTAGTCTTACACTGATTTAAGTCAGATCCTATTTAAGTTGGGGCCGCCCGACAGTCGAAAAGCCCCACGATGGATAGATATGATAGCTGATATCGGGCTAACCGGTGTTCAACCAGACTAACGATAGTGACTTAGGCGGTGATATAAGGTATCCAAGAGCTTTTTATTATCAACCGTTTGCAGCAGGGTGACCGGTTTGCCCTGTGGCGCAGGGATACCGACATCCAAACGCAAAGTCTCGGGGCTGAAGCGCAAAGTCATACCACGGGTCAGCGCCCCTTCGAGCGCCACATCAAGGTAGTCACGGCTGGTGGTTACGATGCTTTTATCCAGCAACCAAGCGACCACCAAAGCATCATGCACCCAACACCCCGGCAGTTGGCGCGTTTGCATGGAGTAGCTGATCCAAGGGCGGATCGTCTCCACCAGATAGCGGCTGAGCGGCGAATCAATTTGCGCGATTTTATCCAAATCCTGATGCAGCAGTTGGGTCTGGGTGGTGACATCCAACGGCGCGAGCGTGATATTGGCCCCACTGGTTAGCACCACATGGGCCGCTTCAGGATCGAGGCCAAAATTGGTGTCTTTCAGGTAGCCATCGACATTAAAAACGCCGCCCATGATAGCAATTTCCGCCACCGATGAGGCCAATTGCGGATAGAGCTGCATGGCGTGGGCGATGTTGGTCAGCGGGCCGATCGCCACCAAGGTTATCTCGCCGGGATTATTGCAGATCAATTCACCCATCGCATGGGCCGCCAATGGGGCATTCAATGCCACCAGCGGCGGGCGCGCTGTTTGTTGCCAAAGTGCCGTTAAGCCATTTTTAGCTGCGCCATTATCCAGTTTGTCGCGCCAAGGAGCTGCCGGTTCAACCAGCGCCTGTGAGGCTCCTCGAATAATGGGGATATTCAAGCCCAGACGGTTGACTAAATCATGGGCAACAGAGAACCCCACCTCGCTTGGGGTATTACCCGCCACGATGGTGATCAATTCTAAGGTAATTTCCGGAGCCGCGATGGCAAGTGCCAGAGCTAAACCATCATCGACATTGGCGCCGGGCACGCCATTTCCTGGGTCACAATCAATAATTAAACGCATATTATTTTTATCTTTTTTATGTTGGAAACGAATCTTTTTGACGTCTGGTGCAGCCGCAGGACTCTCCGAGTTGCAGCGAAAAATTGAATTCGCGAATCGCGGGCGCGCCGGTCCAGTTTTTCAGCATCTCGATGGCGGTTTTTGCCATCTCATCCACGGGCTGGCGTACGGTGGTCAATGACGGCACATTAAATTCCGATTCGATGGTGCCATTAAAGCAGATCAGCGCCAGATCCTTGGGGGCCGTCAGATGCTGTTCGGCCATCGCCCGTAGGCAGCCAAAGGCTTGTAATTCATTGGTGGCAAACAGCGCTTGCGGCAACGGCCCTTTTAGCATCTGCTGTGCCGCCTGATAACCCCCTGGGCGGGTATAAGAAGTCGAGAAAATCCACTCATCGCGCACGACTAATCCTGCTTGTAGCAGGGCATCGCGCCAACCACTCACCCTATCTTGAGTATTGAGCATATCCAGCGGACCGCAAATAATGGCGATGTCACGATGACCATGCTCAATCAGATGCTGGGTCGCCTGAAATGCTGCCGCCCGCTCATCCACGCGAATAGCACAGACTTGCTGCGCCGGATCAACTCTGTCGAGCATCACAAAGGGCGTACCCGTAGACTGAATTAGCTCGATATAAGGGTGGCGATCAACACTGGTGTAGAGCAGGCCATCCACCTGACGATGCAGCAGATTGTTAATCAGTTCTAGCTCGCGCTGACGAGAGTCACCAGCGTCACCCAGTAACAACACTTGCCCGTTGGTAAAGGCTTCGCGTTGTAGGGCATGGGCCATTGAGGAGATAAATGGGTTTGAGATGTTGGGCACCACCAGACCATAGGTTTTCGTGGTGCCGGAGGCTAATGCTCTGGCGATCCCATTAGGCCGATAGCCGGTTTTTTCGATGGCAGCCAGCACCCGCTGTTTGGTGGCTTCTGCAACCGGACGTGGCCCATTGTTGATGACATAGCTCACGACTGCCACCGAGGTGCCAGCTTCGCGGGCCACATCAGAACGTGTAATACGGTTGACCAAAGTTACCTACTTAATCTGAAAATAGCGGCCAAACATCCCTGAAGGGGTTATCCACGGGGAAATCCCCAGTAAAAGTGGCAATATAGGCACTTTACTGGGAATAACAGGCACTTTCTTCATTTTCTTCACAGAATATTGCGAATACCGTTTTCGGGATTAAATCGCATCTTCTGGCAAATTAAGGTCACGTCCGCGTGTCTCAGGGGCAAAGAAGGTGGTGACGAAGCCAATCCCTGCCATGAAGGCGAAGTAGAGGGCGATTGGCCACCAGTGCCCGGTGAAGGTCAACATGGCTGCCGCCATCAGTGGCGCTGTGCCGCCGGACAGAATTGAGCCGACCTCTTTGGCCACGGCCATTTTGGTGTAGCGATTCGTCACGCCAAACAACTCAACACCCCATGCTGCTTGTACGCCGAAGATCCCCAGTGATGCCAAACCCATACCTACAATGATAGTCCCCATCACGATAATCGGCTCGCGGGTGTCTAGCAGCATAAATGCCGGGAAGGCGTAGATAATCAACAGCAGGCAGAACCAACGATAGGTGATGCGGCGACCAAAACGATCCGACAGATAACCCGCCAGTGGAATGATCAGGAAGCCGAGACAGGAGGCGATAAACACGGCCGTGGTCGGCACTGACTTATCCACCATCAAAATTTTGGCGACATAGCCAATCATAAAGCCCTGAGCCAGATAGGAGGGGCCGTTCTCGCCGATACGCAAGCCCACCATGATCCAGAATGATTTGCTGCGCTGCCAGAAGCTGCGGTTATCCACTTCAGCGACATGCTCACGACCCAGCTCCAGCGCTTGTTGGCGCTGCTGTTCCAGCACCAATTTTTGGCGCTCAAAGACAGGGGTTTCACGCATATGACGGCGAATAAACAGCGCGGCACCGGCGATTAAGATGCTGGAGAGGAACGGAATACGCCAGCCCCAATCAAGCAGGCTCTGTTTGTCCATCTGCAACACCAACAACCAAACCAGTGCTGCCAGCAGTGTGCCGCTGTTCGAGCCTAAGGCAATAATGGAGGAGACCAAACCGCGCCTTTTGGCCGGGGCATACTCCCCCAACATCACCGCACCGCCAGAGAGTTCAGCACCCGCCCCCAGCCCTTGCATAAAGCGCAAAAAGGCTAGCGTGGCAGGTGCCCATAAACCAATTGAGGCATAACTTGGGATTAAACCAATCAGGGTGGTGGAGGCCCCCATCAAGGTAATGGTGGTAATCATCACCACCTTCCGGCCCTTGCGGTCACCTAATCTGCCGAACAACAGTGCGCCAATGGGGCGAGCAATGAAGCCGACAGAGTAGGTCGCAAAGCTGGATAACAAGGCAATCGCCGGTGTTGCTTCAGGGAAGAAGACGTCACCAAATATTATGCCAGCAGCTAAACCATAGAGTGCGAAGTCTGCATACTCCATGGCGGTGCCGAGCCAGCATGAAAAGGTTGCGCGCCAAAAATCTTTGCGACCTTCGGGCGTAGCCAGACGCTCTTCCGCAGCCATGCTCTCTGATGGAGCATTGTCTGCCGTCGAGCTATTGAGTGAAGTCATTAAAAAGGTTCCCCTGGTGTTGAAGCATCATGTTCACGTATTAATGTCTGTTGGGTTATTCATCCTGCACTCGGCCACTGAGATAAGCTGACTATACCCGTCATACTTCAAGTTGCATGTGCGTTGGCTGCCTTCGTTCACCCCAGTCACTGACTCAGGTAAGCTCTTTGGGATTAATGAGTCTCTTTGAGACTCACCCTGCGGGCTAGCATAAATGCTGTTCAAAACGGTCTACGACCGATTTGTCATTCAGTTGCCGCCTTCCTGCAACTCGAATTATTTAGGCTATAAAAGAGGCTGAATAATGAAACATAAGCAGACATTAATCTTTACCTTCCTTTTTAGTGTATCTACCCGCGTAGATAGATCAATCTAATTATTAAATCTTTAGAGATTGTTCACAAAACTGTCATGTAACTGTGTGAGATTTGCACGAGATAGGTGTAAGCGTCAGATTAAAGTGTTTTTTTAACCTGTTCATCACTGGAAGAGATAGGTATTATTCCCGAGATTAGTAATGCAAATCATTTGTGTTAGCACTCAAGGATATCTACATTCCCACTTTTCAGGAGAGAAAATGCGATTACGTCTGGCTTTATGTTCGTCATTACTGGCAGCCACTGTGGCGATGACCGGTTGTGATGACTCTGCAACCACTCCAGAAGCATCAGCAAAAATCAGTATTGAACATGCTCAGGGGACTACTCAGGTTCCGATCAACCCGCAAAAAGTGATCATATTGAACCCTTCCGTGTTGGATACAGCCGATGCTCTGGGCATTAAAGTGGCGGGTGTCCCGCAGACCAGCGTGCATCTTCCCGCATTTTTATCCAAGTACAGTGGTTCCGAGTATCTGAACGCAGGCACACTGTTTGAACCTGACTATGAAGCACTGAGTCAGGCAAAACCTGACCTGATCATTGCCGGTGGCCGTGCTCAAGATGCTTATGACAAACTGAGTGCCATCGCGCCAACCATCTCACTGGATATCGATACCCAGCACTTTACTCAGAGCCTGACTCAGCGTACGGAGCAACTGGCCTCCATCTTTGGTAAAGAGGACGATGCGAAAGCGCTGCTAGGTAAATTTACCCAACAGATCAATGAGATCAAGCAAAAATCGGCTAACGCGGGTTCTGCTATGGTGATGATGGTCAGTGGCGGAAAAATGTCTGCCTACACCCCCGGCTCCCGTTTTGGCTTTGTCTTTGATGAGCTAGGCTTCAAACCTGCGGCGACCTTCACCGAGTCAGGCCGTCATGGCAATGTGGTGACCTCAGAATTCATTTTGAATGCCAACCCGGAGTGGCTGTTTGTGCTGGATCGCGACAACGCGATTGGCCGGACTGAAGGGCAATCGGCACAGCAAGTGCTCGATAACCCGCTGATTCATAAAACCAAAGCATGGCAAAAAAACCAGATTGTTTATCTTGATTCTGCCTCGCTCTATATTGCAGGCGGTGTGCAGAGCTATAAGCAACTGATGGATAAAATCAGTGCCGTACTGGATAAACAAGCCGCAGCGCAGTAATCACCACTGATGAAAAATCTTAGCTTTATCGTCGGCCTAGTTATCTTACTGGGCCTGATGATGTGCAGTCTGTTCATTGGTGCCGGGCATGTCACCTTCACGGATGTCTGGTCAGATCCCGATATGCGCGACATCTTTCTGCTCAGCCGAGTGCCGCGTACATTGGCTTTGGTTCTGGCCGGGAGTGCGATGAGTGTGGCTGGCCTGATTATGCAGATGCTGACGCAAAACCGTTTTGTTGAGCCATCCATTGCGGGCACCACCCAGTCGGCCAGCCTTGGCTTATTGTTGGTCATGGTCTTCAGCCCATCAGCCCCCGTGATCGTCAAGATGTTGGTCGCCACGCTATTTGCGATGGGCGGCACTGCGCTGTTTATGATGCTACTGGCGAGAATGAGAATGAAATCGGCTCTGATGGTGCCGCTGACTGGCATTATGCTGGGCGCGGTATTTAGCGCGGTCACCACTTTTCTGGCGATGGAGTTCGATCTCCTGCAATCGCTAGGCAGCTGGGAGTCCGGTGATTTCTCGGGTGTGTTGCAGGGCCGCTATGAGCTGCTGTGGATTGTGGGCGCGCTGACGCTGATCTCCTGCCTGATCGCCGACCGTTTTACTGTTGCAGGAATGGGGCGGGACTTCTCGGTCAATGTTGGTTTGAATTATCAACGCGTTATGATGATTGGGATGTCCATTATTGCTATCACCAGTGGCGTGGTAGTGGTGGTGATTGGCGTGCTTCCTTTCCTCGGCTTGATTGTTCCCAATATTGTCAGCATGGCGATGGGGGACAATCTACGCCGAACCATCCCTTGGGTGGCGCTGTGTGGGGGCGGGCTGGTGGTGCTGTGCGATATTATCGGTCGCTTAATTAGCTACCCATTTGAAATACCTGCCAGCGTTATTTTAGGGGCCATTGGCGCACTGGTTTTCCTGTTATTAATTGTTAGGACGAAACGCCATGCAGGCTAGTGAGTATGCTTCAAAAGAGAGCCGGCTTCAGGCAAATAACAGCACGCTAAGCACTCCGGCAAAAAGGTTAGTGTTACTGAGCATCCTTGCCCTGGTCGCTATCATCATTTTTATGACGATTAATCTGAAGGGCAATATTCAGTATATTCTGGTACATCGTGGCCTTATTTTAGCCACCATGCTGCTGGTCGCCTTTGCCGCAGGTATCGCCACCGTCTTATTCCAAACAGTGACCAATAACCGAATATTAACGCCGTCTGTCATGGGGCTTGAGGCGCTATTTATCCTCATTCAGACAATGTTGATATTCTTTATTGATGCCAATGGTTTCAGAGTGTTGGGCGTCACCGGTAAGTTTCTCTGCGAATCAGCATTGCTGCTGCTGTTCTCGGTATTTCTTTACCGCTGGTTGCTGAGCGGAGTGGGGATCAATCTGCATAAAGTGCTGCTGGTGGGATTGGTGTGCGGCACCTTATTCCGCAGTTTATCCAGCCTGATGCAGCGCCTGCTCTCACCGGGGGAGTTTGCCATCTTGCAGGGGAGGGTGTTTGCTACTTTTACCCGCGCTGCCCCGGAAATTATCGCCCTCTCCACTGGAATAATTGTGATCGTGGGTATTCTCGTTTGGCGTATGCGCTATTGCCTCGATATTATCGCGCTCGGCAGAAATACCGCGATTAATCTGGGCGTTGCTTACCAGAAAAAAATAACCGCGATTCTCCTGCTGGTCTCGCTATTAGTGGCTATCTCAACGGCACTGGTCGGGCCGCTGACCTTTTTGGGCTTGCTGATCGCGAATCTGGCTTATCCGATTGTGGGGTCATTCCGGCATCAATATTTGCTACCGGGCGTTTTCCTGTTGGGAACCATTACACTGGTCGGCGGCCAATTGATCCTCGAACGCCTGCTGAATATGTCGGGAACGCTATCGGTGGTGATTGAGTTTATTGGTGGCGCGCTATTTATTTATCTTTTAATAAAAAAGGCTCCCGTGTGATTGAAATTAATGACATAAATAAAAAATATCAGGACACATCGGTTCTCAATAATATCAATGAGAGTATTCCTTCGGGTGGGATTACCTCCATCATTGGACCCAATGGGGCTGGTAAGTCTACTTTATTGTCGATCATGAGCCGTTTGCTGACGCCAGATCTGGGGAGCGTGCGGTTTAATGGGTTGGATGTGGCGAAAACCTCTGGGGATAAGCTCGCGACCATCCTTTCCGTTTTGCGCCAAGAGAATCATTTCACCAGCCGCCTGACCGTGTCGGATTTAGTCGGGTTTGGGCGCTACCCCTATTCGAAAGGGCGGCTCAACGAGAGTGATCGCCAGCATATTGCTGCAGCCATGACATTCCTCAATCTGATGCCGCTTAAAGATCGTTATCTTGACGAGCTTTCGGGTGGGCAACGGCAACGGGCCTATGTGGCTATGGTGCTTTGTCAGGATACGAAATATATCCTGCTGGATGAGCCATTAAATAATTTAGATATGAAACATTGCGTGGCGATGATGAAACAGTTGCGGCGTGCTGCTGATGAGCTGCAAAAAACCATCATACTGGTTATCCATGATATCAATTTCGCTTCAGCTTATTCCGACCATATGATCGCCATGAAAAACGGTGAGGTGATATATCGGGGTGCACCGGAAGAGATAATGAAACCTGATATTCTGGAGGAGATTTTCGATATCAAAGTCAGCATAGAAAAAGTGCAAGACCAGCATATTGCGGTCTATTACCGCTGAGTACCTAATAGCTCAGTGAGTGAAGGATTTACCGCACCTAGATACCACTTGCCAACTCTCTGGCAAGTGGTATTTCGTACTCAAGCCTTTTTGCTCGATTTGTGGCGCTATATTGCGACGTACTATATTTTCACGAACTATATTGCGATGTACTCGCCAGTCCCTTCAGGCCACGGCGTCAACAGGTCATATCCTGATTCGGTCACGGCAATGGTGTGCTCCCATTGTGCCGAAAGGGAGCGGTCTTTGGTGACCACGGTCCAGCCATCACCCAAGACACTGGTCGCGGCTTTTCCGGCATTAATCATCGGCTCAATAGTAAAAATCATACCCGGTTTGAGGATCATGCCTGTTCCCGCGATCCCATAGTGCAGCACTTGTGGTGCGGTGTGATACTCCTGACCCACGCCGTGACCACAATACTCCCTCACCACAGAAAAGCCTGCGCCTTCAGCGACATGCTGAATGGCTGCACCAATATCGCCCAGTGTCGCCCCCGGACGCACCACCTTAATGCCCTCAACCATGGAGAGATAGGTGATATCGACCAGACGCTTAGCTCTGACGGATGGCTCACCGACAAAATACATTCTGCTGGTATCGCCATACCAACCATCCTTAATAATGGCCACGTCAATATTAACAATGTCGCCATTTTTGAGTTTTTTATCTGATGGAATGCCGTGGCAGACCACATGATTGACTGAGGTGCAAACGGTATGGGCATAACCGTGATAGCCAATATTTGCCGGAATGACCTTCAGTTCGTTAATAATGTAGTCGTGGCACAACCGATCAATTTCATCTGTCGTCACCCCCGCGAGTACATAGGGGGTGATGATTTCTAATACCTTAGCGGCGGCGTGACCTGCGGCGCGGGCCATTTCAATCTCAGCGGGTGAGTGGATTTTGACTGCGGTCATTGTGCTTCCTCTTCTTTTTTATTCAGAAGAGCTTCATTTTGAATCATTCTGGTGATGTCAGCTCCCCCTTGGAGTTCTGCCTGAACTAATGCTCGGGCAAGCTCATGATGAGTTAATTGGGGATAAAGTTCAGCCAGCATACCCATTTTAAGCCAGTGTTCTGCTTGCGAGTTTATTGAGCGGCTCATGGCATTGCTGGCGATGCGCAGATTTTCATGCATCAGATCGGAGATTTTTACGATACCCATAAAATGCCTATATGAAACATATATGGAACGTATATTGCCATAAGAGCGGGATAAAAAACAGCGAACCATAAGAATAAAATGTTATACGCCAGCTTATTACCCCCGCCGCCTGTGGTCTCCTATTGTTGCTCTAATAAGGCGTGCACTACCTCGGCAAAGTTATTCGCATAGGCTTGAGGAGTTGTGATCGCGATACCGGCATTGTGTATTTGATACTTTCCGTTGACGTAAAAAGTGGGGGTTCCTTTGACGCCAAAGGAGGCAATAGCGGCCTTTTGTCGTGCAATCGCCCCTTTAACCAGCAAGCTTTGTTGTGCTTGTTGATAGGTCGCGGCATCCATACCGGCTTTAGCAAAGACTTCCTGGATGTCGGCAACGTTTTTTAATTTTTGATTGTGCACGGCCTCGAACAGCGGTTTTTCCACGTCATGGGTTTTATCCATGACCATGGCAATAGCCCAAGCCTCTGTCAGTTCATTTCCCAGTGGCCCCATCATGCTGACATGATATTTGGTGACGGTTTCACCCTTGGGTAAAATACGATTAATGGCGTCGGCGACCGGATAATTCTCAACAAATTGGTAGCAAGAGCTGCAATAAAAGGAAAAAAATTCAACCACTTTGGGCTGTGAGGCAACAGGATGTATTAACGTAATATACTCTTTTCCCTCTTGTGGAATAGATTGACGTTTTGCCTGTAATTCGGTTTCTGTGGAGGTTACCACGTTGGCCTGTATTGATGCGGGTAACACAAAGGTTAAGAGCAATCCTTGCATTAGCGTTTTATAAATACTCATTAGAGAGGCTTCCGTCACGGTGATATTGTCAATGGGTCATGCAGCTGCTTATGTTGGTGTGCGATTTTCTAACATCGATGGCATAGAGTGGGAGAGTATCCAATAGTATAAATCGGTTGTCTTATTAAGCTGTAATCTTTTCATTGCCGATCTTTTATGGCTACTGACAGTTTTTTCATGAATTTGTAAGTTATCGGCAATCTTACTTGGGCAGATGCCTTCTGAAACATAATTAATAATCTGCTTCTGTCGACGAGTGAGAATATCTAAGTGGCTAATATCACGTTGTTTCTCAGGCTCTTTTTTGTTGCCCTTAATGACTGAAGCCATTAGCGCCTGATCAACGAGGGCTAATAAAGTCTCCAGACTCTGATTGCGATAGAATACCCATGGTGTTTGATGTTTGACTGAATTTATTTCCTGCTGTGACAGTACCATGATCAATTGTGATTTATTATTGCCTTCGCTCTGCAACCCCACAGGCACCAAATTCGTTGGGTCACTGGGTGCCCAAAATATCAGGTTTGCGGCTTGGTGTGATAATTGCTGAGACATAAATGCTACAGACATACCTTTAGCAAGGCAGTGTTTTTTTATCGCGTCTTTTAGCCCTTCGACAAAAAAATTATTTTGGTCAACAATCGATATTCTTAATTTACGAGTCATAATCCAGCCGTTTTTTTGGATAAATAAAATCAGTAAAATTTCGGGTCGTTTGGAATTAATATTCTCATTCCAGACTTAACTTGTGATGGGTTATTTAATTTTGTGCTTAATAGAGAGTGTGAGTGTGTTTTTTTTCAGTATAGGGGATGCTTGTTCAAACTGTGATTTGGTATTTAAATGATATTTCATTTTATATTATCCTCAGGTATGAAAAAGGAGCCATAGGCGAAATAGTTTCTCTATCGGGAGGGAGTATTATTTTTATCAGTATGAGGTTCTCTCCATCTGATTTTATTTGATGTGGTTCATCCCGTGTTTTTTGATGGAGTCTATCTTAGCATCAAGGAATAAAAATAGGATGTATATAATTAGATTGCCCATGACGATAGATTTTTATTCTTATCATATGCTTTTTGTTAGATTTAAACTCTGTTAAATTGAATGGCGCTCTCTCGTGGTATACACTTAAGGGACAATTAAAATACACAATTATAGTGTGGGTAAAGTTAAGGGAGAGATTTTGTTAGAGGGTAGCTCTGCAGTGGAGCCAGAGTGAGGATGAGTGCTTAGGATTCTTTTGATAAGAAAAAATATAAAGCGACAGGGTTAATTCAGGGGAAAGACGATGGAGTACATCATTAATGGTAATGTTAAATATAACTCTTCAGACGGTACTTTATTCTGCCCTGATAACAACATAGATATGATTACCCTCACTCGCGTGACCAGTGAGTTGCTGTTGCTGCTGATAAAAAATAATGGTGCTCCACTGAGTCGGGATACCATTTTAAGTGAGCTATGGGAAAAAAGAGGGTTGACGGCCTCAAGTAATAACTTGAACAACTATGTTTCCATGCTAAGAAAAGCGCTAGCACAGTGTGGCTATACTAATTTGATTGTAACCATCCCCAAACACGGCTTTTTATTTGAAGCCGATATTACAGAGATGGGCGAAGATAATCATCTGACAAGAACAGACCCAAAAAGCGTGGAACTGACTCAACGCCATGAGGTGGATCCACCTCTCGCTTCGGCAATATCGGATCACCATAAAACGTCACTCTCTGGTTTTTTTAAAGGGCGAGTAGCAGTGTTGATTCTATTCTTTGCTGTTTTGACCCTGCTTTTCTCACCGAGTATTTATAATTACTTCAGATTACAATCACTCAGAACCCTGCTTTTTAACATCGATCAATGCCGAATTTATCTGATGGATGATACGACTCGCCGGTTGGACAGCAGCAACACGATTAGCACCATTAAGATGATTATCAATACTGGAAACTTGAAGTGTGATAGCCCGGCCAATGTTTACTATTTTGCAGATAAAAAAAAGGATTCATCGGGACATGTCATTATGACGGATATGCTCAGTTACTGCCCATATGACATTCACGTGCCTTGCGAAAATTACTATTTATCTAAACATGAAAACAAAGATGAAAATGAGCACTAAGTTATCTCTGGCCTTATTACTGGTCATGATGGTGGTTTTTTTAGCGTACCTTGGCTGGAAGAATCTACCGCTGCAAAGCGAGTTTGAATGTCGGGCGCGGATGCACGCTAAGCTGATTGCCAACGACTGTAACAAAAATAGTGTAGTGGATATATTTTTATCCATCCACAACAATGGGAAGGGGTATTTGCTAGCTTCAGGCACACATTCATGTCCAAAAACACAGGTAAAATCCATAGATGGCATTATTGATTTTACCTACCGCAAAGATGGCAATTATTACGCTATCCATATGAGTAAACGCAGCCCAGACATGCTTCTGCTCTTTAATGGGCTAAAAAGTGACGATATGAAAATGAAGGTGAGCAAAGTAAACAACAATGATTACATTATCTCTTCACCGATTGAGACCTTCATGATGTGTACCAAAGGTTGAGCCAGCAGGGTAGGGATAGCCGGATAGTGTCACCCATGCTTAATGATAATACCTTTTATCAAAACGAGTCTCGGTTGTAATTCACAAATAGCTAACGTGTAAAATAATAGTATGTTAGCGAAGTTGAGTTAACATGTAGAGGTGCCCAGTTAGAATTAATAACAACTTTTTCGCCAACTTTATACGCCAGAGAGTCTCTGGCGTATTTCATAACTCAGGAAAAATCCCAGTTAAAGATAACCAGATTACAGTGCCGACAGATGAATTTGTAAACCCCCTGATCACTATGGGGCTGATGATCTTTCATAAAGTGAGACCACTCCTATTCCCTCATTGCGTATCATTCATCCATTGTTCGTGGGCTTGTGCAACATCTTCAGTGGTGGTATCGCCACGACTAATCACTTTGACTTGAAATAGCTGCTTGGCTAAAAATTCAGCGATTAACGTAGCTAAACGGTGGTCATCCTCCACTAACAATATTTTAGTTACCTTCGACATCACGGCCCCAATTTAAAAATATAAACATAAATAGTTTATATCGAAATATTAGAAGCGACTTCTTTTTATTGGGAAAAGCGAAGTGGCTGTTACCACCTCGCTTATGCTACAGATGTGTTATTACTCGAGCTTTTATGGCGTAGGGGTGGCAGTTGCAGTATATGCAGCATTAAGGTTAAATATATTAATAACTTGCGACAGATTTTCAGCCTGATCTTGTAAGGATTGTGCCGCCGCAGCCGACTCTTCAACCAGCGCTGCATTCTGCTGGGTGACATTATCCATTTGGATGATCGCCTGATTGATTTGCTGAATACCCGAAGTCTGCTCTTGGTTTGCCTCGTTGATTTCCTCCATGATGTCAGAGACTTGCTTGATACTTTCAACTATCTCATTCATGGTGATGCCAGTTTGATCAACCAACCCGGTGCCGATATTGACTTGGTCGACCGAATCGCCAATCAACGTTTTGATCTCTTTAGCGGCACTGGCCGAGCGTTGCGCAAGGTTGCGCACTTCAGATGCGACCACCGCAAACCCGCGACCTTGCTCTCCTGCACGAGCCGCTTCTACCGCTGCGTTCAATGCCAAGATATTGGTCTGAAATGCAATGCTGTCAATAACACCAATAATATCGACGATCTTCTTAGAGGAAGAGTGGATAGAACCCATCGTATCGACGACCTGCGAAACCATTGAACCGCCTTTGATTGCCACTTCAGAAGCCGCCGTCGCCAAAATATTAGCTTGACGCGCATTATCAGCATTTTGCTTGACGGTACTGGTAAACTCTTCCATCGACGATGCAGTTTCTTCTAGCGAACTGGCTTGCTGTTCAGTGCGAGAGGATAAATCCTGATTGCCACTGGCTATCTGGCAAGAGGATGTGACCATCGTCTCTGTACCGGTACGAACTTCATTAACGATCTTGGCGAGGCTATCTCGCATGATTTTCATCGCAACCAGTAGGCTTGTCTGATCGTTTGGCTTGGTGTCCACTGACACCGATAAGTCACCAGCAGAAATTTTCCCTGCGATGTCAACGGCATAGCCGGGTTCGCCCCCCAATTGTTTGATCAAACTACGCGAGATTGCCAATAGGAATAACCCGACCAGTACTGTCGCAGCAATGAGAATAGCCGACATGCTCCACATCGCAGTTTGAATTTTGGTTTTTGCATCTGCTTCGTCAGTTTCAGTGAGCTTAGCGGCCTGTTCGACAAGTTTGTCGATGGCATGACGATGCACACCATAGTGTTTTTTCATCGCTTCAAGAGCAACTGCGGCGGCTAGATTATCACCACTCTCTAAAGCAGGAATGAATTGATCAAAAGCGATTTGATAGAATTCTTGGGCTGGCTTGCCCGTCGCTGCCAGTAGCTGCTCTTTCAACTCGTTAGAAAGGTTTGAATGGGTCCAAAATTCGCGGTGATTTTCGAACTCTTTTTTCTTGTATTTAAGGTTAGAAATCAATTCATTACGTTCATCAGCAGACGCGGAGGCTAGTTGAAGCGAGATAAGATAGGACTCAATAATATATTGAGGGGGAGGAAGTATGTCTGCAATCAGATTTTTATCTTGAATGATGTTTTGATAGACCGGGCCATTTACTTTGAGGTTATTCAGTACTTTAAACGACCAAGCTCCATAAGCTGCAAATCCAAGCACCATAATGGCAAGCAACGCCATAAATCGATGCGAGAGTTTTATATCCGCCAAATTCATAATTTTCCTTTGATAGTTTTTAAGTTAACTATATTTGCGGTAGCAAATATAAAAAAAACAGATAAATAGTATTTACCTCTTGAATTTATAGGAATTCATATTGTTATTTTTTGATAAAATTATCATATAAAACAGTATATTATCCTATTAAGCCTAATGAAACTGCATTGGGCAGAGAGGGAGAGCGGATGAATTGCAGAGTGACAACATAGACCGCATAAATGAACACAAAATATGCAGGATATCGGACCCTGTTGCAATAAGAGAGGATCGAGCAATATTGACGCTATTTATCGGGATTGTGGGGAGTATTATTAATACGGGAAATTCCAAATACACACATTATTTCATTTATACCATGGCTTAGTGTTTGCATTGATACGGCTATTGTGGAGTTGGCGTATATGGAATAAAGAGGAGTGGACAGCGGCCTCGCAGCAGACATCTTTGACAGTACGTCCGGCTTCGATAGACTTCAGAACGGCGATGATCTGGTGCTCAGTGAATCGGATTTTATGCATGGCGATATCCTCCGGGAACATATTCAGTATGTCGGAAGATCTCTAAAAGTACGTGGAACTAAAACAGGTGTGCTTACAATAGCAACTTTGGGCACTGATTCTTGCCATTAATGGATCGCTGATGACCAAAGTTGCTCGGTCATTAGAGGCAACAAGTGCGGCTTGGTAGTCATCTTCACTTTTAACTGCTGCAGTGATAGTGCATGTAATAAGTTTTCCCTATCGCCAAAAAGACTCATCCTTTGGGCGTGGATACCCTTTCCATATACTGCGAATTATATTTCGCCACTGACTGCTCTTGGCCCATAATTCAGCCTCATGTTGAAGTTCTTCATACATGTTCTCTGAAATTAAATGGTTACCCGCAGAAATACTGGCATTTTTTATCATCTCGATTCTTGACTTTCTCTGAGCATTTATTTTTTCCAGCAATGTAATGATAAATGGATAACTACTTGTATTTACGAAATATTGATGTTCAATGATGCTATCAATGAATATTTCGGATGAATAGTAAGCATCTTCAATCGCGGTTGTCGCACCTTGTCCTAGGGATGGTGGAAAGGCATGGGCGGCGTCACCAAGATAAAGAATAGGCAAAGCTTCCGTATTCGCACGTGCTGTTGGGGTAAATTTAATGGGAGTTGATTGAAATCTTGACCAGTGTATTTTCGCATATTCATTTTCCAATACACTCATGAGCCATTTACCTTGTTTGGTCAAATTTGATGACCCCCCTGCTGGCATGAAGAGTGCTTTTAAAAAATCAGAATTTTTCATTACTGGTGATATTTCAGTGTTATTACCGAGAGCAAAATTTCCGAACAGGTAAGTTGATCCTGCTGGATTTTTTTCATTAGCTTGACAATGAGATAAACCAACACGGCATAATGAATTAAATGGGGGCAAATCTTGGTAATGGGGATACTCTGTTTTGTCCGGGATATTGTAGATTAGTTTTAAATCTTCAACGATAGGTACAGATGTATTCGGTACTAATAAACGGAAATTAGAAATATTATGATAGGTTGTAGTGTCTGAATCTTTTAAATTAAACTGCCCCTCGGTGTCTCTTACCGTCGAATAACAGCCATCTGCAGCAACTAATAGGTCAAACTCACCAAAATCTTCATCGGCGTAGGTGCTATTTTCATGAAAGAAAAGTGATATTTTATGTGTGGTAGGGTTATATTTGTAAGACGCCAACTGCATGCCATAGACAATTCTAGACTCATCTAAGAGGCTGCGTAATAATTTATTGGCGCTATCCCACCTGACTGTTGCGCCATAGTCATCAGCCAATCCGTTATCTATAATATCTTTAATTTCACAAAGATTTTCATGATTAATGTTTATAGAATCAATCTCTATCGAAATGCGCGGAGTTGCTATTTCCCGTAGTTGGTGATAAAGCGCGTTATCGTAGTGTTTGATGGTTGACATACCATTTGGATTAATGAATATGGCTGCCCCTTTTTCTGGTTGAGTCCAATGTGGAAATGCACTGGAATGAGCATTTTTCTCAAAAATAATGACTTCTGGATTTTTTAAATAGCGTTCAAGTTGTCTGGTGAAAAGTGAACCACTAAAGCTTGAGCCAATTACGGCAATTCTTAGGTTTTTTTTCATTGTGTATTTTTGTATTAGTAATCCATTAAACAAAACGGAAGGTTTTATTTTCGCGCATTAGTCTGTGCCAGCTTTATAATATATGGCTGGCACAGTTTTATTTTCTACATCTAGGTGGTTTACAGCTTATCAACCGACGAACAGTGTTCGTGCTTCTTGTTTTAAAGACAGATCTTTTGCAAAGAAATCTTCAACTTTCTGTAATTCTTCTTTAGAAATACCGAGTAGAGAACTAACTTTTCTGACGGCGTTAACTTCCTCAGTGCTATATGTACCATCTGCCGCGCAGACTTGCATTGCACTGTACAGCAATGCAAGAACGTCCGATTTTTTTGCATTCGGATTTAGTTTAATAAAGTCAACCACTTCCGTAGAGAGATCGATAGTGGCTTCATTTTCAATTAATGTCATAACCATTTCTTCAGTGCAACCACGAGCAAATGCTGCACCGATAAAATAATCCATTTCCCCAGGAGAGATCTCGCCATCAGCTTTAGCACAAGCAAGCAGAAGACGCAGGTAATGTAATTTTTGTTGCGTGTTTATTTTTTTATCAACGCCGTAGGTTTGATAGAAAAACCAGCTAGCGAGGGTGGCATCACGGTCAAATTTTTTCATTGTATATTCCTTGTTATTTAAATTCGGATTTTCTGGTACACAGGTATCACCGATTTATAGCTTCACTGAGGAGGCTACAAAAGGTTAACTAATATTTAACGTATATTTTTCATAAGCACAATCGTTGACCTTTTTATGGTGTTACCCCAAAAAAAAGGCAGTTCTACAGAGGAAAGACAGTGCTGATGCATAGGTTAGGGCATCAATTCGATACGATTAACTTATTTTTTCCACTTATTAATCCAATAAATAATAAAAATAATTACAAATATAAATATTATGAAATATTTATCATGTCTTATATTAAAGTGAACTTTAAGGTTTTAGGGGTTTTTATTTTCAATTAATGGATTTGGATTATAAGTTAAGTGGAAATTACCTACAGTATTGCGATGCCTAAAAATTAGGGGCGGTTGCGACCTTTCCAGCTAAATATACCTTAGCCTACTGGTATCGTTTTATTTCTCATTATTAGTTTAAGAAAATCTAACCAGTTGCCTGGTCAGATTTACCGCTTTTGTACTAGAAAAGGGCACTGACACCGATGTTATATCGAAGCTGTTCGCCACTGCTCAGATTACCGGTTTGAGAGATGGAGGCAAATGCAGTTAATCGGTCGGTCAATGGTAGGCTGGCTCCGAGAGTAATATCCAGCCAGTTGTTATCCTGTTTGGCGGTGTTACGCACAAATTGGGTTTGAGTAGATTTCAACCCGCCACCTGCTCGGTAGACATCATCACCAAATTGGTGCTGATAGAGCACTTCGGCGTAAGGGGCGAATTGGCTAAATTGTCCATCCAATCGCCAGCCGAGTGCACCAATCTGTGAATGGTAGGTTTGATCGTTGAAATGCATTGCAGTGCTGCTGCTACCTTGCTCGCTGTAACCCGACACATTACTGTAGTCGAGAGAGAATTGTGTTATCGGCCCGGTTGTCAGATAGGGAGTGATCGGAATGTCATAACCTACGGTCAGTCTTGCTCCCCATTGTTTACCATCGGTATTACCGTTCTCAGTACGGGTCATTGGCCCTAGTTGCATACTGCGTTGGATGTCATCGTAATTCATAGTTGCGTAGTGTAAATCAGCATTTATCCAGCCGTGGTCAACTATATTCAAGGCGGTAAATGCTGAGAACAAGAGACCTCGTGCTTTGTAATCATAGCGGGTGGAAGGTTGTTGATTGTCATTCGAACCCGATATCAGCGCTCCAATAAGCCAGCGACTAGTCAGTTGATAGTCAACACCCACACTCAGATTATGTGTGGTGGCATTGCCATTTCCAGCTGTCAAATTGGCTGAATAGTCGTAATGCTGCCCAGCATAACCGCCAAAGATTCCTAGGGTATTCTGCGGATTTTTGCCGATGCGTAATTGTTGGAAGCGGCTATCAAGCGTGGCGCGGCTGTCTCGGGCTATTGCTGCCGTAGCTTGGGTCAGGGCGACAGCTTGTGTTGGCCCATCAAGTACTGCCTGCATATAATCGGCAACCAGCAAATGGGCTTGTGGACTTGGGTGAAAATTATCGGCAAACAGATACGATTGGCTGTGATCAAAACCGGTTTGCGTAGCGCTACAAACTGCTGACGATACACCCGGTGGGCAGGGCATCCCTACCGTATTGGTAAAACCAAATTGGCGTGGGTTGGCGATAACTTCGGCAAATAATTTGTTCACATCAACTCTTACAATATTGCCACCACTTTGTGCTAACAGGTGATCTTCGCTGCTATTGAAAAAGTTGGTAAGTTGCTCGGCCTGTGTGCTTAATTTGTCGTAGGCGTCGATAAGCTGAGCTGCGATCGCTTGCTGGACTGGTGGGATAATGCTTGCTTGCCCAGCAGCAGCGGTAAGTGCCTGATGAATAGCCTGCTGATGGCTGGTATTGTCTGGAGTGGCAAGGGAATTTAGCGTGGCATAGGCCGCTTGCACTGCGGCATTTTGCACAGAGGTCAATCCTTGCTGGATAACTAACTCCATTAACATTGGCGTAGAACCGATATTGGGGACCGTCGGCACTATCACCGTGCCAGCACCCGCGTTTAGCAATGAATGTACCTGCATAGCGGCAGCCGCAGCACTGGTATAAGCCACTGTTTGTGACGCGGCTGGGTTTAATGTTGCAGCTGCAGCGAGATCATTACCGCCGATCCAGTGGATATACAGGCCGTTGCTATCTGCTTTACCATTGACTTGGTTCAGATAATTTTGCACTTGATCTTGAGTGTTGTTAGTGGCATTCAGTGCCGGAGTAGCTACGGCACCACTAGTAGCATAATTGAAGCCGCCGATATTGGATGGGATCAGGTTGGCGCCTATATGTTGTGCTAACACTTCGTCATACAGAAGGTGGGTACTGCTATCGTAGGTGAATTTTCCATTATTACCGGTATCGCTCAGACTATCGCCAAATACATAAAGTTGGCCATACGCGAATGACGAAGGGGTGATACAGAACGATAAAGTGGCAGCGAGTGCAGCCATTCGGGCAGTATACAATATTCTTGAAGACATGAATCAACTCCATTGAATTTGAAAGTAAAAATGAATAATTTTACGTAGTTATTTATACGATGGTCATTGCAAGTGAATATTGGTAATTTCCGTTTCTACATCAAAATATGCGTTTTTGGGTTGCCTATTTAATATTAGCAGGTTGAAAATACTATTCAAAAATAGTTGCCACACCATAAGTTGTGATGTTTTATAATGTTCTATTTGTTAATGGTTTTATTTCTCCTGAATTTTTAGATTATATTTATTTGTCATTAGAGCCATAAATAATGGTATTGTTTTTGGGGAGGCGTGAGTACTCTGAATCAACATTGTTTTTGTTGTTTAAGTATTTTGACTGAATATGTTCCTGAATGTTCATTAGACCAGATGAAATCGCGGGCTGATTTTTTTTTGCTGATTCTCCACCCGAACCAGCAGCAAGATCAATTAACTTAATGTTATGTGTTTTTTCCTCAATGACAAAAGTTAATTCGCCAACATACATGCAGATATGATCCAGATACTTTTGTATATCTTTAATTTTGTCATAGAGTGCTTGTTTATCTGTGACTTCTTTTATTATGGGTAAGATTTTTGGATCTAAAGTACTGCTTTGCATAATAGGTTTAATTTTGGCAATGAACTTAATTACCTCTGTTTTATATGCAGGTTCATACTCTCTCATTTTACTTTTGTTATTTTCATTTACCTTACGGTAATAATAGTCCAAAGCTTTATTATTGTTTTTTGTGAGATTTTTTTCAGGTTTTTTTTCAGTAAAATTACCATTATTTATCGGTGTTATGTTTTGTAACTTGGGCAGAAGAAAGTCTGGGATAATATTTGTTAATGCATTATGATTGAATAGTTCACTTCTCTTCACTCTCGGCTTGCAAAACATTACACCGTAAAATTCCGAAAGACTAACATAAAAATCTTTATCCATGCCTGAGGCATTTTTTTCCCAGACAATAGTTTTTTGGGTTGATATTGATTCTTCAAACAAAATTTCTGGCATTGATTTAATTGCGGTTGAATGTAAGTTTAGAGAGCTTATAAATTCAGACATAAATTTCATCCTTAATTGTAAGATTTCAGTTGTTATTGATTATTCAGAAGACATAAAAGTTAAATTTTTAGTGCTCTTTTAAGTATAAATAAGATTTTTTAACTTGAATTGAATTTCTCATTAACACTATTATCTTGATAACGCATTAATAATGATCTCTATTTTGTATATTAAATTATAATGCTTATTTTCAATCTTTACTCTTCGGCAACGATAAATCTTTTTTAAATAATTTAAAGCTATACTTAGGTATGGTTTATACCTATGCTTTAGTTTTTAATGCTCGTTTTTTTAATATTGGCATATCTTCTTTATGTATTGATAAACATAGTTATATCTTGGTTTGTATCCGCGTTTGTATTTCTTTTTCGGAAATTAAATAACAGAACTACATAACAAATGGTTTTATCCTACAGACAATCCCCTTTGATTGCAGTATTGATGGAGAGTTAGTCGGTGACTAACCTGACTATAGGTAATACTCTGGTTTGGTTTTTAGGGCCAGTGACATAAGGAAAATCAGTCTGGATCTGCTATTTTTGGAGAGGCTCATTCTTAGCCAAAATAAAAAGGAAAAATCATGTCATATCTTCGTAAAATAGTGGCCATTCTCTTATTCTCATCTTTTCTATTTCTCCCTATAAGCCCTGCTCTCGCAGAGAGTACTCAGGTGGTTGAAGTGCCATCAGAGGTGAGGTTTGAGTTGATTGGTCATTGGGATCAGGCGCGGCTCAATAAAATTCTCCAGCAGGAAACCCCCGAATTTTCTGGTGTAACAGTAAAATACTCGCCAGCAACTAATGGGGTGCAGCTCTATCGTGTCACTTATCCATCGGTGATACCGGAGCGTGGTAATAAGCCTACGGTTGCGAGTGGGCTGCTGGCGATCCCTGATATCAAAGCCACCACGCTGCCAATGGTTTCATACCAACACGGCACGGTGTACGGAAAGCAGCAAGTTCCTTCGTTCCCGGAGCAGTCCCCTGAAACTGCATTGATGATTGCCCAGTTTGCCGGGCAGGGATATGTGGTCATTGGCGCAGATTATTTTGGCATGGGGGAGTCCAGCGAACCGGAAGGCTATATGGTGAAGGGCAGTCATCAGCAGGCCAGTTATGATATGTTGCAGGCCAGTAGGGCAGTGCTAAAGCAGATGCAGATTAGCACGCCAAAACTATTCCTTGCCGGCTGGTCACAGGGTGGTTTTGTCACCATGGCTTTTCTGGAAAAGCTGGAACAGATTAAAGAGCCTGTGTTGGCCGCAGTAACCGCCAGTGCGCCGACCGATATTTTCATGACATTAAGCGGGTTCCTCAATTTCCCACGCAAGAATGATGCCGACTGGGTGCCGACGTTATTTATCCTGTCCGCATTCTCTTTCGAACATTATTACGGTGTGCCCGGTTTGGCGCGTTCGGTCATCAATGACGATTATTATGAAGTAGCGCGCAATGCCTATGAGAAAAAACCGTTCAATGCAGCCGATATTCCCACCGATTTACATAAGCTGGTGCGGGCGGAATATTTTGATCCGCAATTTTTTGCGGCGTCAGCCTATGGCCGATTGATAGCCGATACTCAGGCTTACCGCTGGGTGATTAAAACCTCAGTGAAAAACTATTATGGCGAAGCGGATGAAGCCATCAGCGTCGGACTGGGGAAATTGCCGATGACCTATCAACAGGCGATGGGTAATGGCAATCCGCAGGTGCAGGCGATTTCTACCGGCCAAACCAGCCACCGCGGTACCTTTGCTAGTGCAGTGCCGCAATGGAAGATGGTGTTTGATGGGGATAGAAAATAAGCAGCGAGTCAAGGTCATCTCAGCCACATAACTCTTTATAGCTCCCCTTGTGGGAGCTTCTGGCGGGAAGATAGATGAGTTACATTTCTTTATTGCATGGATTTTTTTCTATTTCATAGGTTTTTTTATTTTAAACCCTGATGATTTTATTTGTTTTAAAAGTAATTTAAAAATGTAATGTAGTATATTTCTTTTTTTTAATGAGAATTTTTATCGTATTATTTTAATGCATCAGTATGTCTAAGGTGAACACGTAAATCTGTACAGTTATATTAGTTATTGGTGTGTTCAATCTACTTATGCTGGCCAGTTGCCATTAACAGAATCTTTAAATTATATTATTAAGCGCTAACTTACGGTTTACGGGGTAGGTGTCACTTTATTTCTGAATGGAATTTCAATATGGTCATTTTTGTGGTCCTTATTTTTTCAAAGTAGGGGAGCTTACAAACTATTAGAGTTAAAGATAACTGTTACAACTAAATATAAGGATAGGAAATGAACAAAGAAGAATCGTCAGTTACCCATACATTAAATGATGTAGCATCACAGCCCATCATTTATTTTGCTGGTTCAATTAGAGCGGGTCGTGAGGATGTTGTTATTTATGCCAGCTTAATTAATGAGATTAAAAAGTATGGGAAAGTGATTACAGAACATGTTGGTGATTATTAACTTTCAATTAAAGGACAGTCATCTCTTTCTGATCGGCTGATACATGATCGAGATCTTAAATGGTTACGTCATTCCGATGTGGTTGTAGCTGAGGTGACAATACCAAGCTTAGGTGTCGGATATGAAATAGCTACAGCTATTCTGTGGCGGATTCCGGTGATTGTATTGCATCGTGATAGCGATAAATTAGTATCCGCAATGATTGCAGGAAGCCCTGGGGTTGAAATATATCACTATAAAAATATTACTGAATTTACAGATATTATTGAAAAAGCGTTAAATAAAAATGGACTGGAAAAATTAAAATGAATCGGAATATTACTCATGCATTGCTCGATGTTCTTAGGAATATTGACAGCGTTGGTACAGAAATGGTTGCAAGAGGCCAGACACAAAAAGAAGTATTATCAACACTGACGAAAATTGCAAATCCCAGGGAGCGTTTTCTTGTCATTCCTGAGCGTAAAAATAATGTATTTGCCCAACTTGCAGAAACTATCTGGGTACTTGCCGGTAGGGGAGACCTTGAGTTTCTACAGCATTACCTACCGAGATCAATAGAGTTTTCTGATGATAACAAGACATGGCGTGCCGCTTATGGGCCGCGTCTAAGAAATTGGATGGGGAAAACTGATCAGGTTTCTTGTGTCATCAGCCGATTGCAAGAAGATCCTAATACTAAACGCGCAGTGATGTCTTTATTTGATCCCATGAGTGATTATTCAGATACAAAAGATGTACCATGCAATAATTGGCTGCAATTTATACAGAGAGATAATATATTATATTTGCATGTTACGGTTCGAGCAAATGATGCTATTTGGGGGTTTAGTGGTATTAACTTCTTTGAGTGGAGCGTACTTCACGAAATTGTCGCGACAACATTAGGTTATCAGGTGGGAACCTTATCCTGGTATGTAGGGACATTCCATATATATAGCAGACATTATAATACTTCTCGTGACCTTTTACGGATTAAAAATCCTAAAAGTCCCTACGAATGCGGTATAGAACCAACTTCAATTCAGACAACTTTAAATAATTTGGATGCTACGCTTGATATTCTATTTCACGCGGAGTCTCTCTGCCGTGAGGGCAAGTTTCAAGATGCTATGGTTATAGAAAAAAAATTGATTGACCCGTTCTTTCAGTCGATTGCTATTATGTTGAGGATCTACAATGCTGAGTTACAAGGTCTAAGCCATAATACAGTCATAAAATACCTTGAAGATTTAAAACAAGGTGATTTTCGTGTCGCAGCCATTGAATATCTTAGCCGCAAATGGAAAGATGAGAGTTTATTTTATTCTGTAGATAAAGCCACATCCGAATTTTTTAACCATTATTTAATCATGCAGGATGATCAACGAATTGAATAGCTTTATTAGTGTATGTGGCCTATGAATTTGAATAATATTTTAATGTCAAGTTACTAAATATATTATTTATTGCATTTGTCGAGTTCAACACTATTGCATTTTAATTCGGAGAGGTTTATTAACCACGATGCTGTATGTTGCATTACACAACTTCATCGTGGTAGGTGAACTAAAGATCCGATAAAAAATTGAAGTTCATATATGTAATTGAATAGTATTGAGTTTTATGTCGCGCAGCTCTTCCTTGCAACAAACCCCGCTACCTAATCTTCTACATTCACTTCCTTAAAGTACAATCCATTATTGCACCTTAGTGCAACTATCGTCCCTGCTTCACATACGTATAATTGTGTTGATAAGTAAATGGAAAACTGATCTGAAGGTCAGATCACTGCTGACAACCGTACTATTTCAATGACAGGAATTTATTGAGATGTTAAGACCTTTAACCGACTTCAGCAACATTATAAAGTTCATTCACGCCAAGAGCAGTATAAATTAGAAAAAAGGCCCCCAAACTCTGGATGATATTTTTTCTGAAAAAATTTTCATTTAAGGATCACCCGTGATGAACTCGACGAGCGTAAGGAAAACAAGAATTAGATAATTAAGATTAAAAATCACAAGAATAATTGCGAATATTTCCTGCGGATGTCCCTTATTTTCAATATGGCGTAACGAACAATCTCATTGGATTTTATTTGGCCGAATTAACATCGCGTCAGTCCGATGGTAACACAATGCCAATTTGGCCCCTCCCTGGCACCTTCAACCAACCGGAAATCCATTAGAATGCGACAATATCTTGTACCGCAGCCCATTTTATCCACCGAACCAGAGCGTCTGCAGGCACTTATCGATTATACGCAGGAGTTGGATGCCCACGTACAAAAGCGAGCACGTGCCAACCAACTCAAACTGCCGGAGCTGGCTTTTGCCCCAGCAGCCCTCGCCAGCCTTGGTCCAAAGTACCCCGCGCGCACTTTCTCCTACCTTAATGAACTTGAGCGTGACCAGAGTGACGCGCCTGCCGATGATACTGAGCTGTTTGACGACGTCGCGGCCTATTTCCAGGGGGCAATCCGTCCACAGTCACGACATTCTCTGTTTAATATGGTACCCGAGCCGAGTATGGAGGCTACCGCAGCCGCATGGTTGGCCACCGCCTACAACACCAACAGCTTGATGGATGCATTCGGTGGGGAGGCATTGCTGATTGAACAAAAAGTGGCGCGGTGCATCGGAGCCTGGGCTGGCTGGCCGCAAGCGATGGGCATAGCCTGCAGCGGCGGCAAATTCACTATCATGTATGCCCTTAAGTCAGCACTGAGCCGAATCGCTCCCGGATCGTTGCGGACAGGTTTGCCATCTGATTTGGTCATTCTGTGCAGTGAGGGATCGCATTACTGCGTCGAACATGCCGCCAGCCTACTCGGACTCGGTTCCGACAACTGCCTGCGGGTACCCGGTAACAGCGATGGGCGTATGCAGGCTGACGCGCTACGGCGCATACTTAATGAGCAACATGCTCGCGGACGGCGCGTCGCGGCAATTGTGTGTTGCGGCGGAACCACCATTAACTTCAATTGTGAAGATACGCATGAAGTACGCGCCATCGTTGAAGCGTTCGCTCACGAACACGCATTGCAGGAACGCCCTTACCTGCATTTGGACAGTGTCATCGGCTGGTTATACCTAACCCTGCTCAATGCCGATAGCGCGCAATTGCACCAACGTGTTCCTGATCCGCGCAGTAGAGAGCGGATCGCCGAAGTGCTGCGGCGACTGCGCGGTATCGACGGTTTCGATTCACTCGGCGTAGATTTCCATAAAAACGGTTTGTGCCCCTATGCGAGCAGCTTTTTTGTCGCCCGCGACCACCGTTTTATGGATGAGCTGGGTGACGGCAACTACCGTTACAGTGACCAGGATTTTCAGTTTGGCCAGTTCCGCACCTATCGCTACACCTTCGAAAACTCCAGACAGAGTCAGGGGATTCTGTCCGCCTGGGTCAATCTTCGCCGATTAGGGCGCAACGGCTATGCTGACTACCTCACTAGTTTACACGATGCCCGCAATTCGCTTGCTGACGCGTTCGAACGCCACGGTCTGTTCCGGGTACTGAACACATCCAGTCTGGGTTGGGAGCTGGTCTTTGAGGCACCCTTTGGGTCAGACTTGATCGCTTTGGCGCTTTCCTACCAAGACCTCGCCATGAGCTTTATGCAAGAGTGTTGGACGCGTGTCAACGCCGGTTATGACCTGCCGCTTTTCAGCGTCGTGCCAGACTATCGCATTAACAATAACCCGGATGCGGTCACCACCGGCTTCCTGCTTTATCCAATGCAGCAACGAGCCGATCACCAGTGGGACGAAACTGTGGCGCTCATCGCCGCACAATTTCACCATTTTCAGGCCCGCTTACGCGAAGAACCGGCTGAACTCGCCGTCGTAACGTTTGAAAAACCCATTCGTTGAACTGAGAGCTGCAGCTATGAAATCGATGACCGATCCCACGCCGAATGATGTTTTTATCCGACTTAAAACAATGGTTGAGCGCCACCACCCCCGGCCAGATATGCCTGATTTCGCTGGCTCAGCCCTGCTGGATTTATCCATCGGTAATCCCGATTTAGCCCCGGACCTGCGATGGCGTCAGCGCCTGCAACACTTTGTTAGCCGCGACG